>PWNQ01000053.1 GCA_003557725.1 Bacteroidales bacterium | reverse complement strand
TTTAGAATCCCCAGGAGAAACGGATGGAAATCAATAATATGCATTATAGACCGGGCTTGCCCATATCTGGGAAATTAGTGTATATTATCACTAATCCAGTCCTAACCATTACCGGGCTAACACATTTTCCATCTCTTGTTTTGCCAAATGAAAAAGGTTATCAATTTTGCGCTGTGTTGTGGCGCAACCTATTGTTTTTACAACTTTATACTTTCCTCTGATCTTCTGTATTACCTGAACAGAAGTGCTTCCAGACGAATTAATTTTCTTTCGAAGAAACATAGTAAAAAAATCGGGACACCCAAAAATAAAAAAATAATAGTGATATTCAACTATTTAAGTGGGTGTCCCAAAAAAGTGCTGAAAACAAGAAAAAGATAATCACATAAAATTTGGATTTTCCCGGGGGATTTTGTATATTTGCCGTTTGAAGAAACAACAGGAACCCGGGTGGCTGTTTGGGTCATTTCCGTTCGTAGTCATTTACGATCAGTTGATATTAACCTAAAAGATAACCATTATGAAAAAACTAACACTTTTATCCGTTGTTTTCCTGCTTTCCGGGGCACTTTTTCCCCAGGCTCTGCAGGTAAATCTTTCCTTCACCGCGCATTACCAGTGTGAGTATGCTCCATTGGACAGCGTTATTATTGAGAACATTTCCCAACCTGGGGACACCACTTTACACTGGAATGATACCGTATTATCCTTTGACTTCACTCATGTTGATTACGCTCCGGGTGGTGGTGAGGGGTTGTATTTGTCAAAAGGTTATCCCAATCCATTTGAGGGTCAGGTGCATTTTGATTTATTTGTTATCGATGGGGGTATTCCGGTAGAGTTATCTGTTTATGATCTAAGTGGCCGGCGTTTAGCGGGTTATGGCTCTCAGCTTGCCCATGGTGCTCATCGCTTTTCTTTTTCTTCCGGTGCTTCCGGGATGTATTTATTATCTGTGGAGGCTTCCGGGGATCGTTACTACCGTAAAGTGGTCCGTGTGGGTGCTTCTGGTCAGGAAAGGCCGGTGCTGCAATATGAGTGGATGTTGCCGAAGGTGAGAAAGGGCAGTGGGTCTTTACCGATGAAAAATCGAGGCACTTTCGTTTATGCCATTGGAGATACGCTTAAATTTACGGGCTATGTGTCCGGGAATATGGATATGATCACTGACAGCCCCGGCGGTGATGAAGACTACTTCTTTGATATTGGCTGTGATACTGCTTTTGTGTGTGGGGATATGTTTGTAGATTCCCGGGATGGCAATCAGTATGCTACGGTTCAGATTGGCAATCAGTGCTGGATGGCAGAGAACTTAAAATACTTGCCACAGGTACATAATACTTCTTCCTTTGTTTCGGCCGGAAACAGTCAGCAGCCCGCATATGGAGTCAATGGGTATGATGGCAATGATGTATCGGCTGCTTTGTCACATGCCAATTATGGCACCTATGGCGTGCATTATAACTGGTGGGCGGCTATGGATGGCAGCAGCAGCAGTCATACCAATCCCAGTGGTGTACAGGGCGCTTGTCCTTCCGGATGGCATTTGCCCAGCGATGATGAGTGGAAAGAACTGGAAATGGAGCTGGGCATGTCTGTTTCCGACGCCAACTCTACCGGTTTCAGGGGAACCAACCAGGGAAGCAAGCTGGCCGGAAGCAGTGGACTGTGGTCGTCGGGGCCCCTGGTGAGTAATGCCAGCTTTGGAAGCAGTAACTTTAATGCACGGCCCGCAGGAGTAAGGGATGACCAGGGGGCTTTTTCTGCTCCGGGAGACGGTGCAGGCTTCTGGACTGCAACACAAGTGGATGGCGTTCATGCATGGCAGCGATTGATATTTAGGCACTTTGCATATATCATGAGAGATGAAAGCTCCTCAAAAAAAAGCGGATACTCCGTACGGTGCGTGCAGGATTAACTTAAAGGTTGCCAATTACCGGCTTTGATGAAATACTGAGCCCGGCCATTAAAGGCCCGGTTTTCAGCGATTTTTCTTCCGGGTATTAAATGATGAAACCACTGAAAAACAGTTATTAATATTGTTTTGATGGTTGAGTCCAATCTAAAAAGGTTACTTTTGATTTTCAGCGGATGTGAAAAATGTGTGTTTTTAGACTGGGCTCATGGTTGGATTTCAGCTGGATAATTATTTGTTATCCCCTGTGGGCATTCGGTGAAAACAATATGTCTCCCTTTCAGACGGCAGTATGTAATATCAATTTTAATATTTTTGTGCGGAAACTCTAAGCTTAATTCTGTTGTTATGAAAATGCCTGTCTTACTTGCTGTGGTTTTTTTTCTGGTAAATTGTGTTGGATGTTCCGGTTGTAATATTATTGGGAAGTCCTGTGATCTTTTGGCAGGCAGTTTTTTGGGAAGGATCGTGTCTGGTGGTCAGGAGTCACAGCCTCAGGTATTGGCTCAGGACAGTATCTCCAGTCACCAGCATACCCGCTTTAGGGAAGCGGTTGGAATGCTTTACCAGACCCGTCAGTTGTTGCCTTCAGACAGTATGATCATAGACCGGGAACTGGCAAGGGTAAAAGATGCTTATGCAGAAGCCTCTCAGGAGATTAAAAAACAATATGATTCAATCCATTATGTTGGTTATGAAGCCCGGAGGCTGATCAACCTTTGCTACACCGCACGTAATATCCCGGAACTTGAGAAATATGAGAAAGCATTGTTTGAACATGTGGCCACCTATTCATCCATATTTGAAAATTATTATGAGCTTAATAATGATATTGCACAGTGTATTGTAAATAGTTATGAGTCTCAGTCCATATGGTTTAAGGATAGCCTTTTGCATTTTGTGATCCAGGCGGCAGAGCAGCATATGGAAAGCCTGAATGCCCATACATGGAGTGAAACAAAGCAGCAGGATTTTATAAATATGTATGCGGCCCATTATTATCAAAGGGGGATCGTTTCCATGGCGGAGCCATTTTTCAGGCACTTCAGGGAGGTATATGGTTATGAAGCGGCGCAGCAATGGGAAATGCCCGTTCTCACTGCCGGCCACCGGGTATTGTCGTCCGGGCTTTCCCCCACAAACAGGCCCTTTGCCTCTTTTACCGGTAATAAAATTCTAATGGTTGCCCGTCAGGAAAGCCCTTATAACCTGATCTATCTCATTACACAATTACGTACGGCCCGGGAAGCTTATCCCAACACACCGGTTTTTATTCTTCGTGACCCCGGGAATGTGAGTAACTCATACCTAATGGCCCTGGGTCGGAACCTGGCCTTTTCCGACTATTATATTATTGATTTTGACCCTGCAAAAGAGGGTGATGCAGAGCAGATGGCTTGCTGTTATCATCAAATATACGGCGAATTGGCCTACTCAACAAATAATCCGGTTGACTTTCTGGAGTGGCTGGAAAAGCCTCTTGAAAAACAAATGCAGGATCAGAAAAGGCAATTGCAGGAAAACTATCAAAAGCTGCAGGAAAGAAATGAGCAAAGGGCCTCGATGCCTGTGGATAACACTATAAAGTATACGGTAACCAGCGGGTTGCTAGAAGTGAACTTCAGAGGCTATTGGGATGCCCGGCCCCGGGTAAAGGTCAAACAATATCACTTTATGGAGTCTGATCAGGGCCCATTATCTGACCATGTCCAACTGGCCGAGATGCAGATTTTTGTTAAAGAAACTCCCGTGTACTCCACAGCGTTTATTTTTTTAGGGGATACTGTTGAGGTGGATATTACGGCAGATGCACAACATAGGATGCGGGCTTCTTTTTATGATAAACAGAATAGAGATTTTGCTACCCTTTCCGGGGTATTGGATAGTATCTTAAAGTTGAAAAACACATATGCACATCTTTTGAATAACTATCCTTTTACTGAAAGCTCTTTTTATCAGGCTATAGAGAAGCGCCAGGGTGCTTTGGGGCCACAGGTACAGGATCAGATCGCCCGTGCCGGCAGCCTGGGGGCGGTACTGCTTGCCATGAAGTACAATGCCATCCGGTTACAACTGGCGGATCCGGTGGATAATATTGGTTATGAAGATTTTGTAGAGTTTTTTCCTGACGACCAGTTTCACCCCATTGTTTGGAGGAGCCCCTATTATCAGGCCTGGGTACAGTCATGGCTGGCTTATGGCCGGAAGGATATAAAACATGCTGTGGACTGGCTTTTTGGTTCGGAACAGCTTATGCCGGAAGAGGCCCTTTCCCGCGTGGGGGGCTTTTTGTGGAAGCAGATGAACGCCCAGGGGCGGTTTGATGTGATGGTACACATGGATACCACCTGGCTGGCCGGTTGCCCGGGTACCCGTGACCAGGATGTCCAAAAAAGGATGGAGGGCTATAAACGCATGGCAACAGGTAACAGGGCACCCAATATCTCCTGGGACAGACAGGGGGAAACCATGGACCTGTACAGCATTGAGGCCGACACCATAGTTGTGGTGTTCTGGTCTGACGGATGTGCTTACTGTAAACAGGAACTGCCGGCAATGCATGATAGGCTAAAGGATAACCCCGGGTTTGAGGTGGTGGCAGTGGCCGTAGACCCCAGTGAAACCAGTGTAAAAACCGGGGAAAGGGTTATGCCCTCCTGGCACCATGTAAGGGCTAAAAAGGGCTGGGATGACCCGCTGGTGGAAAGGTATAATGTGTTTGGAACACCCGAAATGTACTTGCTGGACCGGAACCATGTAATTACAGAAAAGCGGATAAACTTTTAGTGCTTATCAGGGGGGCACGTATAATACACGCCATCAGTGATGATGTGCGATTCAAACATGATGGACATAAAGGTTTATTTACTAGTAATACACCAGGCTGACCCCTATAAACCGGAACTGGCCGGTATTCCGGAATTGGCCGTGGGGGATTATTCCGCTATAGTAGCGCAGAAACAATCCCGGGTTTTTATGGTTGTTGGTTTGCAGCATCCATCCAAAGTAAACGTTATAGTTCCAGGCTCTGGTTTCCGGGATGGATGGGTCATAGCTGAGCTTTGCTCTGTTCCTTACTTCTGCCGACAATATGTTTATCCATCGCGGAGAGCAAAAGAGCCCGCTCGTTCGCTGAAGGTTTAGCCGTGCATAAAACTCAAACCGGTTTTCACAGTCAGGGACGTAAGCTCCCTGCACTTCCAGAGAGTCGGTAAAGTAATATCCTTCATTTGGTTTCCACAGACCCTGGACTCCTGCAGTCAGGGAGATCAGGTTGCCAATTAGGGTGTCCGGGTCGTTGATCACTGCCGCCACCTCCCAGGTTTCATAGGAAATATTGATCCGTTTAAACCCCGGTACCGTTTGGTAGCCATGCAGCGAAAACTCATCTCCCAGGTGGGCGCTTTCATGGAAATAGGGAACCACCATTATTCCTGCATTGCGCACCAGGGGGTGGTCAAAATATTTTATCCCTCCGGTCCGAAAGCCAAAAAAATAATCCGTATTGATCACGGCGGCAGTGGGTGGACCAAACAAGTCTACCAGCACATTGTTGCCCAATACTCCGCTGGAGACCCATTTTACGCTTTTCCTATGGTCTTTCAGGGATATAAGCGGTAAGCGGAACCCAAGGTTTGACTCCACAAAGGGACGATGGGTGAACTCGTCAACAAAATAACTGTTATCTAACTTGTTGATAAAGCCCACTTCTGTTTTTATCAATGGGTTGCGGATTTCGCTAAGTTGAGGCTTAAGGGTGGGGCTAAGATTGAAAAAAGCCCATTCCAAATCCTGAGCCGGAAGCCACCGGCAAAGTAATACACATAAAAGGAAAAATATTGTTCTCATGATCCAGAAAATATATTAACCATAATGGATATGCTGAAGACCCAAAAAAGCCGTTAATGAACCAACTGTGACCATATTAGACCGGATTAATTCATCAGTTTTCAATGTAGTGCGCAGGTGTTTTTCAGAAGTACAGCCAGTGTCCATGGAATTCCCCTTTATTGTTATATTGTATGGCCGGGAAAGGGATTTTAATAATGTTCAGTCCTCTGAACAGGGCTTCCAGGAACAGGGAGTTGGTTGGGATTTTCGTCCAGTCCACGTCCAGGGAAAGAAAAAATTGTCTGTATCGTTGTGTTTCAGGGATTGTTACGCCGTTATATTGGTTGATATTTTCAAATTCGCCAAACATACCTCCTGCGCTGTATCCTACGGCCAGGTTAAGCCAGTGGGGGAGTGCTGGCCGGTTTAGGATTCGGTTGATATTTCCTGAGAACCAGTATGTATGTCCGTTATAGTCGTCCGAGAGTCCTTCAAGCGGGGTGTTTCCCAGGTATCCGTTGGCCATATCCTGGTAGGGGGATGGCCAGAAGGAGAATTTCATAAGCACAATCTGGTCGTCAAAGAAATATTCCTGGCTGGCCATAAGGGCACTGCCAAAGGTGTTGGCGGCCACATCGCCCCATGAAAAACCCCATCCTTCGTTCAGGCCGTCAAAGATCTCTATGGGCAGTTGCATCATAAAGCCCATCATACCCCCCGCTATCAGGGCCCGGGTTTTGGGTACGCCCACTTTTCTCAAACTGTAATAGCTTAGTTTACTTTCCACAAAGGCGGTGGTGGCATGTCCAAATTTATCGATTTGTAAATAACCGGCATTGTCGTTATAGAAATGAAACGGCACCCGTGCCCTGTCCTTGTACCATATATGGTTAAGGTAAAGCAGGCTGCCGGTATATATGGCGGCATGACTGCCCGCTACCCACATCAGTCCTTTGCGGTTCAATGTGTCCGGATAATGGGGGCGGGGGGCACCGAAAAGACTTGTTGCCGGACAACCATAAATTGCTCTGGGGCCGTTTGTTAAAAACAAAGAGCATAAGAGCAGGATAATCAAAAAATTCCTTTTTACAATCACTACTACACAGAATCATTGATGCGCGTGGCAAAAATACAAATTATTCCGTTAGCTATACCGGGTTTGTTTAATGCTTAATCACCATTGTCCACATCAGGTGATTGGCTATGGAACAGTGCTTTAATAAATTCATTTCCTTTCAGGGTTTCGTAGTAACCTTTTTTCGTATCCGTTTCGTTGTATTTTAGCACTTTATCCGGTTTATTTCCAGGCTTATAGATCATAAATGGCACTGGTTCATGGGTATGCGTTCTCAGGTTGCATGGAGTGGGGTGGTCTGGTGTAATGGCAATGGCCACCTCTTCATTCATTTTGCCGGTCTCTTCCATAATATATTTAACCACGCGTTGGTCCAGGTATTCCAGGGTTTTTATTTTCAGGTCCACATCTCCTTCATGTCCGGCTTCGTCGCTGGCTTCGATATGCAGGTAAACGAAATCCACTTCCTGTAGTGCGTCCACTGCTGCTTTGGCTTTCCCTTCGTAGTTGGTATCATAAAGTCCGGTGGCTCCTTCAACGTGGATAGGTTTTAATCCGGCGTAGGAGCCAATGCCATAGAGCAGGTCAACTGCCGAGATCATGGCTCCGGATTTACCATATAGCTCTTTAAAGGTTTTCATTTTGGGCTTATATCCGGGCGACCACATCCAGATGGAGTTGGCCGGGTCTTTACCCCGCGCTTTACGGGCCTTATTCACCGGGTGGTTTTCCAGGATCTCCTGTGATCTTATGATTAGGTTATTGAGTTGCTCTTGGGTTGGCTCAGCTTCCGGCTGGTTCGCTTTAACCAGCACTTCTTTAAATGCTGTTCCCGGCACATCATGGGGTGGGGTACAGTGGATGTGTTTATTACCCCCATTGACCAGCAGCAGGTGGCGATAGCTGGTGCCCGGATGAAAGCTTACTCCTTTGCCGCCCAGTTCTTTTTGCAGGTCACGGATCAATATGGCGGCTTCTTCGCTGGAAATGTGCCCGGCAGAGTGGTTTTTTATTATACCGTCCTCAATACACACCAGATTGCAGCGCATAGCCATTTCGTCTTCTTTTACTTCCACTCCGATGCTGGCTGCTTCCAGTACGCCACGCCCTTCATATACCGTTTTAACGTCGTAACCCAGCACTGCCATGTTTGCAATTTCACTGCCCGGGGGCATGTCTGAAGGTACGGTTATAAGTTTGCCGCAGCGGCTTTTGGCACACAAGGCATCCATATGCGGGGTGTGGGCAGCCATCAGGGGAGTCTTACCTCCCAATGAATCAATGGGTTCATCTGCCGCCCCGTCAGCTAAAATGATAATATACTTCATCTGTTTAAAATTTTGTTCGTTGTTCGTTGCCACGAATGCACGAATAATATGCGGTGACATTATGATAAAATGCCAAATAACTCTGCACTCTGCCCTCTGCCCTATGCCCCATGCCCTATGCCGTTTTACCCTTTATTATAGAAAACAGGCAGCTACAAGCCAATTCCAGGTTCCGAAGGGGTGACATGATTATTTCTTCGCCTCCTCGCATCATTTCCCGGCGCGCGCCCCCGGCCCCTAAAGGGGAGGGCCGTCGCGCATGGTTGCCTCACCAACGTTTCTTCACCGCAAACTGCCGCGGGTTGGCCCGGTCCTCCCCTTTAGGGGAGTTAGAGGGGCGCGCGCGGGAGCTTTCCGGTAAGGAAATAATCATC
>PWNQ01000071.1 GCA_003557725.1 Bacteroidales bacterium | reverse complement strand
GCGCGCGCCGGGAAATGATGCGAGGAGGCGAAGAAATAATCATGTCACCCCTTCAGGGTTTTCTGTGATTGTGAGAACCGCTTTGCTATAATCATGTCTTCCCTTCGGGACCTGTCCCGACCCTTCGGGACCTGTCCCGACCCTTCGGGATTCGCTGTGGTGTCTATAATGCAAATATCTGATATTAAGCAATATATAAAATTTTAAACAGATGAAAATGAAAACAAAAATTTACACATTCCTCTCATGGTCAGTGATTTTGGCCATTTCCGTTATGGCATTCCCTTCATGTAATGACAAAGATGATGATAATGGGGATAGTGGGCCGGATTATCCTCATATAACCGATGTTGATGGCAATCATTACCGCATCATTGAGGTTAACGACCGTAAATGGACTGCAGAGAATTTGCGTACCACCCGTTACAATAACGGGGATCCCATTGTTACAGGTCTTGATGACGATGAATGGCGTGATACTACAGAAGGCGCATACTCCATATATCCTCACGTACCGCCACTGGGAGAGATAAAAGGCATTGACTCGCCACAGGAGATGGTGGATGCCTATGGGAAGTTGTATAACTGGTATGCAGTAACCGATCCCCGCGGGTTGTGCCCTGAAGGCTGGAGGGCCCCCACCGACTTTGAGTATACCATATTGGTCAATTATCTTATGGATGAATATGACCTTGAAAACGAATGGGACTCTTACTATGGTGTGGGGAATGCGCTCAAATCGTGCCTGCAGCTCCATTCCCCGGAAGGAGGGAGTTGTGATGTTACCAATCATCCGCGTTGGAATAAACCCCAGGACCCAGGACACTATGGAACGGACGATTTCGGATTTTCCCTGTTGCCCGCCGGAAATAGATACACCCTTGGAACCCATTCCGGCATTGGGGGATATGCCAAGTTTTGGACTTCCTCTGAGTACAGTCATGAGGAGGCCTGGAGGTACAGAGCGTCACACTCCGGAGGAAGCTTCAGAAGGGATAAACGATTACATAACGAAGGCTATAGCGTCCGGTGCATTAAAGAAGACGCCAGCGATGACTAAGCCCGGACAGAACTGAATCTTACAGAAGACCCAGCTCCAGTTTGGCCTCATCGCTGATCTTGCTCTTGTCCCACGGGGGGTCAAAGGTGATGGACACTTGTGCCGATTTTATCCGCTGCACTCCTTCCGACTTTTCTTTTACTTCCATGGGTAGACTTTCTGCTACCGGACAACTGGGGGAAGTGAGGGTCATTATGATCTTTGCGTTACCATCTTTATCTACCTCAATGCTGTAAATCAGCCCCAAATCATAAATGTTTACCGGAATCTCCGGATCAAATATGTTTTTGGTTATCTCTTTAAGTTGCTCCTCAAGCTCTTTGCGCTCTTTTTCGCTAATAGTCATATTGATATCGGGTTTGGTTAGGGTGCTTCCATCCGGGAATATGAGAAAAACTCCCGGATATGAAAAAACGGGGGCCGGCACTATTCCTTTTTCTGTTGCCTGGTTTTAAAGGCCAGGGCATACAGCTTTATCTGCTTTAACATGGAAACCAGCCCATTTGATCTTGTGGGGGAAAGATGCTCCCTGATCCCTATATGGTCCAGAAAAGAGGCATCATCCGCATATACATCATGGGGCGTCTCTCCTGAATAAACACGGATGAATAAGCCTACGATCCCTTTGGTGATAACCGCGTCACTGTCTCCCTGCAGGACCATCTTCCCGTCCTCCAGACGGGCTATCAGCCATACTTGCGACTGGCAGCCGCTGATCAGGTACTTTTTTGTTTTATACCTGGGATCCAGTGGTTCCAGCTCCTTGCCAAGCTCAATTAGATAGTTGTACTTGTCCATCCAGTCATCAAACATGGCAAATTCCTCTGTAATTGCTTCTTGCTTTTCGCGGATGCTCATCTTTCAGTGGTTTATTATTATTAAAGTAAAAAAAATATGGTGGTCCCGGAAAGCCACCTCCGGGTTACAACAACATCTTTTTTGCCTGCTCAATCCCTGCTGCCAGCTGGTCTATTTCTTCTTTGGTGTTGTAAATGGCAAAGGATGCCCGCAGGGTTCCCGGTATACCCAGGGTTTTCATCAGGGGCTGGGTGCAATGGTGCCCGGTACGTACCGCAATGCCCAACTGGTTTAATATGGTCCCTGCATCGAAAGGGTGGATATCCTTGATCAAAAAAGAAATCACCGGGGATTTATTTTGTGCTCTTCCGTAGATAACCAGGCCCGGGATAGCTTCCAGGCGCCGGGTAGCATATTGCAGCAATTCCCTTTCTGTCTGTTGAAATAAGGGTTCCTCCTGGGAAGCCAAAAAGGAGATGGCTGCTTCCAGCCCGGCAACGCCGCCCATATGGGGTGTCCCTGCTTCAAACTTATAGGGGAGTTGGTTATAGGTTGTTTTTTGGAAAGACACCTCCTGGATCATTTCTCCTCCGCCCTGCCAGGGGGGCATTTCTTCCAGGTACTTCTCTTTTCCATATAGGGCGCCAATTCCGGTGGGACCGTACATTTTATGGGCCGAAAAACAATAAAAGTCGGCATCCAGGTCTTGCACATCCACTTTCAGGTGGGGCATGGCCTGTGCACCATCAATGAGGACCGGCACGTCTCTGGCATGGGCCTTTTGGATGATCTCTCTCACCGGGTTGATGGTCCCCAGGGCGTTGGATACGTGGGTCACCGCCAGAATACGGGTTTTATTCGTAATGAGCGAGTCCAGCTTATCCATCCGCAGTTCCCCGGCCGGGGTGACCGGCAATACCTTCAGAATAGCACTCTTTCGCTCTGCAAGCATCTGCCAGGGCACAATATTGGAGTGATGTTCCATCCCTGTGATCAGGATCTCATCTCCTGCATTGACATAACGTTCCCCAAAAGAGAAAGCCACCAAATTGATGCTCTCGGTAGTTCCACGGGTGAAAATGATCTCATGCCCATGGGCCGCATTTATATAATGTTGTATGGCTTTTCGACTGTTTTCAAAAGCTTGGGTAGCATTCTGAGACAAAGTGTGGACCCCCCGGTGTACATTGCTGTTGGTGGTTTCGTAATAGCGGCTCACAGCACGGATCACGGTATCCGGCTTCTGAGTGGTCGCCGCATTATCCAAATAAACTAAGGGCCGGTTGTTGACCTGCTGATCCAGTATTGGAAAACGATTGCGAATATTATTTATCCCTTTATTCATAAGACTATATCAGACTTTATTCATATCTATCTCAAAGGAGACCTGCCGTTCATCTTTACAATGCAGCACACATTGATCACATATGGACAGCTCTCCTTTCAGACGTTTTACCACCATATGGTCAATTTGTTCTTTAAGTGCATGGATACTGATTTGGTTTACCATTTCTGCGGCAAAGGCATACATCATAAGCATGCGTGCATTACGGTGGCAAATCCCCCTGGATCTCAAATAGAACATGGCCAGGGGGTCCAGTTGTCCCACCGTGGCGCCATGAGAACACTTCACATCATCGGCGTAGATCTCCAGAAATGGCTGGGTAACCACGCGTGCTTCATCGGTTAACTGTATGTTTTTGTTGCTTTGGAATGCTTCTGTGCTCTGAGCGTCCTTGCGCACTAAGATATGGCCGTTAAAAACCGCTTTGGCCCGGTCGTCAAGGATCCCTTTAAATTGCTCGTTGGAATAGCAATTGGGGCTGGCATGGTCCATAAAAACGTAATTATCCACATGTTGGGACCTGTCCATCAGGTAAAGTCCCAGCACATCTGCACGGGCATTCTCCCCGTTAAGGGTTACCCGTGTTTCGTTTCTAAGGATGCCTCCATTCAGTGATATGGTGTGCGTGGAAAGGGCGCTTCCGGCTTCCTGGTGAAAATAGGAAGAGTTGACCACCGCCGAATGGTCATCTTTGTTTTGCAGCTTATAGTAATCCAGCCTGGCTCCCTCATCCAGAAAAAACTCGGACACAGAGCCGGAGAAGCTGGTTTCCTTTTCAATGGAGTCGTCGCAATGGACCATGGTCAGGGAGCTGTTTTTCTCCATAACAACCAGGTTGCGGGGAAATAGCAGCACCGGGTTGGAGGTGCGCACCAGGCTTACCATTTGAATGGGGATTTTCACTTCCAAACTGTCAGGCACATATATGAATACCCCGTCTTGAGCAAAAGCAGTATTAAGGGCTGTCAAGCCATGGTCTTCCGGCGGGGCATAAGTTCCGTAATGTTTTTTTATTAAACCCGGATACTGCCGGAAGGCTTCCCGAAGGCTACCTACAATCACACCGTTGTCCAGCTCTCGTAACAGGTGGTCCTGATGGGCGAACCACCCATTGAGCTGGCTTACCAAAAAGGTCTCAAAGTTGTCCACTTTACACTGGAAAATCTCATCGATATTGATCTTTTCCGTGTTGCGCTTCAGTTCATGATAATAGCTTGCATCAAGTGATTGGGTGATATCTGTGTTACGCCATCTTTCCAAATGGCTCCCGGGAAGTCCTTGCTGGCGGAATAATTCAATGGCGCGGGCCCTGAGTTTTTCAACAAAAACCGGGTCCTTGTCATTGATAACCTTTCGATTATCAGTAAAGCGCTCTGCCAGTGCGGCGCTGAGGGTATGGGGTGAATGATGACTGTTGCTCATGTCAGAAAGGGGGTTTTAATAGAATGACCGCTGTTATTCCAGCCAGCCATATCCTTTTTCTTCCAGCTCCAGGGCCAGCTCTTTGTTTCCTGATTTAATAATTTGCCCGTCAGACAGTACATGTACCCGGTCGGGAACAATGTAGTCTAAAAGCCGCTGATAGTGTGTAATAACAATGGTGGACGTGTTCTTGGTCTTCAGCGCATTGACGCCGTTAGCCACGATTTTCAGTGCGTCAATATCCAGCCCAGAATCTGTCTCATCCAGAATAGCCAGCACCGGTTCCAGCAGTGCCATCTGGAATATTTCGTTTTTCTTTTTCTCCCCGCCGGAGAACCCTTCATTGACAGCCCTTCCTGCTAATGACTCTTTCAAACCCACCAGCTTTTTCTTTTTATTCATCAGTGCAAGGAACTCTTTGGCTGAAAGGGGCTTTTCACCACGGTATTTCCTGATCTCATCGATGGCGGTACGCATAAAGTTATTCATGCTTACCCCGGGAATCTCTACAGGATATTGAAATCCCATGAAAATCCCTTCACGGGCACGGTCTTCCACATCCATATCCAAAAGGTTCTTCCCTTGATAATGAATGCTTCCGCTAACTACTTCATAACCCTCTTTCCCGGCGATAATGTTGGCCAGGGTGCTTTTCCCTGAGCCGTTGGGCCCCATAACAGCATGAACCTCTCCAGGGGATACTTCCAGATTAACACCCTGTAAGATGGTCTTGCCTTCTACACTTACAACCAAATCCTTTATCTGTAACATGTTAAATATGTGTTTAATAATTATCCAACGCTCCCTTCCAGGCTAATAGAAAGGAGTTTTTGTGCTTCTACAGCAAACTCCATGGGGAGCTGGTTCAGCACTTCCTTTGCATATCCGTTGACGATCAGACGTATTGAATTTTCTTCGTCCATGCCCCGTTGTTGGCAATAGAAGAGTTGGTCTTCAGATATGCGGGAAGTGGTAGCCTCATGTTCCACCACAGAACTGTCATTAAATGTTTTTATGTACGGCCAGGTATGTGCTCCACATTGGTCGCCCAATAAAAGGGAGTCACATTGGGAAAAGTTTCTGGCATTTTCTGCTTTCCGGGTCATTTTCACCAGCCCGCGGTAGGAATTCTGGCTTTTTCCTGCGGAAATCCCTTTGGAAATAATGGTTGAACGGGTGTTTTTTCCAATATGAATCATCTTGGTTCCCGTATCGGCTTGCTGGTGGTTATTGGTCACCGCCACGGAGTAAAACTCACAGGAGGAGTTGTCTCCCAGGAGTATGCAGCTGGGATACTTCCAGGTAATGCTGGACCCGGTTTCCACCTGTGTCCATGAAATACGTGAGTTGGCCCCTTTGGTGATCCCTCTTTTGGTAACGAAGTTATAAATGCCCCCTTTCCCTTCTTTGTTTCCCGGGTACCAGTTTTGCACGGTAGAGTATTTCACTTCAGCCCCTTTCATGGCTACGATCTCCACTACTGCGGCATGCAGCTGGTTTTCGTCGCGCTGGGGGGCGGTGCAGCCTTCCAGATAGCTCACATAGCTGTCGTCTTCAGCTACAATGAGGGTCCGTTCAAACTGGCCTGTGTTGGCGGCGTTAATACGGAAGTAGGTGGATAGCTCTACCGGACTGCGCACCCCTTTGGGGATATAGCAAAAGGAACCATCGGAAAAAACGGCCGAGTTAAGGGCTGCAAAATAATTGTCATCCACAGGGACTACACTGCTCAAGTGCTTGCGTACCAGCTCAGGATGATTTTGAACCGCCTCGCTGAAGGAGCAAAAAATTATGCCCTTTTCCTCCAGGGTGTCCTGAAAAGTGGTCTTAACCGAAACGCTGTCAAAAACCGCATCCACAGCAACTCCGGCTAAAGCCTTTTGCTCCCCCAGAGGAATGCCCAGTTTGTTAAAGGTGTCCAGTAGCTCCGGATCCACCTCATCCAAACTCTCATATTCGGCCTTTTTCTTTTTGGGAGCAGAGTAGTAAACAATATCCTGGTAATCAATGGGAGGGATGTTAAGATGGGCCCAGGTAGGGCTTTTCATGGCCTTCCACTTCCGGTATGCGTCCAGCCGGTACTCCAGTAACCAGCCGGGCTCCTTCTTTTTGGCGGAAATCAGGCGAATAACATCCTCGTTAAGCCCCTTTTCAATGCTTTCACTCTCAATATCTGTGACAAAGCCATACTTGTATTCCGAGTTGGAAACCTCATTCAGCACCTTGTCCTGATGTTCTTTTTTATTGTTTTCCGGAGAATTCATGGGGTGTATGTTTTATAATATTCCTGAGCCTTTGCCCGGGGATAAGCAATTTTAAGCCCTCATCCCGGTTTTTGGCTCAGCATTTCCGGCCTGCCGGAACAGTGGGCAAAAGTAGGAAATTGACAGCATTCCTGCAAATGCATATAATATATTTGCTTCCCCGTCAACAGGAACAAACAGAACCCGTAATAGTTTAACCGGGCCCGGACCGCACCTGCCGTATCCTGAACCAAACACACCGTTCCCTGATTCCATCGGGGGCTCTATACCAAACTTCATTATATTTGCCTACATCTAATGAATGAAAACCGAAACGGACAATCATTGGCAAATAGCTGGATAGCCAGCCGCGAATGATTTCCACCAGCCATTTGGCACATAAACACATGTAAAAAATTTGTTCACCTATGAATTATAAGCTATTCTTTCCCATGTTATGTTTTTTCCTTATTGCTTCTGCCCAAGGGATTAGCCAATCTCCGGCTTTTGGCATACTAGATATCAATAACGTGGAAGCGCGCATTTATGCCAAAGGGAACCATTTCTGGGATTTGCAGGAATTCCCCCATTACGAGGTGCCCAAAGGAAGCGGCAAGCACACCATTTTTTCCAATGCCTTCTGGATTGGCGGGGAAGACTCCACCGGGCAGCGCTATGTCTCTGCGCAAAGGTACTCAAATACAAGCAGTCAGGAGTATACTTTCGGCCCTTTATCCGTCGATGGGTCCTTATACACAGATTATCAAACCATAGATAGTTATATTGCCGTCTGGGAGGTTACCCGCCAACAAATAGAGCAGCATAAGGTCTGGGCTCAGGACACTGCAAGCATGCCCGGATACTCCATTCCCCCGGATATATTATCCTGGCCGGCTCATGGTGATGTGAGCAAAAACCAGAGCTTTTACCTGGCTCCGTTTGTGGATGAATCTTCCAGCGGCTTCTATGAGCCACATAAAGGAGACTACCCCCTGATCCGGGGCGACCAGGCAATTTTCTTTATCTTCAACGATGCAGGAGTACCAAACAACGAATCCGAAGGCACCCCGCTGGGAGTGGAAGTCCATGGCATGGCCTATGCCTTCAATGCACCCCAATGCGACGCCTTTAACCATACCGTGTTTATGAACTATAAAATTCATAACCGCTCAAATCGTACGTACCACGACACTTATCTGGGATTATTCACGGATTTTGACATTGGAGACCCGTACGATGATTATTTGCAAGTGGACGTTGCCCGGGGAAGTATGTTTGCTTTCAACGGAAACCCTGTTGATGGATACGGAGAGCCCGGCCATTATGGTGCCAACCCTCCCGCTCAAAGCATTACTGTTCTTGGAGGACCCTATATGGACCCCGACGGACTGGATAACCCCGACGGACAATGCGACGAAAGCATCAATGGACTAAACTTTGGAAATGGCATCGTGGATGATGAACGACTGGGAATGACCAGAGCCTTAGGGTTTAAATTAAAAAGCAATATCGCTCCAATAGAGCCCCCTCCAGGGTTCAAAGAAGCCAGGTATTATAATCGTTTACGGGGAAAATGGGTTGATAGCTCAGATGTAATGTATGGAGGAGAAGGACACTCTAATTGGGGCGCCTATGGCCCGGCATGCCGTTTTATGTTTCCCGGAGATAGCGACACCTGTAACTGGGGAACCGGAGGGG
>PWNQ01000154.1 GCA_003557725.1 Bacteroidales bacterium | reverse complement strand
TGAAAGGATATTGACGCACAGGGGGATGGTTATTTCCTTACGGAAAGCTCCCGCGCGCGCCCCTCTAACTCCCCTTTAGGGGCATAGGGCATAGCTATTTGGCATTTTATAATAATGTCACCGCATATTATTCGTGCATTCGTGGCAACGAACAACGAACAAAATTTTAAACACATGAAAATCAAGGTAATGCTGGTGGAAGACGAGGTAACCCTTGCCAACATTGTGAGCGACAGCTTGCAGACGCGTGAATTTGAAGTAGACACCTATATCGACGGGCGAAAAGCGCTTAATGCTTTTTATAATAACTTTTACCATATCCTGGTGCTGGATGTTATGCTGCCCGGCATGGACGGTTTTACTCTGGCTAAAGAAATCCGGAAATCAAACCCCACTATTCCCATTATTTTTCTTACTGCCAAATCCCAGCCTGAACATGTGGTGAAAGGGTTTGAGATGGGTGGGAACGATTACCTAAAGAAGCCCTTTAGCATGGAGGAGCTTATCGTAAGAATTAAAAACTTGCTGAAGGTTAGTGAAAATGACAAGCTAATTACGGAAAAGTATGAACTGGGGGCGTACACTTTTCACTTTGATCGCCAAATCCTTGAGCATAATAACACGGAGCAGGAACTCACCTTTCGGGAGGCAGAAGTGCTTCAAATGCTCTGCCAAAACCTTAATAATATCGTGGAAAGAAGCATTATCCTTAATAAACTCTGGGGTGATGATCACTTTTTTAATGCCCGCAGTATGGATGTGTTTATTTCCCGCCTCAGGAAACACCTGAAAAAAGACCCGCGACTTAAGATCATGAACATCCGTGGGATAGGCTACAAAATGGTTTACAGGCCGCTGGATATCCCCGCGCAAGAAGCGTAGATACCCATTTTTCAACATCGGACAGTTTAATAATTATGATGTAATCCGGTCTGAAAGGCCACTTTTGGCCTTCACCTGTTTTGCAGGCTACAGGTCCAGCTCATCAACTACAGATTTCAGCTCCATAAAGTTAACCACCTTCACATTATAATAATAGTGGTGGATGATTTGGTGATAGGTATATCCATTTTCGGCCATATGGATAGCTCCTTCCTGGCACAGGCCCACGCCATGTCCAAATCCTTTTCCATTAAAGATGACACTATCTTGTTTTTCGGTAATGGAGAAGTATGTTGACCGCAGGTCCAGGTCTTCTCTGATGGTTCTGAGGCGGATATTATTTACCAGGTATTTTTTCCGGTGGTTTTGTTTAAATGCCAACACAGGGTCCAGCGCACCGGGTTGCTGCAGGTCATAACCGTGGTTATCCTTCAGGTAATCAAACCATTGCTTTCTGCCAATACTATATTTCCATTGGGCGTTGGGCATATTAATGCAAAAGGAATCCATACGTTCTTTCAGGTAAGGTGTGGGTATGCTCCACACGTCTTCCGAGTTATGGGTTTCCCCTCCGCAGTTGGAGTGGAATGCGGCGGCGATCATTCGGTTATTGGTATCCACGATCACTTCTCCGGCGGTTCTTCTGGCGGCCATCAGGATATTGCTGTTTACGGCTCTTCCTTTATATACCTGGCAGTGGACGTCATCGCACAGGTGGTATCCTTCTTCATGGTGTCTGCGGTGGTTATTAAGGGCGTATGTTCGGCAGCTTACGGCCTGTACCTGGAAATATTCCAGGTTTTTGGAGCTTCCTCCCCCTTCCGACTGGACCACCCCGGCCACATATTTTTCCAGCTCCACACGATTGATTACCACCAGTTGGCCATCTTGTGCTCTGATATCCAAATCATCGTCATAATTCCGGGGCAGCACCTCTTTCTCTACGGGATTAATGCGGAAGTTATTCACAAATCCTTCTCCTCTGAACGCAATGGCATGGTATGTTCCGGCTGCACTATCGCCTATAAACACGGCCACCTGGTTATTGTTTGCCCGAAGGGTTATTTGTGCCCCGGGGCTATAGACCCCCAGGTGGTCAAAATCGCCTTTAATGCGATAGCGTCCGGAGGCCACCTCCAGTTGTGCTGCCGTGACCAGGTCGCGGGAAAACACACGGATATGCATTTCTATGGTATATCCGGAAATGGTTATCAGCAGAAAAAACAGCGACAAAACCTTTTTAAGCATAATATTAGCAAGTTATTTTTGTGCCATTTCCACCATTTCCCGTGCAGCTCTCCGGGAGGCTCCTTCACCGCCCAGTTTGCCTTTCAGCTGGTCATAGCTATCCATCATTGCTTCCCGGTATGCATCATCTTCCAGAAGGCGTTCCAGCTCGGCTGAGACATTTTTTACGTTGCATCTTTTTTGGATCAGTTCTTTAAACACTTCCCGGTGGAAGATTAGGTTGGCCACAGAGATAAACTTTAGCTTTACCAATTGTTTAGCAATGAGGTACGACAGTGCGGAGGCTTTATAGACCACCACCTGGGGCACCCGAAACAGGGCGGCTTCCAGCGAGGCGGTGCCGGAGGTGATAATACCGGCACTGGCTGCCTGCAACAGGGGGTATGTTTGTTCGATGACCAGTTTTACCGGGGAGTTTTTGATTTTATTGGCATACATTTCCCGTGGAATATTATTTGTTCCGGCGATGACGAACTGGTATTTTGGAAATCGCTGGCTTACTGCGGCCATAACGGGCAACATACGGCGGATCTCCTGCTGCCGGCTTCCGGGCAACAGGGCCACTATGGGTCGGTGGTCCAGTTGGTTACTTCTTTTAAAGGCCTGGGGGTCGTTGTTATCCCGTCGCTTTTCCATCTCATCCAGCAATGGGTGTCCCACAAAGCTGGCCTCTATGGTATGTTTGGCATAGAATGCTTTCTCAAAGGGCAGGATCACAAACATTTTGTCCACTGCTCTGCGGATGTGTCTGGCACGGCCTTCATTCCAGGCCCAGATCTGGGGGGAGATGTAATATGCAGTGGGTATTTTGTTTGCTTTGGCAAAAGTGGCAATGCGCAGGTTAAAGCCGGGATAGTCCACCAGGATAAGCAAATTCGGGCCGTATGCCACAATGTCCTGTTTACAGTGTCTAAGGCTTTTATATATGGTTTTCAGGTTGGCCAACACTTCGGCAAAGCCCATGAAGGCTTGGTGCTTATAGTGTCTCACCAGCTCCCCCCCTTGCTCTTCCATGCGGTCACCGCCCCAGTAGCGAAATTGCGCCTGTGGGTCCTGCTCTTTGATCTGCTCCATCAGGTTAGCCGCATGCATATCTCCTGAAGCTTCCCCCGCAACAAGGTAGTATCGCATCCTTTCAAACGTTTTTAAAAAAGAAAAAAGCAAATACCAGGGCATATAAAAAGGTGGCCAGCAACACGCCGCGACCGCTTTTTTCCCGGTCCTTTTTAACAAGAAACTGCCTGAGAACAAAAAGATTAAGAACAACACTCACCAGCATAATGGTTTCAGTATCCAGATAATTTCTCCCTGTGGGAGACTGTTTTTGCAGTATTTCATTAACCTGGTATATGATCACAAACAATGCGGGCGGCACCAGCATTCCCAGTGTTATTCCCAGTCCGAGGGTATCTTTTTTAATAAATTCACGTATCATTTTCCCAGCTTTTCAGTTCATTGATCATGTGGTGTGCGGTAAAGTCAAACTGTATGGGCACCAGCGATACGTAGTTATTTTTCAGCGCATGTTCATCTGTATCGGTGGCAGCGGCGTCCATATTGTTAAATATGCCTTTAAGCCAGAAATATTCACTTTTTCGTGGGTCTGTTCTTACCTCAAAGTCTTCCTCCCATTGGCCTTTGGCCTGCCGGCATACCTTTAACCCTTTGTAGGGTTTATCTTTAGGTGGCGGGAAGTTAACGTTGATGGCGGTTCCTTCGGGCAGTCCTTCTTCCAGCACTTTGGCAGCCACTTTTTTCACAAATGGGCGGGCATGGTCAAAGTTAGCGAACGGGGAATAGTCCAGCAATGAGAATCCGATGGATGGTATTCCAGCCATAGCTCCTTCCAGGACAGCAGCAACGGTGGCTGAGTAGATAATATTGATGGATGAGTTGGACCCGTGGTTAATGCCTGATACCAGCAAGTCAGGATGCCGGGGAAGGATGCGGTTTTTGGCGATCTTTACCGAATCCACCGGCGTTCCGTTACAAGTATATACGGGATATCCGGGGTTACTGTTAAGCTTTTGGTACTTTATGGGCGTTTCAATGGTGATGGCATGTCCTTGTCCCGACCGTGGCTGGTCGGGTGCCACCACCACCACCTCTCCCATTTCACTCATAATCTCTGCCAGGTTACGTATTCCTGCCGCATTAATCCCGTCATCATTGGTAACCAATATCAAAGGTTTTTTCATAGCTTCTCATTTCTTCCGGCAAAGATAATCATTTTAGAGAAACGTTTAGTTTTCCACGTCCATAAGGATATGGAGCGCTTCTTCCAGGTACACGTCGGTGGATAAGTCTTCTATCCAGTTGGTGAACCTTTCTTTTTTGATGGTGTCTTCTTCAAAGGTTTGCATATCAAACAGCAGATTTTGGACGTTCATGGCCCGTTGTTGGTTTCGTGCTTCCCGCAGTTTTTGGGAAGCTTCTCTCAAGTCTTTCTGCTCTTGTGTGAACTTTTCCAGATTCAGCGTTCGGGAGGTTCTTTCTCTATTGTCTTTCACACGTCTGGCATCTTCATCAATAAGTTGAAACACCGGGTTTTGTTCTATGCGTTGTTTACTTTTTTTAGCCAGTTTTTCCAGGTGGTATGTTCCCTGATATTTTTGGGTATACTCCAGGCTATCGATTTTAGTCCATGGCATTACATGTGGCATATCCCTTTCGCCCACGTCCACATAGTTAAACCTTCCCGGCAGAGGGATATGAGGTGTAACGCCTTTCAGTTGAGTAGCTCCTCCATTGATGCGATAGAATTTTTGTGTGGTAAGCTTCACCGATCCCATGGGTTTGTGTTTTTGTGCTTCTCTGGATCGGATCACCTGGTCCAGGTCATAGAATCGCTGTACGGTTCCTTTACCAAAGGTGGCGTTACTGCCCGCCACGATGGCACGTCCATAGTCTTGCATGGCGGCGGCCATGATCTCACTGGCACTGGCACTGCCCCGGTTCACCAGGATCACCAGGGGGCCGTCATAGAGGCTCTCTCCACTGTCGTCGCGAAGCACATTGGGCCTGCCACGCTGCCCTTTGATCTGAACAATAGGGCCTTCATCAATAAAGTAACCGGCAATTTTAACCACATCAGGCAAGGAGCCGCCACCATTGTTGCGAAGGTCCAGAATAATGCCATCCACGCCTTCATCATTAAGCTTTATCAACTCCTTCTCCACATCTTCAGAGCAGTTTCGCCCATCCTCATCACGGAAGTCCACATAAAACCGGGGCAGATAAATATACCCTGCCCTGTAGCTTTCTTCTTCATCCTGTAAAACGGCAGACCGGGCATAGGTTTCTTCCAGCACCACCACATCCCGTACAATGGGTATCTCCATGATATTGCCATCCACCTTTTCCACGGTAAGGGTAACGGTAGTACCTTTTTCTCCCCGGATAAGCTGAACCACATCATCCAGCCTCATTCCCACCACATCGATGGGTTCTTCATCTTCCTGTGCCACTTTTAAAATTTTGTCATCCACATCCAGGTCGCCCTGTTTCCAGGAGGCACTTCCAGGGACGATACTGGTAACCTGAACGACCCCATCTCTTCGGATCAGTTGTGCTCCAATCCCTTCCAGCTTTCCCGACATGCGTATATCGAAGTTTTCCCGGTCTTTTGGGGGGTAATATCCGGAGTGAGGGCCAAAAACGGAAGCAACCGCATTATAATAAGCAGAAAAGCGATCGCTACGCTTGATCTGAAACAAATTGTCAAAGTAGTCTGCCTGACGCTTGCCCACCTGCTCCCTGGCCTCTTCTTCCATGGCTTCAAAGGATTTCTCCACATAGCTGGTGTCTTCACGCTCCAGAGCCTCATCCTGCTTCCGTATCTCATTGTTAAGCCTCACCAGAACCTGATATTTCAAAGCCTTACGCCACTCATCTTTGAGCCCTTCCCGGTCGGCAGCAAAATCCTGATTGTCCGGGTCCAACTCGATCTCTTCATCCTTATCAAAATCAAAGGGAGCATCCAGTATCTCCTCATAATACTGCTCTGCCTCACGGATCCGCTGGGCAATCAACTCCACCGAACGGTCAAAAAAGGACATGTCTGACTGCCCCAAAAGACTGTGAACCTGATACTTCCAATGTGAAAGCTCCTCGATATCCTCCTGAAGAAAAAACTTTTTGGTGGGATCCAGCCGCTTAATATACATCTCAAAAACTTTCTCTGAAAAGTCATTATTCAACTCCACATCCAGATAGTGAGCGGAATTAAGGGCCAGTAAAATGGATTGGCCAACCACGCGTTCCCGCTCACGCTCCAGCGCATCCACGTGTTCTGCATACCGCCAGGCCAGTGCCGACCCCAGTACCAATAGCAACACGCTCCCGATAAATATCCTGCTTTTAAAAATTTGTATAGCTTTCATGAATGAATTATTTCTGTTAATTGATCGTCAAAAGTAAAACGAATAAACCAATTATTCCGTACATTTATCCCTGTAATTATTTCTGAGTCCGGTTTAACAACACAAGTTTTTCACATCCGCTGATAAACAGCTATTCTTGCTTCCTAAAGAGTCACTCTTTTGCATGTCTTGAGGGTCCATTGGATGGTGTCTTAACCCTTTTCACATCCTCAATAACGATTTTCCGCGCCCTTGCTGCAGCGGGGCTATACACTGCATTGCGCTGATCTGAAGGGTCACTGACGATCTTCGGATCGTCCACCTGCCCCATGGGACGGGAATAAATGGTTAATTTTGCATTAACATTGCTGCGGGCTATATTGTTCAGATAGGGTTTTAACAACCCATCCCGGGCTTCCAGCAAATAATTGTACAAGGCAATAATCCGTCGTTTGCTGAGCAACATGTTATACTGCTCAGATGCCAGGGGACTGGCATACCCTCTTACCACCAGGTGAATGTCCTCTCCTTGCTGCAATACATTATATAGCTGCAGCACTAAGCTGTCCAGCATAATTTTATCTTCTTCCACTTCCTGGAAGAAATCGGCAATTTTTTGGCGATCTCTTTCATATTCCGGGCTTCCGGGAACAGGGTATCGATCCATATAAACCTGTTTTTCATTCAGATAGCTATCCAGCAGGTGGTTCATTTTATAGGCAGTGGTATCGGGTTTCTGGTATTGAGGTGGCACATCATTATCGAAATACATGGTAAGTGGCAGCAGGGATCGAGTTTTTTCTAAGGTCAGCTCCAGGGTGTCTACGGGTTCTTCCGGTGGCATACTGACCACTGGTGTATCGGGCACTTCCGGCTCATATTCAAAATAGTAAATATTATTGCAGCAATTATCGCTAATGCTTTCTCCGTGATGGGGTCTGTTGGAAGAGAGGTATCCGCTAAAGTGGTTATCATTGAGTGTATAGTACAGGTCGTTATAGGATGAGTTCACGGGGTATCCCATGTTTTGGGGTTTTTCCCAGCTTGCCAGGCCGCCTTTGGCTTTAAAGATGTCGTATCCACCCAGCCCTTCATGCCAGTCGGAGCTAAAATACAGGATGGAGTCATTAGTATCGTAAAATGGGGTGATCTCGTTTCCCGGCGTGTTGATCCGTGGCCCCAGGTTAACGGGCGTGGTATAGCGGTCATTTTGGATCAATGAATACCATATATCCAGGCCGCCGTGCCCTCCGGGTCGGTCGGACACAAAGTACAACACCGGGTGGCCTGCCGTTTGGGTAAGATGGGGGTGGGTAGTGTTATATCCTTCCCGGTTGATGATCTCCGGCAGCTCTTGGGGGTTGCTCCACTGGCGTCCTTCTTTTCGGCTGGAGAAAATGCGGCAAATCATCTCTCCCTTTACCTGCCTGCACCGGGTAAACAGCATGGTTTGCTCATCGGGAGAAAAGGCCACGCTGGCGGTATGCTCCCGGCGGTGGTTGGGCGGACTGCTCCACTTTTTGGCCTCCTGATAGCCTGCAGCAGAGACGCTTGAAATGTAGATATCGGTCTTAAAGTCTCTGGGCATCAAGCTTGAATGACCACCTTCAATGGCCGGACGAAAGCTTGAAAACAGTATGCGTTGATCGGAAAGCTGAACCGCACCAAAGTCCGTATAGGGGGAGTTGATATTGCTTCCCGGATTTTCCAAATAAACGGACAGGGTATCTTGCATGATCACCCGTGCCTTTGCACAGGAACGCAGCATCTGCGACACGCGCTGCGAAGCAATTACCGTATCGTTGGCAAGGGTGTACTTTAGGAAATAGGTTTCGGCCTGATCATAGTCTCCCAGAATTTTATACATACTGCCCGCATGGAACCAGGCCTGTGGAAAGGCAGACGGCTCCAGAGCCAGCAGTTGCTCATAATATGCCAATGCACCGTCATAGTTGTGTATTTTCCGGTTGGCATTGGCCAGATAAAACAACACCTGCTCTTGTGGGCCATGCTCTTGCAAACTTCCGTGCAGATATGTTATGGCCCGGTAATGATCACCCTGCTCATAGGCACGCATACCCCTATCCTTCAACTCACCTGGTCGCTGCGACCAGGCAGATAATGCATT
>PWNQ01000149.1 GCA_003557725.1 Bacteroidales bacterium | reverse complement strand
CGGAGAACCTCAAACAAAGCCAAAACCCCGAAGGGGTGACATTATTATATAAGCGGAGAACCTCAAACAAAGCCAAAACCCCGAAGGGGTGACATTATTATAAAAGCGGAGAACCTCAAACAAAGCCAAAACCCCGAAGGGGTGACATTATTATAAAAACGGAGAACCTCAAACAAAGCCAAAACCCCGAAGGGGTGACATTATTATAAAAGCGGAGAACCTTAAACAAAGCCAAAACCCCGAAGGAAATAAAACCGAATATTATGCCAGGAACATTTTCACAAATATACATTCAAATCGTATTTGCGGTAAAAGGACGGGAAAACCTTTTGCTATCCGAATGGAGAGAAGACCTGTTTAAATATCTTTCCGGAATTATTTTAAGGCAGGGCCAAAAGTCAATAATCGTAAACGGCGTTTCTGATCATGTCCATGCATTTGTCGGATTAAAGCCATCAAAATCAGTTTCAGACCTGGTAAGGGATATAAAAAACAATTCGTCCAATCATATAAATAAAAACCATTGGGTGCGGAGTAGATTTTCATGGCAAGAAGGTTATGGGGCGTTTTCCTATTCCCATTCACAAATTGAACAAGTTTACAATTACATTTTAAATCAGGAGCAACATCACAAAAAAAGATCATTTAAAGAAGAGTACCTGGGATTATTGAGAAAATTTGATATTGATTTAAACCAAAAGAATTTATTTGACTGGATTGAATAACGATAGCCGTGTTTTTAAAAATTGCCTTACAAAAGTCATATCTAAAAGTGGGTTTTACTATCTTTGCACCTTTTAACAAAGCCTCCACTATGTTTAGGTTGGTAAAGTCGGATTTGCTTTTGCATTGAAGAACTGAAAAGTAGTGTAAAGCACCTTATCCGGTTACAGGCGGCAAAAGGAGGCTAAACCAATAGGCTATGGATACAGAACATTTGATGAACACCGCCCTGGAGATGGTTTTATCTTACGGGCCACGGCTATTGCTGGCAGTAATCACGCTGATTGTGGGCCTGTGGCTCATTAAATTACTGCGTAAGATCATAAAAAAAGCCTTTGAAAACAGGCAGGTAGAGTTGTCATTAAGTCGCTTCCTGCTCTCCCTCATTGATATCACCCTGAAAATCCTTTTGGTCATCAGTGTAGTAAGCATGGTCGGGGTGCAGATGACTTCCTTCATTGCCTTGCTGGGAGCTGCAGGGTTGGCAGTGGGGATGTCTTTATCCGGCACTTTGCAAAACTTCGCCGGCGGCGTGGTTATCCTTCTGCTTAAACCGTTTAGGGTTGGTGAGTTTATTGAAGCACAGGGACATATGGGAACCGTGGAGGAGATACAGATATTTAATACCGTGTTGAAAACACCGGCCAATCAGGTAATCTTCGTCCCAAACGGCGCCTTATCCACATCTTCGGTAGTCAATTATTCCCGGGAAAAAACCCGGAGAATGGATGTAACTTTTGGCATTAGTTATGGTGATGATATTGAAAAAGCCCGCAAGGTAATCCGCAGTATTATTGATAAAGATGCCCGTATACTTAAAGAACCTGCTGGACCGATGATCGCTGTACAAACCCTTAATGACAGCTCGGTGGACTTGCTGCTCAGGATATGGTTGAAAACGGAAGACTTCTGGGATTTTCACTGGGAGATTAAAGAAAAAGTGAAGAAAGGGTTTGATGACAATGACATTACCATTCCATTCCCGCAAAGAGATGTGCACCTGGATAAAGGATAAAATGACGGAGAATAATACAAGTATCGGTAAATAAGCAATATAGAAAGTTATTAATATATGTATAAGAAGGTCATTATATTTTTGTCGTTTATTACCCTAATGGTTTTTTCCCTGACGGTTCGGGCCGGGGAACAAGCAGGGAGCCAAAGTGAGGTGAATAATGATACCATAGAAAGTCTTTGGGAGAAGGGGGGGAGGACGGATTTCTCCTTTAATCAGGTGTCATTGGTTAACTGGGCCGCTGGTGGACAAAATTCCATTGCCGGGGGCATCAACGGCCGCTTTTTTCTCCACTATAAGAACGGCAACAGCCGTTGGCGCAATACCCTGGATTATGCTTATGGTATTATGCGCCAGGGGGAGGACGGCATCCGTAAAACCGATGATAATATAGAGGTCTCCTCCAAATATGGGAAGCAGGCTTTTTTAGATAATGAAAACTGGTATTACAGCACGAATCTTACTTTTAAGACCCAGGCAGCCGAAGGGTACAAGTATCCCAACGATTCGGTGCTTGCCTCCAACTTTATGGCTCCCGCTTACCTGATGCTGGCCGTGGGTATGGATTTCAGTCCCAATGAACACCTCTCCGTATCATTGTCGCCGGTTACCGGAAAAACTACTTACGTGCTGGACCAGGAGCTGGCGGATAAAGGTAGCTTTGGCGTGGAACCCGCAGAGAAAGACACCAGCGGAAATGTGATTACTCCAGGAGAAAATGTGCGATATGAATTTGGTGGATCTGTAAAGATAATGTACGAGAAAGAGATATGGGAAAATGTGATGCTGGAAACCAAGCTAAAGCTGTTCTCCAATTATTTCGAAAATCCACAAAACCTGGTGGTTAACTGGGATGCACGGATTGGTATGAAAGTGAATAAGTTTTTGACTGTTACTTTGCAAAGCGACCTGATCTATGATGAAAATGTGCTGATTGGAGTAGACCGCAGCGGAGATGGAGTGATTGATGGACAAGGCCCCCGAACTCAGTTTAAACAGGTATTTGGCGTTGGCTTTTCTTTAGCTTTCTAAACCCGTAACAACAATTAATCCGCCCTTTAAAAGGACATGCTTTTGATAATCAGCACCCCCCTCAGGCCCCGGGCAAAACTGTATTTCAGCGGAATATAAATGAACGGTCTTTAGAGCGGGCTCGTTATCAGAATCTTACCAAAAACCCAGTACGAAAAACAGGGTTGGAATAGGGCGTGTGGATGGTTTCATTCAAATTGTATAGCAGTTGGATATAAGCATATGCCCTCTGGGAAAACCATTGCTTGTATCCTCCTCCCACCAGCATGTTTTGAGAGGTAATGTCACGGATGTTTCCCATCCTATCGTATCCTTCATACATTAGATATTCGTATTCGCCATAAGCGTATATATCCCTGAAAAGGTCGTGCTGTAAAAACAGCCGCCCGCCGTATACATTGGTAGAGTACTCGGTGCTGTAGCGGCGGTCGCGAAAGTGCTGATAGATAAAGCCGCCCCCTCCGGTAAATAAAGGAGTGATCCGGTAACCCAATATGGGGTTTACATTTATTACCATTATGCTGCCAAACTGAAAACCCAGGCTTCCCCCGGCAACAATCTTATGCTCCATCTCATCAGGGGACGAACCATTGTGGTCGCCAGGCAATGATTGACTGTGCCCATATACGCTAATAGTTATGAATAATATGAGATAAAAAACCCGTGCCATTTTTCTGTTATTTGTACACTTATAACGCAAAAATGAAGAAACAATTATGAGCCCGGTTTAAAAAGGTTACTTATGATTTTCAGAGCTTTTTGCCCCCAATCCTATATGGTGCAAAAATTTTGTGCTTTTATATCAAACGTATATTATGTTTTTTTATAGTTTTGTGGAGGCATTAATAATGAAGTGTTGGAGCTTTTTGCCCAGTTAATTTGTAAAACCCTTAAACATTATTCAGCTATGATTAAACGGTTACTTTTTTCTGCTTTTCTGGTAATTATCAGTATTTATGGTCATGCTCATTCCACTGACTCTTCCACGTATATCCTTTTAAAAAGCGGGGAGCATGTTTTTGGAAACTCGTTAGAGGTCAAAAAAAAGAGCAGTTCTTTTTTGTTTTGGAAATGGTCGGATCACAGGATTTTTCTTGATAACAAGGAGTATAATGTTGACAGAGTGCGTTTGATCTGCGATCGGCCCGATCCGTGTATAGCTGTTATAAAGGATGTATCAAGGTACAATGAGCCGGATTTTGCAGAGCGCATACGCAAAGGGGAGCTTAATCTTTACAGAGCCACAATTGAAACCTACCGTGCTTCAGCCCCTGCCGGGGGCAGTGGGATGAGTCAGGTGCGTAAGGTAACCAGTAATGCGTACTTCTATAATCGTGGATTGGGAGAGATGAAGCGAGCCAATTACCGGAATCTTTATAAAGAATACCGTCATCACTCCCAGGCAAGGTCCGACTTAAACAAAAGCCTGTTGTCTGCCACCGGAGAATATGCCTTTAAACACGGATTCCTGGCAGCATACTTAGCCCATTATACTAATGTGCTCTTTTTTACCGATGACTACTTTTTTGACCATTTTTTTCTGATACACCCTTATGATGACCCTTTAGCCAACATGGCATTGAACTTTGGCATTTATGCGGGAACAGTTGTGATTGGCAGCTACCTGGGAAAATTAAGAGACCGCCTTTTTATTCGGTCCATAGAAACATATAATGCCATTGACTTTACCTATTAGGGGATAGGGGCGCAGGCAGGGGAATAATGCGATAATGCAATGATAAAATAATGCTATGATGCGAGTTGGCGAGTTGGCGAAGGGGTGAGTTAGTGTGCGGTGGATTTTTCAAAACCCGAAGCTGATAATCACTTGTAAGTCAACAGCAAACAACAAACAACAAACAACAAACAAAAAACTGACCATAATCCGTAAATCATACAATATCACACACAAGAGACCATTAAACGTAATCAACATAAAAATTATAAAAGATGAAGAAATCAGTATTCCTTTTATTATTGGGCTTTGCACTTATATCCCGGTTGGATGCGTCTCAGTCCGACTCTTCAACCTATATCTACCTGAAAACCGGAGATTATGTTTTCGGGGATGTTATACGTATTGATGAGGAGCATGCCGGATCAATCTTTTCCAGGAAAGAAACCAATATGATCTTTCTGGATAACCAACGGTACAACGCCTCCCGGGTCAGGTTCTTTATCCGTGATAATTACCGGTATGCTGTGGTGCAGGACTTATCCAGGGGCAATGAGCCGGATTTTGCAGTAATGATAAAAAAAGGAAAAATTAACCTGTATGAATCGAAGATTGCTCAGGGACGAGAACATAATCACCGTGAGGTTGCCCGTCAATTTTATTATAACCGGGGGATGGGTCCTGTCCAAAGGTTTTCCTACAGGGACATGGAACACGAATACGGGAACCACAGCCCCGCTTTAGATTACCTGGATAAGTCACGGAGGATGCATTATGCTGAATTGGGGACAGTTGGATTTTCATTACTATATATGACCGGATCACTGGCCCACTATTTTACGAGATATGTCTTTGCTGAAGACTCTCCTGAAGATGGTAAATTCTTTTTGATTAACCCGTCATCGTATGTGCTTGGTAACATTACCTTTAATATAGGACTAATATATGGTGGCATCATTTTATCCAATGTTTTCCGGAGGAAGAAGGACCGGCACTTGCTATTCTCTGTGGATGCTTATAATAAGGTTATTGATTATTAGCAGACGGTATTACAGAAGCCCTTTAGGCGTAAATAAGCTGCGCCCGGGCTATATAACAAGGGATCATTTATAATTTTAACAATTGAATATCTGATTATGGAGTTTTCTCAAAAGTTAATGCCCGGGCGGCTTATCCGCCGGTATAAACGGTTTCTTGCTGATGTGGAGCTAAATGACGGCACCCTGGTGACGGCCCATTGTACCAACTCGGGGTCCATGAAGACGGCGCTGGAAGAAGGGGCTCCCGTATACCTTTCACCCGTATCAGACCCCAAACGAAAAACACGCTACACCTGGGAAATGATAAAAATCAATGACCAATGGGTGGGGATTAATACCAATATCCCAAATAAACTGGCCGTTCACCTGCTAGCCGGACCGGGAATCCCCGGCCTGGAAGGATATGATTTTATGTCCAAAGAAGTAACCATTTACGACAGCCGCATTGATGTGCTGGCAGTAAAAAATGGAGATCGCTGCTATATTGAGGTGAAAAACGTTACCATGAAAGGGGATGAATATGCCCTGTTTCCCGATGCTGTCACCACCAGGGGAAAGAAGCACCTGGAAACCTTGATGCGGATCAAAAAAGAGGGGATGAGGGCCGTTATGCTTTATGTTATACAGCGAATGGATGTGGAAAAGTTCGATGCCGCAAAGGAGATTGACCCCGAATATGCAGAAACGCTAAACCTTGCGGTAGAGAAAGGGGTAGAAGTTATCCCGCTTCAGATAAAGGTGACCCCCGCTGGAGTATATCTGCATAAACGCCTTAGCTATGAGCCACGCTAAACGCCCGGAAACCCGTTGAAAATTTGCTCCGATGGTCCCATTTCACAGGGTAAACCCGAAACCGAAATATTGCTTGCCATAAACTCTGATTCTTTGTACATTTGCAACAATGAAAAGACATAAAAGGGGAGGGCGGGGGCAAAATGCCCAAAGGAGTCAAAAGGACGCGTTTTAGTCCCGGGTTAACGTAATCAAGAAATTATTATGGAAAAAATCTTTACCAGTGGTAATCGGGGAGAGGGGGTTCGGTCTGATTGTTATGTGGAAGTGGTGCCGGGCAAAGACCCGTTAAAAGTACAGCTAAAGAGCAAGGTGTCATCACTTTATGGGCAACATATCCAAAAGCTGGCATTCCATGTGGCAGAAGCTCTTGGCATGGTAAGAGGGCTGATACGAATTGACGACCAGGGGGCGCTGGACTTTGTGCTGGCAGCCCGGTTAGAGGCGGCTATTCAGCAGGAGAATAATAATGACAAAGAGTTTTTGCTACCCATCAGGGAAGAAAACCTCCAGGAGTCTCCCAAGCGTCACCCACGCATCACCCGGCTGTACTTGCCGGGAAATACTCCAAAGTTGATGATCAATGCCGGTGTTCACTCTCCCGCAGGCATTATCCTGGATCTGGAGGACTCCGTGGCGCCGGCCAAAAAGTATGAAGCACGCTTTTTGGTGCGTAATGCCTTGCGTTCCTTATCCTTTTACGGAGCGGAACGCATGGTACGCATAAACCAGATGCCTGCAGGGTTGAAAGACCTTCCCCATGTTATTCCCCATGGGGTGAACATGATCTTGGTGCCCAAGTGTGAATCCGCACAACAGATACAGCTGGTTAACGAGCAGGTGGAGTTGCTTAAGCAAAAGCATGACATCAGGCGAAACATCTGGCTTATGCCCATCATTGAAAGTGCTGTAGGAGTTATTCATGCCTGGGAGATTGCATCTGCTGCGGAAAATGTGGTGGCTATGGCTATAGGCCTGGAGGACTATACGGCAGACTTGGGAACTAGCCGATCGCAGGACGGAAAGGAGTCTTTTATGGCCCGAAGCCAGATGGTTAACGCCTGCCGGGCCGCCGGGATACAACCCATTGACTCGGTGTTTTCCCATGTGGATGACCAGGAGGCATTGCGATGGAACGTAATAGAGTCCAAACAACTGGGATTTGAAGGAATGGGCTGTATCCATCCACGGCAGATCGCAGTGATTCATAAAGCTTTCGCCCCCGAGCCGGAGGAGCTGGAAAAGGCCCTGGTGATCAGAAATGCCTATATAAAAGCCCGTGCCCAGGGACAAGGGGTGATCGCAGTGGGCTCCAAAATGATCGACCCACCGGTGATAAAAAAAGCTGAACAGCAAATACAACTGGCTATCAATGCAGGAATACTGGACCCCAAAACACTAAATGAAAACACTAACAATTGAAAATATGGAGAAAACCCTATGGCACGCTATGATAAATTAGTCAGGAATGCGGCAGGACGATCAGTACCTTGCCTGATCAACGGTGAAGAGCATATACCCTACAAAGGGGTGGGAAAGCATCGCCCGGTGGGGCGCCGCTATGGGCCGCCACTATCCAGTTGTGCCGACTATCCCGCCGATGGCGACAAGCGGGTGCCCACCCTGAGAGAAGCCTTGATTAGGGCAGGCTTAAAGGACGGCATGACCATCTCTACCCACCATCACTTTCGTAATGGGGATCTATTAGCCAATCAGGTGTTTGATATCGCTCATCGTGAAGGGGTTAAAGGGCTGCGATGGTTCCCTTCTGCTTCCTTTCCATGCCATGAACCCATCGTCTCTCATATACAAAACGGGGTGATAGACCGTATTGAGGGAAGCATGAATGGACCCCTGGGCAAACTGGCCTCAGAAGGCGGAATGGCCGGGGTGGGAGTGTTGAGGTCGCACGGAGGAAGATACCAGGCGGTACAGGACGGAGAGGTAACCATAGATATTGCCGTAATTGCCGCCCCACAAGCCGACCCCTTTGGAAACGCCAACGGCGTCAACGGTGAGGCAGCCTGCGGACTGCTGGGGTTCGCTCTGGCCGACGCCCAATACGCCCATAAAGTGATCGTGGTTACCGATAATATGGTGGACTTCCCCTGCATACCATGGCAAATCCATGGCAACTGGGTGGATTATACCGTAAAAGTGGAAAAGATCGGTATCCCTGAAAAAATCGTCTCCGGAACCACACGTATCACTAAAAGCCCCGATCGGCTGCGTATTGCTGAGCTAACCGCAGACTTCTGCGACAAAGCCGGCATTATCCGAAATGGATTCTCATTCCAGTCCGGAGCCGGGGGAACAGCGCTGGCCGTGGGACAATTCTTCGCACAAACCATGAAGGAACGAAACATCAAAGCACGGTTTATCAGGGCAGGGTCAAATAAATACCCCGTGAAAATGCTGGAAGAAGAACTAACCGACTATATCCTGGACGGACAAACCTTCGACCTGGAAGGGGTGAGATCCATGAGAGAAAACCCAAACCACGTGGACACTAGTCCGTTCACAAGCTATAACTACCACGGTAAAGGAAACTTTGCCTCCATGGTAGACGTGGTTATGCTGGGAGCTACCGAAGTGGATGTGAACTTTAACGCCAATGTGGTGACCCACTCTGACGGATACCTGCTCCACGGGCTGGGAGGATGGCAAAACTGCCTCTTTGCACGAAACACCATATTGCCAGTGCCACTGTTTCGCGACAGGATACCTGTTATTCGTGATGAAGTGACTACCCTGTGCGGCCCCGGACAACTTATCGATGTGGTCGTCACCGAAAGGGGTATCGCCATCAATCCCAGAAGGAATGACCTGGTGAAAAAACTGGAAAATAGCGGGCTGCCACTGAAATCCATAGAAGAATTGAAAAAAGAAGCGGAAGAAATCTGCGGAAAACCGGAAATACCCGACCTGGACGACCAGATTATCGCTGTGATCAAATGGGTGGACGGAACAGTGCTGGATGCCGTATATAAAGTGAAACCGGGTTAAGCAAGAAAAAAGACGGCAATGTGGAAGACTCTCCCACGTTATTTGAATCATCTGCCTTACCTTTGCAGGCAGATATATGGCTTCTCAGTGTGCATAATACTAACCGAGCCATCCATAAGTCCGGTTTAAACAGGCTACTTATGAGTATCATCAGCCTTTTGCCCCGGCCCTTAATGGATGTGATAGCTTGAAGTTTTGGGACGGAGTTCATATATGAATAGATATGAGGGGATAATGAAATTTGGGGCAAGCCCGTGGCGTTAATTTTTTGGAATAACTGTAAATCAAACACAAAGATGAGGATCACCATTTATTTCATATTGCTGGCCCTGCTGGGGTCTAATTTATCCTTTATGGAGAGTACGGATACGGTTTCCCAGCCGGGTACGGAAGGTGTGGAAACGCTTCCCGGGGGCGTAGAGAAGGATCAGGTGACGGGTAAGCGGGTATATATTATTGATATCAAGGAGAACATTGCTCCGCCGGTTTGGCGGATGATGCAAAAGAGCTTTGAGGATGCATTGGATCGGGAGGCGGATCTTATTGTGCTACATATGAATACCTATGGAGGGATGGTTCAGATAGCCGATTCCATGCGCACCAAGGTGCTTAACAGCAACCTGCCGGTCATAGTATATGTGGATAATAATGCGGCTTCTGCCGGAGCCTTAATATCCATAGCCTGCGACAGCATATATATGCGCAGCGGCTCCAACATCGGCGCAGCTACGGTGGTAAACCAGACAGCAGAAGAGATGCCCGATAAGTACCAGTCGTATATGCGTGCTACCATGCGCTCTACCGCTCAGGCGCAGGGGCGTGACCCCAGGATCGCCGAGGCTATGGTAGACCCCGATGTGTACGTGCCCGGCATCAGTGACTCGGGAAAAGTGCTTTCCTTCACTGCCTCCGAAGCCATAGAGAATGGCTATTGTGAAGGTATTTATGAAAACCTGGATGACGTAATACAGGCCTACGGGTTTACAGATTATGAAAAATTGCGCTATGAACCCACCGTCATTGACCATATCATCGGCTTTTTGATCAATCCGTTTGTTAACGGAATACTGATCATGCTCATTATCGGAGGAATATATTTCGAGCTGCAAACCCCCGGAGTGGGCTTTGCACTGATCACTTCTGCACTGGCGGCCGTGCTATACTTTGCTCCCCTGTACCTGGAAGGACTGGCTGGTCATTGGGAAATACTGCTATTTGTGATAGGGGTGATTTTGATTGCCGTGGAAATCTTTGCCATCCCCGGATTTGGCGTCGCAGGCGTTTCTGGCCTGGTACTTATGGTGACTGGATTGACACTTAGTCTCGTACATAACGTGGGATTTGACTTTTCAATGGTAGAGACCGGAAACTTGGTGACCGCTTTCTCTACAGTCATTATCGCCACTTTTATGGCACTGATAACGGCATACTTTGTCAGCATGAAAATGTTCGCCGGAAATCCGGGCATGTTTGAAAAATTACCCCTTAGAGATGCCCTCACCAGCGAAACCGGATATACCAGCGCAGATAAAGGAATGGCTGGAATGATCAACAAAAAAGGAACGGCCTACACCGTGTTACGGCCCTCGGGGAAAATATCCATCGACGACGATATCTACGATGCCGCTGCAGAAAGTGGGTATATCGAAAAAGGGGAAGTGGTGGAAGTGGTGGGATACCATAATACCCAATTGATTGTTTCCAGGTTATTTGATGATGACGAATAAACCCGCTGGAAATTAATGCTCCTAAAAGGTGGAGAAAAGCGGGGTATCAGGAGGGGCGAAAACTGTTTGCGTTGTAGATAAATACATGAATGGGGCAGGGGCAAAACCATGGATGCGTGAATTTGCTTATGGAAACGGCTTATTATAGCATGAATGTGGTAGATCAAACTATTGGATAAAATTTACCTATAGCGTGGCGGATACTTGTAAAGATACCGGATAACTGAAAGAAAAGCATGGAAAGGATACCAGGAGGAACAGATAAGGAGATGCGTAGTAATGAGCGTATACAGATGGTAGCCACCGATCTGGACGGTACGCTTCTTAACGATCGCCAGCAGGTTAGTATTCAAAACCAGGAGACTTTACACAGGCTTAAAGCGCTGGATGTGTTGCGTGTAGTAGCTACCGGACGTTCTTATTATTCCTTTAATAAGGTTATTCCTCCCGACTTTCCCATTGATTATCTGGTTTTTTCCACCGGTGCCGGGATTATGGAATGGCCTTCCGGGCGGCTGGTATACTCCCGCTACCTTCCTGCTCAAAGGGTAGAAGCTATTGCACGATTGCTTACCCATGCCCGGGTAGACTTTATGATACATCATGCAATTCCTCAGAATCAATTTTTTGACTTTTTTCATTTTAACCGGGAGAACCATGATTTTCACAGAAGGTGTCAGGTGTATGGACAGCTGGGCAGTCCTGGCGATTTTGATCAGTTTGCCTGGTATAATGCTACCCAGATACTGGCCATTTTTCCTCCCGGAGAAGGGGACAAGTTTACCCGACTGGCCGCAGAGATGAACGGTGTAAAGGTGATCAAGGCCACCTCGCCGCTGGATCACCGGTCATTATGGATGGAGATTTTTCCCGCGGAAGTATCTAAAGGAAAGGCTATTGAATGGATTTGTGAGCGGGAAAACATCCACTTAAGCCGCACTCTGGGGTTGGGCAACGACTACAACGATTTGGACCTGCTGCGCACAACACGCATCAGCTATGTTGTGGAAAATGCCGCTGAACCACTGAGAAAGGAATTTACACAAACCCGAAGCAATAACGACCACGGGTTTACACAGGTTATGGAAAAATATTTTTGGCGAAATAAAAAATAGTTGTACTTTTGCATTGCAAAACCAATGAAGCGGGATGTTAGCTCAGTTGGTTCAGAGCGCATGCCCGACACGCATGAGGCCGGCAGTTCGAGTCTGCCACATCCCACTTAACATAACGGACCTCCCGGTCCGTTTTTTTTACCATAAACATTCCGTGTCGTGCCCCCATTGTAGGGTTGAGTTTGATAAGTTCCCCTGTGGGAATGCTTATACTTCAAGTGGGACAGCAAAGGAAGGCGTATCTTACAGGTGCCGGCGGTGGTAGCGGGTGTTGTTTGTTCCAACCCGGGAGTATGTAATGATCAGGTACGGGCACCGCAGGGATTAATTCCTGAGGAAGTAGATGGAGAGCGCCGTTAAGGCCACCGGAATAACAATGGTTCTAACTTCCTTTTTGAAGCGGGAAAGCAACTTATGTTCTTCCAGGTAAGTGGATACACCCTGGACCAGATGGGCATGTATCTCCTTCCGGGCATTGCTGTTGTTTTTTCCCTTATGGGCGCTGGAAAAGTCAAGAAAAAAACGAATCCATGCATGCCGGTCGCTGTACATGGATTCCGTCTCATGTATTCGCTGTTTCAAATCACGCTTTACAGCTTGAAGCTCCTTGTAGTTGTTGATCATGATTCCGGATCCTTTTTGGTTGATTCTTTTTTGACTGACTCTTTAAAAATAATCCGGATTATCCTGTTTTTCATGGGCGTTTCCAGTAACGGCCTACGCAATACAAACACAATAATCAAAATCAGCAAATGGATCCCCGCCATCACCAAAAAGCCGGTAAGCATGGAATCGTAAATTTCTCCCACCCATAAAGCTGCGGCTATGGAAACAAAAAAAACAACGGACCCGCAAAACATTAGCAGCATAATTTGTTTAAAGAGCCCTGCCAATGTTTTGCTGATTTTTTCCGTTGCATCTATTTTGAGAAGCAAAAGGCGGGAACTGATATAGTTCTCCAATTTCTTCAGCATATATTATTGCCTTTCAGGTTATTGTTTATTTCCTGTTGCTTTTTTTACGGTTTCATTCACCTTGCTTTCCGCTTTTTCCTTTTGGGTTTTCAGAATTTGCTTCACGTTATCAAGCAACTCATCGGTTTTGGATGAAATGTTTTCCCGGGTATCTTTCCCGCTGGTTGGGGCAATAAGAATACCGGTAATAACAACTGCGGCAGCTCCTGCCAAAACTCCTAATAATACTTTTCCACTGGTTGACATAATTGATTTGTTTTTTGAGGTTAATACTTAATTATCCGTTGTACGTAAATTAAAGACAAGCGAGAGGCGAAATTGTTCATATTTATTGTGCACTCGCCTGGTTCGATTAAGACGCCTGGTTTGCCAATTGGCATTGAATCATTGTACTGTGTGTCGAAAGCTTCCACCCCGAAGTATCGGGACCTTTGCCATGGATGTTATACTTCCGGAAGGCCGTGCAAGCTTTAATCCGTCAGATTACAGAAGCGAATGTCATTAATAGTTAGCTGGTTAATCCCTTTTTTCTTGCTTTGGGGGTCTTTCGCACAAAACAGTTGGGGCGATAAGCATACCTGTAATAACGCCTACGGCTGCTCCCACAAAAACTCCTAATAATACTTTTCCACTGGTTGACATGACTGAGTTTTTAAGTTATTATGTGATTCTTCGTTGCATACACATACAATACAAGCAAGACGCGAAATTGTTCATGTTTTTTAAGTTTCCTGGCCCTTACGGGAAGTAAACTTCCTGTAAGGGCCAGGAAAATGGTGAAATTCAAACAGCCCTCACCTTATCCAAATGTACATGATATCAACGGTGACCGGAAAAAGCTTACCGTTTAGTTATTACCGCCAAGGATAATGGGTAATCCGTCGTCTCCAGAGCCAATGACAACGATTTTGGCATTCTGTGACTCAGCCAGATCGCGTGTAGCTTGAATGCCTTTTTCCCTGAGGATATTGGCCGTAAGACTTTGGCTGATGATACGGTTTGCACGGGCCCTTCCTTCAGCTTCGATTTTCTGACGTTCTGCTTCCTTTGCTGCAGTTTGCAGTCGGAATTCATATTGCAGCGCTTCCTGTTCAAATTCCAGCTTCCCCTCAATGGCTTCCTGGATCCTGGTGGGTAAACGGATGGATCGAATAAGGGTGCGGTTGACAGATACATATTTGTCTTCCAGTAGCTCCCGGGTTTCCTGTTCAATTTCGTTCTGGATTACATCCCGGCTCTCCGCATAAAGTTCATCCGGAGTATACCGGCCGATAACTGTTCGGGTGGCTGACCGTAAACCTGGCCGGACAATGCTTGTCACATAATTGACTCCCAAATCATCATGGAGATGTCCCAGTTCCGAAAAATTGGGGCTGAACCATAAAGAAACTTCAATATTAATATTTAATCCATTGGAAGAAAGTACATCCATGGTTTCTTCCAGTTCCTTTGTACGGATCTCATATACGGTCATCCTGTCCCAGGGTGCAATAATATGGAACCCTTGGGCACGGGGATTTTCAATATCCAGACCTCCGGCAAAACGTTGAAATTTAACGCCGGCGTGACCAGAATCAATGGTGACGGTTATACTGCTCCAGGAAATAGCGATTAAAATTATTGCTCCCACAACAATAGCTATTGGAATAATGCGCTTTAAATTGGGATCTTTTTCTTGATGTGCCATAGGTGAAAATAGGTTTCGTTTTATTATGCAAAAGTAATACAATTTCCTTAACAGGGGCCAATATTTTGCATATATTTATGAGGCCGGTCTAAAAAGGTCATATTTGATTTTCAGCGGATGTGATAAATTTTGTGTTTTTAGACCGGACTCATTTATTGTATGCATGGGGTGGAGGACAGATGCAAAATTTTTACACTGGAAAATATTTTACAGAGACAGGGGAGAAATATAGCCATTTAATCCTTCTGTAACATAATGGCATTAAGCATTTAGTGACTAGTTGCTCCTTGTTTTGCATAAAAAAAAACTCAGGAAACATAATTTATACCCTTTCTAAACAAAAAGTACAGTTGCTTAATATTCAGAATATAACTTTTTCTATATTTTTCATTTTTTTTCCGGGGGAGTGGTCTTTATGCTTGTAAAACAGCGTATAATAAAAATACAGTGCTTTTCCATTTCATTTGGCAATTGTTTATATTTTTGCCCTTCGTTAGCGAGCTAACAATGGAGTGAAAGTTTGTATAAGTAGATATAAATCATTAAGTTTCATCAAAAGAAGGAGAAAGCGGTGGATCAAGTTATTTTAAGTGCAGTAGTATCATTAGGTGCTATCGGCGGCACCGCAGCCATCATTTTATACTTTGTAGCCCGTCAGTTTAAGGTGATAGAAGACCCCCGGATTGACCTGGTAGACGACAAGCTTCCGGCAGCCAACTGCGGAGGATGCGGTTATGCGGGGTGTCGAGCCTTTGCTGAGGCTCTGGTAAAGACCGGTGATCTGGACAACCTTTATTGTCCGGTAGGAGGAAATGATCTGGTTGCGGAAATTGCCCCCATATTAGGGGTGGAAGCCTCTGAAAAAGCGCCACAGGTTGCGGTCTTAAGGTGCAATGGCACCCGTGAGCATGCTGTTCCCAAAGTGAATTACGACGGTCCCCGGTCTTGTGCCTGGGCCCACTCCCTTTTTGCCGGAGAGGCGGGGTGCCCCAATGGCTGTCTGGGGCTCAACGATTGTGTACGCTCCTGCGACTTCCATGCCATGTATACGGATAAAGATACGGGACTACCTGTTGTGGTTGAGGAAAACTGTGTGGCTTGTGGGGCCTGTGTGGATGCCTGTCCCAGAAGCATTATAGAAATAAGGCCCCAGGGCAAAAAAAGCCGCAGGATATATGTTACCTGTGTCAACACAGAAAAAGGAGCCCCGGCAAAAAAAAGCTGCCAGGTGGCATGCATCGGGTGCGGTAAGTGTGTCAAAGAGTGCCCCTTTGAAGCTATTACTCTACAAAATAACCTGGCCTATATCGACCCCCATAAGTGCAAGCTGTGCAGAAAATGTGCTCCCGTGTGCCCAACAGGGTGTATCTTGGAACTTAACTTCCCCCCCCGGAAGGTCAAACCTAAAACCGGGAAGACACCGGACCAAAAGGTTGGAAAAGAAAGAAATACCACTGAGGATGACTCTAAAGCTGCTGAAAGCCAATCCGCTAAAAGCCAGAGCCAAAATTCTGACAATAGCCCAAAACCAGATGATAAGCCCGGAAAAAGGGCCTCAGATAGTGATAGTGCCCCGGAAAACACTGAAAAATAGTAGGAGAGTTATTGTATGAAGACATTTAAGCCAGGAGGTATACATCCGGAAGAAAATAAAATGTCTGCCGGTGAACCCATTGTGTCCTTTCCTCTGCCAAAGCAGGGGGTGATACCCGTGACCCAGCACCTGGGGGCACCCGCTAAAGTGCTGGTCAAACGGGGAGACACCGTAAAAACCGGACAGCTTATTGCCCAAACGGCAGGCTTTATCTCCGCCAATGTGCATTCACCATTTACCGGTAAGGTGAAAAAGGTGGATCAGACCACCGATGCCAGCGGTTATAAACGGCAGGCGGTAATTATAGATGTGGACCCGCAGGAGCAGTGGGAAGAGGGAATTGATACTTCCCATGACTTGCTTCGTGAGATAACCGCCGATGCAAAAGAGATTGTGGAAAAAATCAAAGCCAATGGAGTGGTAGGACTGGGGGGGGCTACCTTCCCCTCACATGTGAAACTGATGGTGCCCGAAGGGAAGGATATCCGGTACCTTATTATTAATGGGGTGGAGTGTGAGCCCTATCTTACCAACGACCACCGTCTTATGCTGGAAAAGGCGGATGAAATGATGGTGGGTATTCAGGTGCTTATGAAAGGGCTACATGTGAAGAAGGCTATTATTGGCGTGGAAGCCAATAAAATGGATGCCATTAAGCATCTGAAGGATAAAGCCTCTCACTATGAGGGCATAACCGTAGAACCCCTGAAGGTAAAATACCCCCAGGGAGGGGAAAAACAACTGATAAAGGCATTGATAAACAGAGAGGTACCTTCTGGAAAGCTGCCACTGGATGTGGGCTGTGTGGTCAATAACGTGGCTACTGCTTTTGCCGTGTATGAAGCGGTACAGAAGAATAAACCCCTGATAGACCGGGTGCTTACCGTAACCGGGAAAAAACTGCTGAAAACCGCTAACCTGAAGGTGCGTATTGGTACACCGGTGAGCCAGCTGCTGGATCATGTGGGAGGACTGCCCGAAGATACGGGAAAGATCGTTTCCGGAGGACCAATGACCGGAAAAGCGCTCACCACTACGGAGGTCCCTGTGGTGAAAGGAACAGCCGGCATCCTGGTGATGGACAGGGAAGAGGCATGGAAAGCTACTCCCAGGCCATGTATCCGGTGTGCAAAATGTACTCAGGTATGCCCCCAGGGACTGGAACCCTACCTGTTGCATCAGTATGGGGAAATGAAAAGAACGGAAGAGGCAGAATATGACGGCATTATGGACTGTATCGAATGTGGATCATGTAACTATACATGCCCATCGGCAAGGCCTTTGCTGGAATATATCCGTTATGGAAAAGCCGAAACAGGACAAATGATCCGGAACAGAAAAAGCAATTAAAGGCAGGCCATGGCTTGCCACCAACAAAGTAAAACGTAAAAGCAAATGAAGAATACGTTGACCATATCCGGCTCCCCCCATGTACACGGGAGCTGGACCATAGAAAAAGCCATGTATGGAGTGGTGCTGGCCATGGTTCCTGCCATGCTGGTATCTTTTTACATGTTTGGACTGGGTGCTGTTCGCGTTATGCTCATGTCCATTGTTGCTTGCATGGTCTTTGAGTATGTTATTCAAAGATATATTATCAAAGGGCCCGTTACCATTATGGACGGATCGGCTCTGGTTACCGGCATCCTGCTGGCCTTTAACCTGCCCACCAGTATCCCCTCATGGATGATCATCACCGGCGCTCTTGTGGCCATCGGAATGGGGAAGATGTCTTTTGGGGGGCTGGGTAAAAACCCTTTTAATCCTGCACTGGTGGGCCGTGTATTTATGCTTATCTCTTTTCCTGCAGCCATGACCACCTGGCCCAAACCGATTGTCTCCAGACCATTCTTTTCTTTTCAGGGCCTGGATGAGAAAGTACTGGATTCGATTACCGGACCAACCCCGCTGGGCATGCTCACCGACGGCGCCGACGGGACCATGCCCGAATATGTGAACATGCTGATGGGATCCATGGCAGGGTCATTGGGAGAGATATCCGCACTGGCGCTGATTATCGGTGGCGTATATATGCTGGCCAGAAAAATTATTACCTGGCATATCCCCGTGGCCTACCTGCTTTCATCCTTTGTGTTTGCAGGAATACTCTGGGCCGTCGACCCCACACAGTATGCCGACCCCATGTTTCATATGATCACCGGAGGCCTTATTCTGGGTGTATTCTTCATGGCCACCGATTATGTAACATCGCCCATGTCGGCAAAAGGACAGATTATCTTCGGGGTTGGTGCCGGGGTGCTTACCATCCTGATCAGGGTGTTTACCCCCTATCCCGAAGGAGTATCCTTTGCAATACTGTTGATGAATGCTTTTACACCACTGATCAATAGTGCTACCAAGCCCAAACGCTTTGGTGAAAAACAACCGGCTTAGTTAACCATTGAAAATTAAAGGATCATGGCAAAGAGAGAATCCACATTTATAAATATGTTTCTGACGTTGCTCATTGTCTCGTCAGTAGCCGCATTGGCCCTTGGGGGGGTATATATGGCCACTAAGGGGCCTATTGAGGAGAACCAGCGAAGGGTCATGGAAAACGCCCTTCAGGAGGTGCTGCCCGATTTTGATAATGACATTACCAGTGATATGGTTAAAGTAGGGCTCTCCCCAGGAGATACCATTACCTTTTATTTTGCCAGACAGGGCGATGACACGGTAGGGGTTGCTGTACAGACCTTCAGCAAGCAGGGATATTCCGGGCTGATACGTGTCATGGTGGGAATGACGCCGGATGGCACCATCATGAACACCTCGGTGCTGGGACACGCGGAAACACCCGGCCTGGGAGATAAAATAGAAAAAGAAAAGGGTGACTGGAGCTATCAGTTCAATGACCTGCACCCCGAACAAGTGAACCTGAAAGTGAGAAAAGATGGCGGAGATATTGACGGTATCACCGCTGCTACCATCACCGCAAGAGCTTTTTGTGATGCCCTACAGCGTGCTTACGATACCTATAAAAAAGAAATATTAGAGAAAGGAGGCAACCAATGAATCAAATGAAGAACTTCTCCAAAGGGCTGATCAAAGATAATCCGGTTCTGGTGATGTTGTTGGGGTTATGTCCCGCCCTGGGAGTGACCACCTCGGCCATTAACGGACTGGGAATGGGCCTGGCTACCACTTTTGTGCTGCTTATGTCCAACCTGGTGGTGGCTATTATCAAGGACTTGATCCCTAATAAGGTGCGTATCCCTTCCTTTATTGTAGTTATTGCTTCTTTTGTAACTATTGTAGACCTGGTTATGGAAGCTTATTTGCCTGCATTGCACAGCGAACTGGGGCTATTTATCCCCCTTATCGTTGTAAACTGCCTTGTGCTGGGAAGAGCTGAAGGGTTTGCTTCCAAAAATAACCTGCCTTCCGCCGTGGTGGACGGACTGGGAATGGGAGTAGGGTTTTCACTGGCCCTTACCATGCTGGGAGCAGTCAGGGAAATCCTGGGCTCCGGGGCCATCTTTGGATATAATTTTATTGAAGGGGATCTGATGCTGGCCTTCGTGCTGGCTCCCGGGGCTTTTATCGGGCTGGGCTACCTTATTGCAATAAACCGTGTGATAAAAAAAGAATAACCTCAAAATAGCAGAACCATGGAATATGTAATCATCATTATATCCGCCGTATTTGTTAATAATATCGTGCTGGCAAAGTTTTTGGGAATCTGCCCCTTTGTGGGTGTGTCGGCAAAAACGGATACTGCTGTGGGAATGAGCGGTGCCGTAACTTTTGTGATGACCATTGCTACTATTGTGACCTGGTTTATCAAAAACTATATCCTGGATGCCTATAATCTGGAGTTTCTTCAGACCATCAGCTTTATCCTGGTGATTGCCTCTCTGGTACAGCTGGTGGAGATCGTGCTCAAAAAGGTGAGCCCCCCACTGTATCAGGCGCTGGGAATTTTTCTTCCCCTGATGACCACCAACTGTGCTATTTTGGGGGTGGCCATTGAGGCTACCGGAAATGCAGACTTTGGATTGCTGCACAGCGTGGTATTTGCCATTGCCAATGCCATTGGCTTTGGGCTGGTGCTTATACTGTTTGCTTCTATCCGAGAGCATATGGACCTGCTTAATGTCCCTAAAGTGATGCGTGGGATGCCCGCAGCTATGATCGTTGCCGGAATCCTGGCCCTGGCCTTTATGGGTTTTGCCGGAATGGTATAAGAAAACCACATAACCCGCCGTTAAGGTATTATGCTGCCCGGTAACTAACCCCCCGGACAGGGCGGCAGGCTATTTATTTTTAAACCTACACACCCATGCATCACCTTGTTGCCCCTTCTTTACTTTCTGCCAACTTCCTCCATCTGGAGAAGGACATTGAAATGATCAATAACAGCCAGGCCGACTGGTTTCACCTGGATATTATGGACGGCCTGTTTGTCCCCAATATCTCTTATGGTCAGCCTCTGGTAAAGGCCATAGCAGAAAAAGCCAAAAAACCGCTGGATGCTCACCTGATGATCCGTGAGCCCGACCGCTATTTTGAAGACTTTCAAAAGCTGGGAGTAGAATACCTTACCGTTCACCTGGAGGCGTGTCCCCATTTGCACCGTTCCATCCAGCGAATCCATGACCTGGGCATGAAGGCTGGCGTGGCGCTTAATCCACATTCCCATGTGGGACTGCTGGAGGATGTGATCGCACAGCTGGACCTGGTGCTGGTAATGTCGGTAAACCCCGGATTTGGAGGGCAATCATTTATCCCGAGATCCCTGACTAAAATCACCAAGCTGCATCATCTTATCCAAAGAAATAACGCCAGCACCCTGATTCAGGTGGATGGTGGCGTTACTTTGGAAAATGCTTCTGAGCTGGTGGCTGCCGGTGCCAACGTGTTGGTGGCCGGAAGCACCGTCTTTCGTGCCCGGGAACCACGGGAAGCTATCCGGCAGCTAAAGCAGGTAGCTACTGAATGATCACCTTGCGGGAAGCCTGGGATTCACCATTAATAGTGAACCGTACCATATAAACACCCGCCGGAAGGCCGCTAAGATGAACCTCATCCTGTGTTAAGGCCAGAGTGTGTACCCGCTGACCCGCTAAAGTATACACCTCCGCATAGTTCCCCTCCTGTACATAAGCCGCAGGAACATGGATGGTAACGTTTTCCCCGCCAGGATTGGGGGCGATGACCACCTCATCCTTCATGGGTTCATTTACGGACAGATGATCTGCAGAAATAAAGTGTACCGTATTGTCCGGGCCGCTGGGTACTGCCAGCACATTATTTACATCGCAAAAGTAAATGAACCCGGGGTCACTGCAAAAGCCTTCCGCAACAACAACCTCTGCATCATCATGGTATAATGGAGGGTTGGTGGGGTCCGTAAACCGGTATACCGCATCTTTACTCTGTGTAGCCATATAGTAATCGTTGGCGGCCGATTGTACAATCCCCGACAGGTTGGATAAGCCTGTTCCCATATTAAAGTCTACGGTGCCATCGTCTCTTTTGATGAACTGCATGGCTGAATTGGGCCGGTTGGAAATCACAATGAGCCGGTTCATGTGGTCCAGCAAAATACTGTAACAATGGTCCAGGGTCCAGGAGTCGGAAAGTAAATCCTGTTCCGTACCGTCGGTTGATACATAATAAATCTTATCACCCTGGAAGTCCACCACAAAAAGGGAGTCACTGTTTCCGGTGATGCCTGTGAGCTCCTGAGCACCAATAACGGTAACCGTTTGGGTGATGGTTGCACTGCTTAAATCAATAATATGCACGTCATTCCCATCGGTAACAAAAAGACTGTTCCCACCAATATGCATATCTTTAGGACTGTTTAACCCGGAACTGATAAAATCAGACAGGTTGTTGTTCAGGTCGGAAGCCACAATGGTACCGTTGCCCGAGTTAGATACCAGGTATTGACCGTTCACATGGTCATACACCACCGACTCGGGGAAGTCATAGCTCTGCGAAAACACAAAGCCGGATGCCATAGTTACTATTAAGAAAGCAAGGTTTAATTTTTTCATAGCGATTAACTTTTATTGGTTTTTGCAAAGATAAGCAATAATCGATGACTTGTAAAGCGAAAAAGCACATAAGTGATGTAAGCACACAATATGCCCAGCAATGCTCCGCCAATAATATCCCCGGGGTAGTGCACGCCCAGGTATACTCTGGAATAGGATACCACAGCAGCCCATGGGATCAGCAGCCAGCCAATCCACCAAAAGTGCTTTTTTAACAATAAAGTAACCAGCACGGCCATGCCAAATGCATTGGCAGCATGGGAGGAAACGAATCCAAACTGCCCTCCACACCTGCCGTAAACAGTATGCACAAGACCATTCAGTGCCGGTTCATGGCAGGGGCGAAGACGTTCAAAAACATCTTTGAACAACTTTACCGAGCTTTGATCAGATAAAGTGACCACCAATGCAATAAATATGGCAACTAAAATGGCCTCCGTTTTGTAAGACTTGATAATTAAAGCCATAAGAAAGGCATAGAAAGGAATCCAAATGTATTTGTCACTGATCCAGTACATAAGAAAATCAAAAAAGGGAGCGTTTAAGCCATTGAGGAAAAGAAACAAATCCTGATCCCATTGAAGTAATTGGTCCAACATAATTAAAGCCTTTTTGCACCGGGGCCGGTTGTGTATAAATGATTAATTTTACACCGCAAAATTACCATATGATTCGTAAAGTACATATAGTTGGTGCCGGAAATGTGGGACAGGCCCTGGCCAGGGTTGTTAAAGATGTTGGCTTACAAGAGATAACAATGTTCTCCAAAAGCAAAACCACCTCCCATTTATCCCATGACCTGCAACCCCTGCTCAAGCCTTATGACGACCTGTACAAAGCACCTGCAGACTTGATCATTCTGGCAGTCAATGATGATCGAATCGAAACGGTAGCGGAAATGATTCCACAACGGGGGCAGGTGGTAGTTCATACCTCCGGTAGTACCCCCCTGGACGTGCTGAAAAAATTCCCTGCCCGCGGAGTAATTTATCCCCTGCAGACCTTTACTGCAGGACACCCTGTGTCGTGGGACAACATACCCGTTTTTATTGAAGCCGCCGATGACCTAACCCGTAAGAGGTTGTTGCAATTTTGTTCCGCATTTTCACCCAACTGCCTGGTGGCTCGCAGTGACGAGCGGATGAAACTGCATGTAAGCGCAGTGTTTGTGGCCAACTTTGTAAACCATTTGTTTGTACTGGCCCACCAGTTGCTCCAGGAAAATAACCGGGATTTTTCCCTGCTTATGCCTCTGATAAGGCAAACCATTGATAAAGCCCAGCAAATGCCCCCCATTGAGGCACAAACCGGGCCGGCAGTGCGAAACGACCTGAAAACCATAAATAAACACCTGGAGATGCTGGAAAACCATCCCGGAAAAAAGGAAATTTACAGGCTTATCAGCCAATCTATAAAAGAAAAGCAAGACCAAAATGAGCAATTATAAAGAACAGTTGAAACATATTCATACCCTGGTATTTGATTATGACGGCGTGTTTACCGATGGGGTGGTATATGTCACCGGTGACGGTCGGCAACCTATGCGGACATCCCATGTGAGAGACGGGTTTGCCCTGCAGAAAGCCGTAAAAAAAGGGCTGACCCTGGCGGTGATCACCGGGGGGAAAAACAGTGCAGTAATAGAAAGAATGCATCAACTGGGGGTAAAATATGTGTATACTCATGTTGATGATAAAGAAAAAACCCTGAAAGTGCTTATGAAGTCCCTGGGCATTAATAGTGAAAATATGCTGTATATGGGGGATGACCTGCCCGATATTCCTGCCCTGGAGCTGGCAGGACTGCGGTGCTGTCCCGCAGATGCAGTGGAAGAAGTGAAGCAGCGATGCCACTATATCTCTCACTGTAATGGCGGCCATGGAGCGGTAAGGGATGTGATCGAACAAGTATTGAAATCTCAAAACCTTTGGATGAATGAGTATAGTAAAGATGATATGGAGTAGCCTGAAAAAAGGAACTTCTTTTGTAGCGCCCTATGTTTTAATACTGCGGCCCCTGAACCTGTTGATAATAGCCCTGACGGCCTACCTTACCTGGAAAGCAGTGATCGGTAGTGTGTTGGTCAATCACAGCTTGTCACTGCATATGGACATATCCACATTGACCCTGTTAATTGCATCACTGGTATGCATCGCTGCCGGGGGGTATGTGATCAACGACTATTTTGACCGGGAGATGGATAAAGTGAACAAGCCCGCAAAACAGTATATGGGCAGTGTTATCCCTTTGACTGCCGGAATAATTATGTATGCTTTGCTCACTGCTGCCGGACTGGCTTTTGGCCTGATGGCCGCCATGGAAGTGGAAAACTACAAGATCAGCACCGTGATGTTGATCTTTGCGCTGGCCCTGTATTTCTACTCGGAACAGTTTAAGTATTTAAAGTTCTGGGGAAACTTTGTGGTTAGCCTGTCCACTGCATTTGTGGTGGTGATCGTGTGGTTGTTTGAGTTCTTTGCCATGGTAAATGAAGCCACCATGATGTTGCACCGGGAGGTTGGATTTATTATGAATGCTTTTGTGCTGGGATATGCTGCTTTTGCCTTTTTGGCTACACTCACAAGGGAAATGGTGAAAGACCGGCAGGATGTGCCCGGCGACCTGAAAGCCGGAGTGCGTAGCCTGGCCATTACCATGAGTGAACAGGGATTTAAAATACTGACCGCTGCCTTGCTGCTGCTAAACCTGCTGTTTCTGCTGGTGGCCATGAATTTCCTGTTTATGCTCAATCTTAATCTGGCAGGGATATTTGTCAATGTCCTGATCGTGTCCTTGCTTTATATTGGCTGGCTGCTGTTTAGATGCCGAACCAGGGAAGACTACGGGGTGGTTAGCCTGTACCTGAAAGGATATATGCTGGCCGGGGTGCTGTCCATGCAACTACTAACCATAAGCTGGTGACCCTATGCATCATTTAATAGAGAAAAAGCTGGGCGGTATTTCCGTTGTGCTGGCTTCCCGGTCGCCCCGGCGAAGGGAGTTGCTTAGAGCCATAATCCCTTGCTTTCGTGTGGATAGTGTAAATACCGACGAGGCCTTTCCACCCCACTTGAAAAAGGAGGAAATCGCACTGTACCTGGCCCGGGAAAAGGCACAGGCGTATGCCGGAAGCCATGGCACTCCACAGGAGCTGGTGATCACCGCAGATACTATCGTTTGGCTGAAAAACCAGGTGGTAAACAAGCCACGGCATGACCGGGAGGCAAAAGAAATGCTGACCCGCCTGTCAGGAAATACCCATGAAGTATATACGGGCGTATGCTTGCATTTCCAAAACCGCCAACGCCTGTTTTATGCCCGCTCGTCCGTTCGCTTTCGCCTGCTGCTGCAAGAAGAGATCGACTATTACGTGGAAAAATACCAGCCAATGGATAAGGCCGGAGCTTACGGAATACAGGAATGGATAGGGTATGTGGGCATTGAACATATCAGCGGATCCTATTTTAATGTGATGGGATTGCCCACACAGCTGCTGTATCAGCACTTGTTAGAGTTCCACCTGCATGGTTAGCATTACGCTGTTATCCCAATAAGTGGGCATCAACGTGAAGCGGCTGTTTTTGTTTCTTTGTGTAACAAAGTGGCCAATGCCATAGCCCAGCGCTGCTCCGGCAATTACATCGCTAAGCCAATGCTCTTGCCGGGTGGTTCGGCTGAAGGCTGTGAGCCCGGCCAGGCTGTATGCCAGCGGCGGAAGCCATTGTTTGTGGCTGTATTGCCTGGCCAAAACCGTGGCCAGCGTGAACACCCCGGTGGAGTGGGCTGAAGGAAAAGCTAAATAATCCCTCCCCTTTTCCGGGATAGCAGGAATGCCACGCACCGGGAAAAGCCACCGGTCATGACCGTCTACATAGGGCCGCTGACGGGAAAAAGCTATTTTAAGAAAAGTGCTGATCACCGCCGCATGTACAAAGGCTTCGGAGGCCATAACAGCCGTCTGGCGAAGCTTATAGTCGTCCAGCAGCCAGCCGGAGCCATAAAGCAAAAAGGCCGACCCGGCCAGAAAGCGCGGGTCGCCCAAATGGGTAATGGTACTGCTGATGGTTCCCGGTACCGGAAAAGAACCCCATCGCTTAAAATGGCCGTTAAACCAGGGATCCCATACCATGGCAGCCCCGGTAACTGCTGCCACCGGAAACAATACCTGCCAGTCATATGCCCCCACCTGTGCTGCCTGACACCACAGGGCAACATGGTTCTCAACGGTCCGGTGAAAAACATTGTGCGTTAAAGTATCCTGGCTTATAGCCCAAGAGGCCATAAGACACAATGAAACCACCATAGCAATCCTGAAACGGGCCATAAACAAACGCTTTAAGGAGCAATCAGGAGTTGGTCCTGCCGGGATACGCTTTCAATGCATGCTCCAACACCTCCATTGCATGTTTAAGATCATCTACATTGAGTACATAGCTGATGCGAACCTCCTGCTTGCCGGAGCCCGGCGTAGAGTAGAAGCCCGTAGCCGGAGCAAGCATTACCGTTTGCTTGTTATGACGAAAGTCCTCCAGAAGCCATTGGCAAAAACGGTCTGCATCATCGATGGGCAACCTGGGTTGTACATAGAAAGCCCCTTTGGGCACCGGGCAGAAGGCGCCTTCCATGTTGTTAATGGCCTTGGTAACCACGTTCCTTCGGTTGTAATACTCCTGGATCACAGTGGTAAAATACTCATCTGGCGTGTCCAGAGCCGCCTCGGCAGCTACCTGACCCAGGGAGGGCGGGCTTAAACGAGCCTGGGCAAACTTCAGAGCCGTAGCCATTACCTCCCTGTTGCGGGAAACCATACAGCCGATCCGTATCCCACAAGCACTGTAACGCTTGGATACCGAATCGATCATAATAGCATGCTGGTCCAAACCATCCAACTCCATAATGGACGTGTGCTTATGACCATCATAGGTGAACTCACGGTACACCTCATCGGCCAGAAGGTAAAGATCGTGCTTTAATACCAACTCCCTCAACGACTCCAACTCCTCCCTGCTGTAAAGGTATCCCGTGGGATTGTTGGGGTTACAGATCATTATGGCTTTGGTCTTTGGCGTGATCATTTTTTCAAAATCCGATATGGGCGGAAGGGCAAAGCCGTCTTCGATAGAGGAGGGGATGGGTACTACCTTTACCCCGGCATTGATGGCAAAACCATTGTAGTTGGCATAAAAGGGCTCGGGAATGATCATCTCATCTCCCTGGTCCAGACAGGTGTTCATGGCAAATAAAATGGCCTCTGAAGCACCGGCACCCACGATAATGTCTTCCGAAGATACATGGATGTTGTTCTTTTTGTAGTATTGAGCCAGCTTTTCCCGGTAGGATAAAATGCCGGCCGAATGACTGTATTCAACTACCTTCTCATCATAGTTGTGAATGGCCTTTAAAGCTACTTCCGGCGTTTCAATATCCGGCTGACCAATGTTCAGGTGATATACTTTTACCCCCTCTTTCTTGGCTGTCTCAGCATAAGGAACTAGCTTGCGGATGGGCGACTGGGGCATTTGCTGCCCTTTTTGTGATATTTTTGGCATAATAATGCAATGTTTAATTGATTTATAAAATGGATGGTAACTTTTTTACCACCGGAACAAAAGTACAAAAAATCAACTACCCGGCAATTCCACCCCGGCCGGCCCCGTTGCCGCCGCCCCACAATTCCGCCGCCTCCGCCAGACCCGACAAAGCGCCCGCCGCCGCCACCCCTGGCAGTTGACAAATCCGCCGCCGCCACCCCGGCAGTTGACAAATCTGCCCCGCCAAACCCACCTGCGCCTTTACAGTCCGGAGGGGAAACTGCTCCAAAAATGGGATGTCCCGGCCCACACCCACCGCCTCACTCTGGATATGTCGGCCTATAGCAGCGGCATCTACTGGATGGAGCTATCCACCGGCGACAAGGTGAGAAGGGAAAAAATCGTCAAAGTGAACCACCCGTAGGGGCGCACGGCCGTGCGCCCCTGCAGCCGTGCATCTCCACTAAAAACGTGGCAAGCAACGTCTCCATAAACAACAAATTATTAAAATTTTGAGCCCGGTCTAAAAACACACATTTTTTACATCCGCTGAACATCAGCTTTGTCCCATCCCTAAAGGGGGTTGATTTTCAGCGGGTTCACCCTTTAGGGTCCGGGGAAAAAAGCCGCTGAAAATCAAAAGTAACCTTTTTAGATTGGACTCTGGATTTATTTCTTCCAATCCCT
>PWNQ01000077.1 GCA_003557725.1 Bacteroidales bacterium | reverse complement strand
CCGCTGAAAATCAGCTTTGCCCCATCCCTAAAGGGTGGCTGATTTTCAGCGGCTTCACCCTTTAGGGTCCGGGGCAAAAAGCCGCTGAAAATCAAAAGTAACCTTTTTAGACTGGACTCAATTATTATATATCGAATACTATTCAAATAAACCCATGAAACCATCTCAAAAACAAATAGATAAATTTCTTGCGCAGAAAAAAATTGCACTAGCCGGGTACTCAAGGAGCCACAAAAAGTTCGGAAACCTGGCTTACCGAACACTGAGCCAGAATGGATATGATGTAATACCCATAAACCCGAATGGAGGAGTGGTTAGTGGATCAGAAAAAAATATATGCGCCAATGTGAAGCAACTGCCCGATGATGTTAATGCAATACTGATTATAGTCCATAAGGAGAAATCCGCTAAAATTGTGGAAGAAGCAAAATCAAAAGGCATAGAGAATATATGGGTACAGCAAATGTGCGAAAATCAAGAGCTGAAAACCATGGCTAAAGATGATGTAAAGATGATTTTGGGACAGTGTATCTTGTTGCATGTTAACCCTAAAGGTATTCATAAGTTTCATCGAAATATGGCCGGTTTGTTTGGACTGCTTCCCAAATAAATTATACCGGGTGCCACCAGCCGGTGGTGACCCCGTCAAAAAGAGTTTTTATCCTGCATCACATCCAAATCCCCCCGGGTCTTCATGCATTCTGTGAGCTTTTTTTTCAGCTTCCAACACGTCATATGACGGATAGACAGCTTTTTAGATAATTTATAGCTGGAAATATCCGGATCCATACAAATGGTACGCGCCAGCAAAAAAGCATGCGGTAACGGAACACGGCAACGATGAAAGATGGTGTGCGCTGTAGCCGACTCCTCCGACTTGCAGCGAGTGCAACGACGAGAATAGGGCCGGCGGCCACGACAGTAATTATTATGACCACATTTGCGACAACGAAAACCGGAACCCCACTTGCGAAATGCTAAATAACGCAAACAGGAAGACTCCTTGTCAAAACTGCGGATAAACTCCGCTTCATCCATCCGTGAAAATAAATCTTTCAAAACCTGAATCCCTTTTATCTGTCTGATAACAAATCAAAAAAATATCGCAAACCCCCGAGAAATACAATAACCACCCCCAAATGAATACGCTATTGATTTATGGTGTTTTTGTAACCTTCTTTTATCCAGCGAAATAACAATCCAGCCGAGAGTAAAAGAATTATTTCCACAAAAGTACACAATAAAAGTGGTATTTAAGCGCTATATTACCAAAAATAATTACTTTTGTCGCCAATTAAAAGTGAAAAGTGAAAAGTGAAAAGTGAAAAGTGAAAAGTGAAAAGTGAAAAGTGAAAAGTGAAGAGAGAAGAGTGAAGAGAGAAAAGAGAAAAGAGAAGAGAGAAGAGAGAAAAGAGAAGAGAGAAGAGTGAAAAGTGAAAAGTGAAAAGAGAAAAGAGAAGAGAGTGAAGAGAGGAAAGGGAGGGTTGAAACTTGAAACAGATTATAGAGTGTAAGTTGGGTATTAACAAATTACTATAGATTACAACTAGCAATTAATCATAATTTAGTACAAGCATATGAAGTCAATAGGGTCAATTATTTTAATAGCGGGTATATTTGGATTTATAGCCTGCGGGAACAGTTTTGGAGATGGCAACCATGATTCGGAGGCAAAGCCTGACCAGGAGTTTATAGATCGCAACGAGGAGCTTTCCCGGGCCCCATCGTCTTCCAATGGAGTGGAAGCGTGGGAGGGGAGTGATCGTTTGGTGGAAATGGATAAGCAAATGTTTTTGGACCGGGTATTTAACTATGAATCCAACCCGGAAACCTGGGTCTTTGAAGGGGTTCGTCCGGCCATTGTGTATTTTTATGCCGACTGGTGCGCGCCGTGCCGTCGTGTGGGGCCTATAATGGAGGAGCTGGCCGGTGATTATCAGGGGGAAGTTGATATTTATAAGGTGGATACGGACCAGGAAAGAGAACTGCCCGGAGTCTTTGGAGTAAGAAGTATCCCCGCTATGATCTTTATCCCCGAGCAAGGACAGCCCACCATGTATTCCGGTGCTTTTAACAAGGCACGGTATTTGCAACTGATTAGTAAACATTTTGATTTATAAATATATAAAGCGATTATTATTATGGAAAGTCTAACAAAAGAAGCCTTTTTACAGAAGGTGTTTGATTATGAAAAGAACAAAGATTGGAATTTTTCCGGCGACCTGCCGTGTATTATAGATTTTTATGCCGATTGGTGCCAGCCGTGTAAGATTGTGGCGCCCATACTGGAGGAGTTGTCGGAAGACTACAAGGGTAAAATCAATATCTACAAAGTGGATACGGAGAAAGAAAAGGAGCTGGCAGGGGCATTTGGCATTCGCAGCATCCCTTCCATATTGTTTTGCCCCAAAGAAGGGCAGCCCCAGATGGCTCAGGGCGCATTGCCAAAAGAGCAGATGGAGAAAGCCATCAATGACATCCTGCTCAAGTAAAGCATAAAAGTGTAAAACCATTCAAAATTTAAACGCACCGGTAAAAGGGTGCGTTTTTTTTTGCCCTTCTTTTGTACTTTTGTCCCTCATTTTTTAACCAATCATTAACAATCATTATTATGCAAGTATCATTAAAGTTTAGACTCAATGATACTTTCATCTTTCGTCGTTGGAGCCGTAAGTCATACGCGGTCTTTCGTTCGCTGGGTCAGCGGGTACACATTGCCCGTCTTTCCCTGTCCGTGGCTGCGGTTTTTGCTTCGCCACATCTTGATGCTCAACAAACAGAATCGCCCGATTCTGCTACAGTTGTTCAGATGGATGAGGTGGTCATCTCCGCCCAACGTACGGAGGCCGGCTTCAATGAAACGGCCCGAAAGGTGGAAGTATTTGATGCGGAGGAGATCCAAAGCCTCCCGGTTCAATCGTTGGACCAATTGCTGGATTATGCTGCAGAAGCAGACATCCGGAGCCGTGGCCCCCTGAATGTACAGTCGGATATCAGTATCCGGGCCGGCTCCTTCGATCAGGTGATGATCCTTCTCAACGGTGTCAACATCACTGATCCACAAACAGGACACCATCATTTAAACATTCCCGTCGACATTTCAGCCATTAAACGTATTGAGGTCCTTTCCGGACCCGGGGCACATGTGTTTGGGCCCAATGCTTTTTCCGGAGCCATCAATATCATTACCGGCACGTCGGAGGCCAGGGCAGTGCATGTGGGGCTGCATGGGGGGCAGCATGGCTATGGAAAGGCCACTGCACATGCCGCTTTTAAGGCTTCCAATACCCGTCATTTCCTGGCTGCCGATGTAAGCCGTAGCGATGGGTACCGGGATAATACGGACTTTTTTACGGGCAGCGCCTTTTATCAAACCTCCTGGCGCCCCTCCCCCCGTCATCAAACCCATTTGCAGGCCGCGTATAACCATAAAAAATTTGGCGCCAACAGCTTCTATACCCCGGTATATCCCCAACAAAAGGAACAAGTGCGCACCAGGTTTGCCAGTATACGCCACCGTTTCCAGTGGGGCAATATGGCCTCTGTGCGTGCCACCGCCTACTGGCGGCGCGCACACGACCGCTTCCAGCTTTTTCGCCATGATGCCCCCGACTGGTATACCCATCATAATTATCATATGACCGACGTGAGGGGAGCATCCGCCGGCATCACTTTCCCCTTTTCCCGCTCTGCCCTCACCCTGGGTACGGAATACCGCCACGAGCAGATCCACAGCAACGTGCTGGGTGAGCCTGCCGGAGATACCATTCCGGCACCCGGAGAGGATGAAGGATTCTTTACACACTACAAAGCCCGCAACAACTGGAGCACCTACGCCGAATATGTGCTGGAATACCGTAAGCTATATGCGGTAAGCGGAGTAATGGCAGCCCATAACCGTGAGTTTTCCGGAAACTGGAGGCTTTTTCCCGGGATCAATATCAATATGAGACTCAAACCTTATCTACACTGGCTCACATCAGCCAATTACGGCATGCGTCTGCCCTCCTTTACCGACCTCTTCTATGAAGGGCCGGTCAATATAGGAAATCCCAACCTTAAACCCGAAGAAACACGCTCACTGGAGACAGGAGTGAAACTGATAAAGCCCGCCTTTACCCTGCATACTACCGTCTTTGCACGAAAGGGAAAAAATATTATCGACTGGGCAAAGCAACATGAGCAGGATATATGGAGAACGCTGAATATTACAACACTGAATACTTTTGGAACGTCTGTCAGGGCAAAAGTGTTAATAGATCAACTGTGGGAGCAGCCGGTGGTATCCACTGTGAACCTGTCCTATAGTTATGCCAGCCAGCAAAAGGAAACCGAAGGTCATATCTCACGGTATGCGCTGGACTACCTGCGTCATAAGGTGAACCTGAGAGTATATCATCCGTTGTTGTGGGGAATGGACCTGGTATGGACCGCCCCCTGGCAGGACCGGGCCGGCAGCTTTATCCTGTATGAAGACGGACAATATGGCAGCGAAACCAGCTATGACCCCTTCTGGCTTGTGGATGCAAGGCTTAGCTATAGCCTGAAAAGACTGCGCATATATACCGAAGCAAACAACCTGCTCAACCACCAGTACTATGATACCGGTAATGTAATACAACCCGGACGCTGGATCCGGGTAGGGATCACCTGGAACATGTAAATGAAATGCCACGAATGCACAAATACTGATCTCTTATTCGTGCATTCGTGGCTTATATTTTTTACCACCGGTGCCCGAATAATATTTTCCATCCTGAACCTCCCTGCCGACGGTCAAATGCAAACAATATACATTTTTTGATTATTTTTTATTGACTTTAAATGTAAAAGCATTATATTTGCCCTGTAAAAGGTATAAACTTGTTAACCGACATTTTATGGTCAACGTCTACACTATACCACGCTTTATACGGCCCGCCATGGATATCCCTGCTGAGCGTTTTGTCCAGTCGGGGACTGACAATGGATATTTACCTCAAATGGGTATAACCACCTCTCTTGTCCGTCGGTTAGCAGAATTTATGCGCAGAATTTATTTCCAGGTCCATGGTTTTATTAATTTCGCTGGCGGATTTCGTTATAGCAGATTTTACCCGTGGGTGCTCTCCCTGGTGAAAGATCGCCTGCAGCGAAAAATACATAACTCACTGATCCTCTCTATATATATATATATATATTGGATAGACTTTTCCTGCTCTTCTATAAAACCGTTTTGTATAAAGCGCAATACATTATTAACTACGCAGGCAAGGAGTATTGCTATCACTTTACTTAGCCCGGGGGCTCTGGGTAAATACTAATAGTTTTCCTTCCTGATAAGGAAGTGAATGATTAACGCCAGGCCTGCTTTTATCTTTTTGATATGAAGAAAGGACTGGATTATAAAAATGTCGATTTATTCAATTGCTCAAATACAAAAAATAAAAGATATGAGATCAACAAATAGAATTTCGCTAATGGCATTGGCTTTTTTTATTGCCACCATTTTTGCATGCCAAAAAAAAGATGATGTCATTAATGGGAATCAGACATCATTAAATAAAACCATGTCGGGCACGGAGAACCCATATAATTACTGTGGGGAACTGCACAATGAAATTTTATATAATTTTGCAGTAGAAAACAATCTTTCGGAAACGAATTTTGAGGATGTTCATTATTTTGTTTCAAGTTATGAAGACTCTTTATTTTCTTTTAGCGACATTACCTTGACAGAGGCTAAACTTCAAGACTCGATAATTCGAGAAGAAACAATTAATTGGACAAACGGAAATTTAGCTGAATTGTCGTTTCCAGATCAGTATTCACAACATGCCTGGATATTTGTTGAAAGGTTGTTTATTTTGTTTGATAATGCGGTATACGCTGAGGAAGAGTTAACCCCAGGCGAGTTTGCTTCAAATATAAATCAGCAGATTGTCAGTGATTTATTATCGGATGAAAATGTTGATATTCGTTCTTTGTCCGAATTAATTGATAACAATTTTGACTTAAATGAATATGAAAGAATTATGATGGCAAGCGCATTGGCAAAATATAGCTATGAATTTTGGTATAATGCTTTTTATGAGGTCGATCATCCATGGCATGATCACCTGCACAGTCAACTGGCTTATTTTTTGGACACTGGTAAAGAACCGGAACCATGGTGGAGACGGTTGTGGGAAGGCACAAAAACAGTTGGGTATTATGCAGGAAAAGTAGTAGCCGCACCAGCTATCGATGCTTTTGCTGTAGTCACCTATTGCTGGGAGCATCAGCAACCTAGTTGGCCTATTGGGCACGGAACAAGGTCTTCAATAGCGTTTGTCCGTTAGTAATTATGTTATAACCAATATTACGGGGAAAGAGGAATCCTTTTCCCGTAATATTTTATATTCAGACAAGATGAGAACAGTGTTGATATTCATATTTTTAAATTTGTTTATTTATTCATTTTCTCAACAAGAACTAATTCTTATAGACAGGGAGGACAATATTGCTATAGACCTCGCTCATGTGTATTTACTTGGCGAACAAACAGGCCGAATAAGTAACTTAAACGGGATGGTACAGTTTTTAAGGATGAGAAAAGATGACTCACTTCTGGTACGCCATTTGCAATACCAGGATACAGTGATTGCATGTAGTGAATTACAACCAGGGAGGGATACAATATGGCTGACCCCCGCACAGATTTTGCTCAGAGCAGTTGATATTTATGAAAGGGACGACTTTTATATTGTTAAACGAATTTTAGACTCTGTTAATAAATATATGCCGGAAAACTATGAAATGCAGTCTTTTTATGCTAATGGATATGTGTTGGATCAGCGGTTTTATGATAATGACTTGGTTAGTAATACGGAAGTAAAATTATTGTGGTATAAAAGAGGCTATGATCAAGATAATACACATGGACAAGCCATGAATTTTTTGCGAAGGCTACTGTACAGAGGGAAAAACAACTCTAACCTTTTTGATATTCAACGGGCCAGGGTTTCGATTAATAAAGATACCTATGAAATGGTAAAAGCAACTCCATTTTATAATTTCGGGTACCATTTTTATAATTCAAATCCATTAAAAGACCCAATGGAAAATTTTAAACGTACACGTGGTACACTTTCCCGAAACAGAACAAAAGACAGATATGATTACTCCCTGGAAATACTTGAAAGAGGGAGTAAATTATATTACTTGATAAATATTCATGCGAACACTTCTTATTTGCAAGAAACTACTTTTGCTTTTAATTACAGGCTGATAATCGAAAAAGAAAACTATAGGGTGGTTGAATATGCAGAATATCAGCCGGAAGAGTTAGTTTTCTGTCTTAGTGATCCTCTACCCGTGGATTATGAATCCCTGTGCATGTTTAATACAAAGCACCAGTTTATTTATGAAACAGTTAATGGCAAAACAGTGTTGAAGATCGTTTATTATTCGTATGAAAGCTATCATGAAAGAGACCCCTCCCGAAACATTTTCAGGCATCAAGCTATTTATTATTTGGATGATATTACAGATTATAATGTAAAACCCTTGCATGGTGTGAGCAATGATTATAATACTGAAAAGCTTCATCAAAAGTATAAAGCCAATTATTGGGAGGAAGGATTCCCCATAGAATTGTATAAAGATTTAAAGGATAGCATTTTTTCATATTAAAAGGGTCAGAAATATGTAATACGGTTGTTATTAATTAACATGGAAAAAACAGTGCATTTATGAAATATCTCCCTATATTATTAACCGGGATTATGTTAATAATTTCTTGTAACTCATTAATTTGTCTTTCAATAACTACGGACAGCATTATTCCTGAGAGTAATAAAGAAAAAGTAAAGCAAAGCGACCGATTCATGATCGCCTGGGGGAATGATATTTGGTTAGATACTCCGGAGGATGTAAACGTCCGGGCATATAGCCCGTCGTTTTCCTTTTCAGGAATGTATGATATGCCATTGGGGTATAGCCGGTTCAGTATAGCTGTAGGCCTTGGAATCCAAAGCAATAATCTTTATAATGTGGATGCGTATATCAGTGCTTGCGATTATTCCGAAAAAATGACCTTCACTGCTTTTCCTGACTCTATTAATGTTTCCAGATATAAACTGAATGCTACATATTTGGAACTTCCCTTTGAACTTCGATGGCGGTTGGGGGAAAATGATAACAGTATTCTTGCTGTGGGCTTTAAAACAGGATATCTTATACATAGTAAAAGCAAATACAAAGGAGATAACTACCGCTGGGGTGAGTTCTCAACTAATGAAGAAATCAAAATAAAAGAGTATATTATCCCAGGGTTAAATAATTTTATTTATGCTGCGACACTGCGTATAACTTCAGAAGAAGCAGGGCTCGGTATATTTGCAGAATATAACCTGAAGCCCTTGTTTGAAAAGGGTAAACTGGTGGATCAAAACGGTAACACCTTTAATATGTCATTGATCACGACTGGACTGATATTAAGCATTTATTAAATCCTGTCAGGCAAATAATGAAAATTCTTGCCTGCGGGATATTTATGGCGATGCAGTTTCCATGGACCCTGGTGATTCCATGGCAATATTGGTTTACACAGCACCCATTACCTGTACAGGGTGCAAAAAGTTGCTGGTTCAATATCTTAAATCCTTAAGCCTGAATCATGCTCGGGTTGTCTTTATTTATGATGGAAGAGGGGAT
>PWNQ01000137.1 GCA_003557725.1 Bacteroidales bacterium | reverse complement strand
GGAAGGCCCGGAACCGGATCCTCACATCACAGTGGATGGTGATCGGCGGACTGATACTGACTGTTTTCTGGATGCTGACATTTCTGTTGCAGGATCTGGTATTTGGTTCGCCGCACTTCCTGGTAATGTACAGCTTCATTACAGCCATATACCTGACGCTGCCGATGTCCCTGATCCTGTTTATTTCGCTGAGGTACAGGGAAATCCTGATTGAAACGCAGAACAGTGCGCGGGAGGTGGTGCAGCTCACCAACGAGAAGCTCGCGGCGGAAAGAGAGAAGCAGATCATAGCCGCCAATCAGCAAAAAATCCTGGAGCAGGAGGTGGAGACCCGAACGAAGGAGCTCAGGGAGTCGCTGGAAAACCTCAAAGCTACCCAGGAGCAACTCGTTCAGCAGGAAAAACTGGCCTCACTCGGCCAGCTCACCGCCGGAATAGCCCATGAGATCAAGAACCCGCTCAACTTCGTGAACAATTTTTCGGATGTGAGTCTGGAGATGATCGATGAAGCCCTGGAGGAAATACGACAGATCGGGGGAAACAAACACGCCGCTGAAACAGTCGCCAAACACGCCGCTGAAACGGTCGCCAAACACGCCGCCGAAACTGCCGACATCCTGGCCGATATCAAATCCAATCTTAAAAAGATTCACGAGCATGGCACGCGCGCCGACAGCATCGTCAAATCCATGCTGCAGCATTCGCGGGGCGGGGATGGAAAACCGGAGACGGTTAACCTGAATGCGCTGATCAAAGAATATGTCAATCTCTCTTTTCATGGTATGCGGGCGGGCAAAGATCCAATCAACGTGGATATTGACTTGCAGCTGGATGAATCGATTGGCGAAGTGCCATTGATAGCGGAAGATTTTTCAAGGGTGGTTTTGAACCTGTGCAACAATGCTTTCGATGCGATGAGGGAATGGGAGGCAGTTCACAAGCACGAAGTGCGTAGTCAAGTGCCGGACATCGTGAAGGCGAAGCCGAGCGCTAAGGTGGCCGGTATCGGAGAGCAGGCAGACAGGAAAGGGGGGTACAAGCCTGAGTTGACGGTCCGTACCCGTAGGGTTGCCAAGGATGCAGGCGAAAACGTAGCAAGCAACGGCGGGATCCGCATCGAAATCGAGGACAACGGTCCCGGCATCCCCAATGAGATCAGGGACAACATCCTGCAGCCGTTTTTTACCACCAAGAAAGGGACGCAAGGGACCGGACTGGGGCTCTCCATTACTCATGATATCATCAAAGCGCATGGGGGGGAGTTGAAGGTGGAAACGAAAGAGGGAGCAGGATCAACATTTATTATTCAATTACCACAGCCAACCGGCCAATTATGAAACTACTACTGGCAACGTTTATACTTTTTATTTGCCTGCCACTCACTGCACAGCAGATGCGTGCTGAAGACAGGCAGCATTTCAACCCCCGGTTTGAGATTTTTGAACTGCCCGGTGATATTATTGGGAACAGTGTGCAGGGAATGCTGCAGGATGAGACAGGTTTCCTCTGGTTCGCCACGCAGGGAGGGTTGTTACGCTACGATGGGCAAAACTTTGTTACTTATCGACATGATGGCAATAATCCGAATTCGTTGTCAGCCGATTATATTGAGTCCATCTTTCTTGATTCCAAAGGCGTGCTCTGGCTCACGCACTGGCAGGCCGGAGCGTTGACTGCTTTCGAGCCCGAACGGGGGGTTTTTACCAGGTACAGGCATGATCCGGATGATCCCGAATCATTAAGCGGCAATGTCTTAAGTACTGTTGCAGAGGACCACCAGGGCTTTATCTGGATTGGAGGAGAGCACGGACTTAACCGGTACGACCCTGATACCGGAACGTTTAAACGTTTTCAGCATGATCCCGAAAATCCAAACTCGCTCTCTTACAACAGGGTCAGGGCACTTTATGTCGATAAAACGGGTACGCTGTGGGTTGGAACGGGGTTTCCGTGGGATCCCGAATCCACCGCAGGCGGATTAAACAGATATCATCCTGAAGACAAAACGTTTACGCGGTACCTGCATGACCCTGAAGATTCCACCACGCTTATCAACAACAAAGTCAGGTCGATTCTGGAAGACAGCCGGGGCAATTTCTGGATTGGCACCGTTGGCGACGGATTGCACCTTATGGACAGGGAAAAGGGCACGTTTCAACGTCTGCTCAACGATCCTTCAAACCCTGAAAAATTATCAGGCCCATGGCAGCCCGGAACCGTTTCGGCTGATTATGATCCTTTCACTCATATTTCCTCCATTTTCGAGGACGATGAAGGCAGAATCTGGATCACCGCTTTTCCCGGTGGACTTAAAATATTTGATCCTGTTTCCGGGATTACCCGGCATTTTAAAATGGGCAGCGGTGCAGACGAACTCACCACCGACTTTCTTTGGCAGACGTATCAGACAAATGACGGAACCCTGTGGATTACATCCGGTGGCGACGGCCAAACCGTTTTCAAAGTCAAACAGTATGACGACCTGTTTCCCTTTTTCAACATTCCGATGAGTGAGGATGAATTGGGATCAGGGATAGTAAAGGACAGGGCGGGCGATATTTGGATCGCACGTGGCGCTTTTCTCGAACATATTGATCGGGGTACAGGTTCGAGAAAAGTAATCACACTTGGCAACCCTCAGCAACCGGTTACAAGAATTTTTGGATTAGCACTCGACAGGGAGGGATATCTATGGGCTGGAACGTTTGGAGGGCAATTTCGCGGAGATCCCGAAACGTCCGTTTTCCAGTTATTTAGACCACCCGGGATTGCAGATGAAATATTACAAGCTTTTTGGAGCCCCTTTTTACATTCCAGCTCCGGCCATTTCTGGTTTGGGAGCTGGGAAAACGGCCTTTTTCGTTACGACCCCGTAACAGATGAGGTTGTGAACTATGCACACAATCCCAACGATCCAAACAGCCTCGGCGGTATGATGATTGGGTCCATTTACGAAGATGAAAAAGGAAATATCTGGGTAGGAGGAGGTTCTCCGTTTAACGATATATTGAATCCATTGTTTTTAGATCGGATAAACGTACAAACGAACAGGATAGAACGATTCTTTGATACAAACAAACAGGCTGGCATGGTCTCGGATATCACTGAAGATAATGACGGCAACATTTGGTTTATTGACTGGATACATGGTTTTAAAAAGTTAAATCCCGGCACAGGTGTTTTCAAATCATTCACTCCCTACAACAGTCTTTTGCCTTCTAGCAATCTGTTATCCCTTGTAAACTCCGGCGATGGAAAACTATGGCTAAGCGACCAGAGTTCAATCATTGAGTTTGATCCGGAGACTGAAATAATGTCGGTTTTTAATCAGAACAGAGGTATCAGAAATGCCTATGACCATTTCAAGAGCGGATCGGTAGCTGATGACGGGGAAATGTTTTTTAGCCGCAGAGGGGGGTTTCATGCCTTTTACCAGGACCAGATTTCACAACAAGATAATAGCCGTTTACCTGATATCCGCATAACCGGCTTCCAGATGCTTGGCAATCAAAATCCATCAGCAGCATTTGAGTTATTTGAGAAACCGGTCTGGCAAACTGAATCCATCCGATTGGCACACGACCAGAATCTATTTGTGTTATCGGTTGCTCTTTTTGATTTCTATGACGCTTCATCCAATCAGTTGCAGTTTATGCTCGAAGGCTACGACAGGGCATGGCGCAGAGATATACGTGAAGGCGAAACCTCTCCCTACATTAATGTTCCACCAGGCGAACATACCTTCAGGGTGCGGGGAGCCAACAGTTTTGGAGTCTGGAATATGGAAGGTGCCAGCATGGGTATCACCATCCTGCCACCCTGGTGGAGAACCTGGTGGGCGTATGCCTTTTATTTGATGCTGTTCATTGCGGGAATTGTTGCTGTTGACAGGGTTCAGCGCAGAAAGGTACTTCAAAAAGAGCGGGAACGGGCAAGAGAGAAAGAACTGGAGCAGGCTAAAGAAATTGAAAAAGCCTACACCGAACTAAAATCCACCCAGGCGCAGCTTATTCAATCCGAAAAAATGGCTTCGCTTGGGGAACTCACGGCGGGGATCGCCCACGAAATCCAAAACCCTCTGAACTTCGTCAATAATTTTTCTGAAGTGAGCACTGAGCTGGTAACGGAACTGGATGAAGAGTTGGAAAAAGGTGAAATCCAGGAGGCTAAAACTATTTCGAAAGACATCAAACAAAACCTCGAAAAAATCAATCACCATGGCAGGCGGGCCGACGCCATTGTCAAAGGCATGCTCGCACACAGCCGGACCGGTACCGGGGAAAAAGAACCCACCGACATCAATTCTCTGGCCGATGAATACCTGCGGCTGAGTTACCACGGGTTACGAGCCAAAGATAGTGGCTTCAATGCCGATTTCAGGACGGATTTTGATCCCAACCTGCCCAAAGTGAATGTTATCCCCCAGGATATCGGCAGGGTGCTGCTTAATCTGATAAACAATGCCTTTCAGGCCTGCGCCGGGCACAGTCGAAGTGCCGGTGCGGAGCTGGACCAAGGTGCCGGTGCGGAGTTGGGTCGAAGTGCCCGTGCCGAGTTGGGTCAAGGCGCAGAAAGTGGGAATGGCGAGAATCCCATAGTCACCGTCACTACCAAAAAACTGGGAGACAATATACAGATTTCAGTATCCGACAACGGCCCCGGCATCCCCGACTCCATCAAGGACAAAATCTTTCAACCCTTTTTTACCACCAAACCGACCGGACAGGGAACAGGTCTCGGCTTGTCGTTGAGTTATGATATCGTAAAGGCTCACGGCGGGAATCTTGATATTACATCCCGGCCGGGTGAAACCGCATTCACGATCACATTGAACATGGATTCGTTGAGGCAACCATGAAAAACCGCTTGCGCATAATTTCCGTCATAATTTTCCTTAGCGGAGGTTTGCAAACGCTTCATGCCCAGCTGAACCCTGCAAACCTGACGCATTACACAGAAATGGATGGCAATAACATTTTTGACGTGCTGGCGGATCAGTTCGGGAACATCTGGATGACGACCCACAACGGCCTTGTCCGGTTCGACGGTTACGAATTTACCCGCTACTACAACGATCCCAACGACCAGGGCTCCATCTCAATAATCCTGGTTAATTCCCTTTTTGAAGACAGCCGGGGGCGCATCTGGATTGGAGGAATGAATGAGATCAATGTTTTTGATCCGAAAACAAACGCGTTCCGAGCCTTCCCTTTCGGCCACCTGACTGGTATAACCGAATCAGGTCAACCTGCTGTTGTCACCATAACCGAAGATCAGAGCGGGCGATTGTATTTTGGTGCACATTCCTATTACGGGTTTGATTTGACCAACAGCCTGTTTTCCTTTGATGAATACACAGAAACGATTCAAATTGTCAAATCCGCCGGGATTCAGTCTGTTTCAAACATCACAGATTCATCAACTGATCCCGCCGGAAACAGCTGGTTTATTGGCCGAAATGGTATCCAAAGGATAAATCGGGAAGGTACCCTGCAACCGATAGCTCCTCTACCAGGTGTAGATTTAACCGGCAATATGGGTGACGGATATGTTGTTGCGAGTGACCAAAACGGAGATATCTGGATGGCATCACATTTATCTAACATCCATGTCTATGATTCCGGCAACGAACACTTTACAAAGCTGGATGTGTCGGGCATACCGGAAGTAAATAATCGTGACATCGGAATTTCAGAGATTCATTTTGATGAACAAAACACACCCTGGCTGGCAACAAGCGTGGGTTTAATAGGGTACAGCCGGGATTCAGGTCAATGGATCACCTTTGCGGACGGACCCGTAAACCGGTTTGATGAAACGTTTGTTTTTTCACTGGATTCCGACACCTTCGGTAATATCTGGCTGGGCACCTGGCAGCACGGATTGATTAAATATGAGAACAAGCTGATTTTCAATGCCTATAAGGAGGGTGATGGAATAGACGGAAAATTGACAGGCGGCTGGGCGTACAGAATTGTATAAGACAGCGATGGACACATATGGGTAGCCACATCAGGCGCGGGAAGGTACCCATCGGGGATTAACAAAATAGATTTCCGCGCAAAATCTGTATCGAATATTACTTACAGTGAGTTAATGGAAGATTGGCTTTACACGGGTGATTTTACAGAAGCAAGTCCGGGGATAATCTACACGAGCAACCAATCCGGATTATTCAGTCTGGATACCGGAACGATGAAGCTCGAGAACGTTGATACAGAGGGCTTATCCGACAATAGCTTCATCCAGAAGTACTTCAGGGATGATGCCGGAACAGAGTGGCTGGGTACTACATACGGCCTGTATGAAAAAAAACGCGGCCAACGAGCATACATCTGGCACGACTTGAGCAAACTGCCCGATGGAAATGAGACCAGCAACGAAATCACATATTTTGTAAATCATCCGGGCCTCGGTTTCTGGATTCTTACCAATAACGGTCTGTTCTCATACAGCTACAGCACCGGCAATATCGACCGGCAAACCTACGACCCGGAACAGGGTCATATTCTCGCTTCCCAGGATATCAATTCACTCTATGCGGATGATAACGGAATCGTGTGGGTGGGTAAATGGGGTGGTGGCTTAAGCAGGTACGATACCGGAACCCGGCAAATACGTACATATACCATGGCCGACTGGCTGCCTTCTATGGGCATTCAGTACATACTGAAAGACTCGGAAAACAACGACCTGTGGATGAGCACTTTTGACGGTATAAGCCGGTTCGACATTGACACGGAACAGTTTGTCAATTACACCATGGAAAACGGATTGCACAGTCAGCTTTTTTCGGATGGATCCGGTTTAAAAACCTCCGACGGACTGTTCATATTCGGTGGATCAAACGGGATTACTTTTTTTCGGCCATCGGATGTCGCGAGAAGCTCTCCGCCGCCCAGGATGCACTTTACGGATTTAGAGATTAACGATGTATCCCATCCTTTCGACAACGGCGTCTTCAATGCAGACAACATAACGCTGGCTTACAATCAAAACACCATCAGCATCGATTATACGGGTATCCATTACAGCAATCCTGCACGTAACCGCTTTTCGTACATTCTCGAGAATTATGATACCGGTTGGCGGGATGTTGGCCTGCAGCGTACGGCCTACTATCCCAACCTGCCTCCGGGTAATTATGTGTTCCGCGTAAAAGCTGCAAACAGCAATGGAGTCTGGAATGAGGATGGGATTTCAATGCGCATACTCATCAATCCCCCCTGGTGGCGGACTATCTGGGCATATCTGCTATACGGATTGCTTTTTGCCGGTGCCGTTTACGTAATAGACCGATCCCAGCGCAGGCGCCTTGTCCGGAAGGAACGCGAACGCGCCCGTGAGAAAGAGCTTGCCCAGGCCAAAGAGATTGAAAAAGCCTACCACGATCTGGGAAAAGCCCATCAAAATCTGGAGGCGGCCCATGCCAATCTGAAAGCCGCCCAGGGCCAGCTCGTACAACAGGAAAAACTCGCCTCCCTCGGCCAGCTCACCGCCGGCATCGCCCACGAAATCAAGAATCCACTCAACTTCGTGAACAATTTTTCGGAGGTGAGTCTGGAGTTGGTGGAGGAAGCGCGGGAAGAGATACGACAGATGACGGGTGACCGGGGACGGGGGAACTCTCCCATCTCGTCTGTCCCGGGCGCTTCGGAGAGTGGGATGGCTGGATCAAGCCCTGAAGCAGCTCTCATCCTTGAAATACTGGCCGACATTGAGACAAATTTGCGCAAAATCCACGAGCACGGATCCCGCGCCGATGGTATCGTCAAATCCATGCTTCAGCACAGCCGGGGCGGTTCAGGCAAAATGGAGCCCACTGACCTGAACGGTCTGGTCAAAGAGTACGTAAACCTCGCTTTTCACGGCATGCGGGCGGGTAAAGAATCGATTAGCGTAGATATCGATTTACAACTGGATGAGACCATTGGCGAGGTGCCGCTGGTCTCAGAGGATTTTTCGCGGGTGATTTTGAATCTTTGCAACAATGCGTTTGATGCGATGAGGTCACTGTCCAATATGTCAGACAGCAGTGTGCCAAAGGGATATCAGCCAAAACTTGCAATCCGAACGAAACAAGAACCAGGGAAAGTTGTCCTCGAAATCGAGGACAACGGCCCCGGCATCCCCGATCACATCAAAGACAAAATCATGCAGCCGTTTTTCACAACGAAGAAAGGTACACATGGAACCGGATTGGGCTTATCCATCACCCACGATATCGTAAAGGCTCAAGGGGGTGATATATCCATTAAAACAATAGAAAATGAAAGAACAGTATTTACGATTACGCTGCCTGAGTAGGCTCCAGGCAGCAATGGGATATTTCAGGATATTATCACAGCTGAAATACATGGTTCCGCTGCTCTTCTTAGCGGCCTGCAGTGGCACGCCCAAAGATGACGGAACGTCACCCGCACCACTTTTTCCCCATCCCACGAGTATTGCAGCCAATCCGGAAGGCGGTTATGCGGTAAACACCGTAACAGGCGACAGCCTGCAGCCCATCATCAACTCGTTGGGAGATACCGTTCTTACAGGTGTACCCTTCACTGCCAGGCCGAAAGTCATCCACCCGGACAGTGTTGCCCGGCCTGAAGCGGTAAAAACCCCTGCCATAGAACGTCTTGAAAAGCATAAAGCCCACCCCAATCGTCACAAAATACCCGAAAACATC
>PWNQ01000213.1 GCA_003557725.1 Bacteroidales bacterium | reverse complement strand
TTTGACCTGCTGCTGCAGGTGATAGTCCAATGTAGTAGTCAGGCGCTTTCCTTTGTAACCTTCGTTTACAGCCCGGTTAAGCAGGTGCATGGCCTGTTGTGGAAGGGGGTAGGGTTTCCCGGGAAGGGGCTCTTTTAATGCCAGTACATAGGACAGGGAGTCCAGACGCCCCAGGGTATACAACCTTTTCAGCAGGTGGTTTCTCTTTTTTAGCAGCAGCTCTTTATTCCTTCCCGGGAAGATCAAAGAGGGGGCATTGGGCAATACGGCCAGTGTGGCATTCTCAGCCCAGCTAAGCTCCCGGGCAGGGCGCCTGTAGTAGCGCCAGGCAGCAGCATCCAGCCCAACCACGTTCCCCCCGAAGGGGGCATGACTCACATACATGGCCAGTATTTCATCCTTGGAATGCTTCTGTTCCAACCATAACGCCCGGGCCGTCTCCGTAATCTTGCGGAAAAGGGTGCGGGGTTTATTCATCTCCGATAACCTCACCGTCTGCATGGTGATGGTGCTGGCTCCGCTTACCCGGCGACCTGCGGTAATATTTTGCCATAAAGCACGATATACTGACAATGGGTTTACTCCCGGATGAAGAGAAAAATATCGGTCCTCAAAGGCCTGAATACACACACTGAACTTTTCAGGAACAGTATCCCGCGCGGGAAACCTCCATTGCATATCGTCAGCAATAACTGCACTAAGAAGTTGTTCGTCACGGCTTTCCAAAACAGTGGAAAAGGATGTGCGGAACAATGGCCGGTGTGGAAGGGCATAAACCAATACCACAACAGATATAATAACCACTGTGTAAAGCCACTTGAACAACGATGTTTGCCATACAGACTGCATGGGGGTAACGAATATTTGGTAGTTATTATCAGGGACGGGTTACTTCAACCCAGAATCCACTTTTACGGGCATAGATCAGATCGTTGTACATGGCAGAGCAGGTATTGACCGGATGGAAATATTTTCCCACATAGCTGGCTGTAAGATTTACCGTAAAGGTTTTGGATTGGCCGGCTTGCAGATTGAAAAATGTGTGAACCCGGTCATCACGGATATCCTGATATGTAAATGCGTTGGAGTTTCCGGGCCTTTGGTGTTCGTCCTGAAGGCGCATCCCTGTGATCTCCCATCCCGAAGGGAACGCCTGCTCCAGGGCAAGCTCACGGTATTGCCGGGCTTGTGACGGGTTCTTTACAGTTACCTGTGCAATGAACCGGGTGCCCTGTATCAGCTTCCGGGGGTTTATTCTACCGCCCTGAAGGTCAAGGTACCTGATGTCCAGGCCCAGGTTTTTGGACTGATCTTGCACCTCCGGTTCCATGGGTTGCCCTTTGGTGATCAGTCGGACATGCAACGGGGTGCCTCCCGGATTGTCTATTACCAGGTCTTGCCTGCTCCCGGGAGGTAAGGATATAATGTGTAAAGGCTTTTCTTCTTTCACCTGTTGTGTGGTTCCGTTTTGCGTGATACTAAATTCCATTTGTTCACCGATGGCTTGGTTTTGCAGGTAAGTGTTTAATGCTATGAGGGAGAAAGCGATTGACTGTGTGCTCATCCATTCACTGCTGCTCAGTTTTTGGGAGATATTTTGGATATATGGAAATGCCTGAGCTTCTTTTTCTGTGATCACCAATGCTTTTGCCAGGATGCTGTAATCGCGTGTTCTACTGCCCAGGGTGGGGTTTGTCTCTATCTGATTTTCAATATGTTCCGGGCTATTTCTCAGTATTTTCCGTGCTGTGCCGGTCATTCCTGCTTTAGCGTACGCTGCGGCCAGCATCCATTGTCCGGCACCGCTCAGGTGATTACTTTCTCTGAGGCGGTTCATGGCCCCTTGTTCTGGTGTTCCATAAGCGGCCAGCGTGTATAAACGGTATGCCTGGGTGAGGGCACTCCACTGGTTTTGTGTGCGTTCCCGACCATAGCTCTGTGCCTGGGTGCGAGCCCGGGATATCCAGTTGTCAAGCATCCCTTCCGGGATATTGTATCCCATATCTTTGGCAGTGAGAAGGAAGTGCCCGGAAAAAACAGAAGCCCACTCGTTGACATAATTGTTTCCCGGCCAGTAGCTAAACCCTCCATTGGGGAGCCGGGCCCGGGAAAGGGTTTCAATGGCAGCCGTAACGTTACGGGCCATATCTTGCTGTTCCTGATCGGTTAACTTAACAAAGGTTTCTAAAAACAACTGTGGGAAGGCGGAAGCCACAACTTGCTCAGTACATCCATACGGATAATGGATAAGATAGTTCAGGTGCCGGGCCAGATCAATGGGCGGAATGGACGAAATTTCCAGAGAGGCACTGTTGGTGCCGGCCATCCCCGGGGGCGTATAGGTAGTTTGTAGCTGGTCTTGCCCTTCCAGAAGCCAGGATTGTGTTTCAGTGATATACGGGTTGGGGTTTTTCACGCCGATCATAATGGTATGCCTGGCTGTGTGCCCTGCGGAAGTGGCGATGATCTCAATCTTTCCACTGCCCACCGCTTTTTTCACCTGAAAAGGAAAGCGGGCCAGTTGGTCGGAAGGCTTTGAAAAGACCAGCGATTGGCGGGTACCCTCCAGGGGTTCAAAGATGTCACTGTGTTTTACACGTACATCCACATTACTGATGCCCTCTTCCATGGCAAATACATTGGCCGGAAGCTCAAAGGTTTCTCCCGGAGATAATATGCGGGGAAGGGTGCCCAGCACCATGAGCGGACTTTTTACCTTTACTGTCTTCTCAGTATGTCCGTATGAGGGGGTATTTGAAGACACTACCATGATCCTCAAGCTGCCCACATATTGCGGGATATGGATCTGGTGGGTGTTTTCCTTCCCCTTATCAAGTGTAAAAGGGCCCAGGAATCTTACCACCGGCTTGAACCGGTTTACATCTTGCTTGCCCGGGTCGATCTCGGCATAGCCGCCACCGCCGATGCGCAGGATGCGGTGAAGGATGCCGTCAAAGGAGCCCATTACATAATCGTACAAATCCCAGGTAATGACGCCAATGGCCTCCCTTCGATGGAAGTGAGACAGGGGGTCTGGTGTTTCAAAACCGGTAAGGTCCAGCAACCCCTCGTCAACAATGGCTAAAGTGTATGTCATGGCTTTCCCTTCTTTTTCTGATACATGGATAGCTGCAGGACGCTCCGGACGAAAGGTCTCTTCACTGCGGATTTGGGGGTGAAGTGCATACTCTTCTTTGCCAATCTCAATGGGGATAACACCGTACAAGCGTATGGGTAAGTCGCTTGCCGAGGAATGGTGGGGTTGGATCAGGGTGACGTGGGCATATACGCCGGGAACCATATCTTCTGTGGCCGTAAAACTAAACCGGGTCTCCTTGTCTTCGGTATCCACCCAGTGGGTTTCCAGGACACTCATGCCGTTTTCAATGCTCACCAATAGCTTTCCTCCTGAGGAAGAAGGGACTGTAAGGATGACTTCCTCCCCGTTATTATAGGTTTCCTTATCACTGCTAAACAGTAGCAGTGAAGCAAAGTCTTTTTCTTTGTCTTCCATCCGTGACCTGTCACCGGCCACATACACCAGCTTCCCGGAAGAGTGTCCGCTGGCCATATCCAGTACCCGGATAAAGTATCGTCCGTGGTCTGACCGGTTCACATTGAGCGTATAGGTGGCCTTTCCGCCGGACACTTTTACCGTTCCGGAAGTATATACGAGGCTGGATTGGCGGTTGATCAGGTTTTGCAGGCGGTTTCCCGAATAGTCATACCACCAGTTGTGGGTAAGCTTAAAAACATCTACCCGCAAACGGTTTTCCTGTACATGCTCTCCGCTGGCTTTTACATTGGCCAGCTGGATGATGTTATCCTCTCCCGCTTTCAATGGGTCATACCACCGTTCTCCCCCGGGTGCTTTGATGCCGGCATAAGACCGGTACGGATAATAGGGCATATTTTTATGATGGATGCTGGACCGTCCGCCTTCTTCCATCACCTCTGTTTCAAAGCGGGCGTTAAGGATGCCCGGGGCGGTTTCTTTCAGGCCCAGGTCGGGGACCAGTGAGGCATTTCCCTGCTTGTCTATCCTGCCGTCAAACACGGTAAAGGTTTCCGGCCGGAAAGGCTTGGCCGGGTCATTAAATACATAGTCGTCAAAGCCGGTGAAGCTGGTGTTAACAGGCCTCAGGGTCACTTCCGTTTTCAAGGGCAGGTTGCTGGCAATGCCTCCGTGCAGCCAGGCCACTTTCACCTCCCCGGGAGCCGGGTCCCACCGCGTCAGATAGTCTTGTGGAAAGGAAAGGTCTATCTTTAGACGGTTGGGAATGATGGTTTCAATGCGGGCAAAACGGGTAAAGGTGGTGCCCCCGGCCTCTATGGTTATACGCCAACGGCCCGTTTCTGCTTTTGAATCACTGACCATGGGGAAAGTGTACACCCGGTTTACCGGGCTGTTGTTTACTTTTCGTTCATAAAGCTGCCCCCGGGGAGTATACAGACCGCAAACTACAGGGAGGTTTTCCGGCAATGTGTTTTCTTTATCTTCCAGGATAAAGGAAATGAACAGGGTATCTCCGGGGCGCCACACGTCACGTTCACCATAAATGAATCCCTTCAGACCCTTATTAACCGAAGTGCCCGAGACATCAAAGTTACTCAGCGAATTGGATAATCCATCGTTCATTTTCAGATAGGCACGCTCATCTTTATGCCTGGCTGACAATACAAAAGGCTTTTCCGGGGAATGAAACTGAACCCGCCCGTCACGGTCGGTGGTCAGACGTTCCATTACCTGTTGCTGGTAGTTGTATGCAATTACCTCCACACCGGAAAGGGGAGAAGCATCGGGGATACTGGTGACAAATACGGTGGTTTTTCCGTCTCCACCTCTCTTAACGATCATGGATAGGTCCGAGGCCAGAATATTGCGTGAATAGGACTTGCGGTAATAATAGGAGCTGTGGCAGGGATTGTCACGTTCACGCCAGGTGTAATCGGAAGGATAATGTCCGTAATCGCTGTAAAGCTGGTGGTAACCCCACTCATCATAGTCCGGCTGCTCCGCTTCATTATGGGCGAAAGGCAATAAGCCGGCACCGGATGTCTGCTCATCCTGACAGGCATACGCAGAATACTCCCGGCGGATGTTGAAAACCACACGATACAATGCCCCGGGGGCTACCTGTATGAACTGGCTGAGATCAATGGTGAAATCATTCCACTGGCCATATTCCATAATGGGGTCGTCTGCTTTGTTTAAATGAACAGTCCCTTTGTACGCAATACGGGCAACCCGGGATAACTGGCCCGAGGCATCAAGGTTGTTGGTCTGCAAAAATTGAAGGATATTGTTCTCATATACCTGATAAATGGTGATGTCCGCTGCTTTAAGATTAACGGCTTCAAAGGGAAGCATCATATTGTTGGATGCCGGGAGGATCACTCCGCTCCCTTTGATACGTATCTCCGGCTTCAGGTCTTCAAAGGTGATGCTCTGTTCAAATCCCCTGTTAAGCTTTTTATTGCGGGTGTTTACCAGGCTTTTGTGAACCTGAAGCAGTTGGCTGTTATGGACTTCCCGTCTGGGGTATGCCTTTATCAGGTTGCCATCCACCACCAGGGAAGGGTAATGTCCCCCCAGCCGGATAAGCCCGGTGAAATCCTGCTCACTGTCCACCGGGTCGCTAAACTCCATAATCACCATTTTTTCCGGACTTTGAACCGCAGTAGCTTTTCTCAAGGTAAATACTCCGTTGGGTGTCACCGTTTCGTTTAGGGTCCCTTTCTGGTCTGCCCCAATAGCATTTCCGTTATGATGGATTGTTATACGGCTCTCATTACTTTTTCTCCTGATGCTGTCCACCCGGAAGTGGAACAACTTGCTTTTATCTGTTTTTTCCCATTTTATTTTTACCCTATTGCCATCCTGGCGTGCTGCCAGGGTCTTTGCCACCGTCGTTAGCTCCTCCAGATCGGAGGTGATCACTTTGCCATGGAGTGTAAGCCATTGAGTCTGGCTTCCGGGAAGGAAAACCATATTTCCAATGGACACCTCCATCTGGGGCTTAATGGTTTGAAAGCTGAAGGACATGGTCTCAAACTGCGAAGGCACCTGCATAAGCCGGGATATCTGAAAGTGAGCGTGGTATATCTCGTTGGCCTTTAAAGGGGCTTCCGGACGGAACTCCACGGTGTAGGGGTCAACCCAGAAAGCCTGCCCCTCCACAGATGGGGAGAAGTGAAACAAGCGCTCTTCCAAAGGATTATTAAACATGGAAGAGTCGGCAAAGACCTGGTTCATCTGCACTCTAATGGTGGAATGCCTGGATAATACGCCCGAAGAAAAGGCATTCACATATTCCTTGAATGCGGGGTCTACTGTGAGGGGCTGACGCTTTTTGGGCAATGCCAAAAGGATGATAATGGCCGCAACTACAGCCACCGATGCCAGGGCAATAATGTACTTTTTTTTCATCTGTTTAAAATTTTGTTCGTTGTTCGTTGTTCGTTGTTCGTTGCCACGAATGCACGAATAATATGCGGTGACATTATTATAAAATGCCAAATAACTATGCCCTATGCCCCTAAAGGGGAGTTAGAGGGGCGCGCGCGGGAGCTTTCCGTAAGGAAATAACCATCCCCCTGTGTGTCAACATCCTTTCATGGGCGTTTCATATATCGGGGTAGTTTTATGGTGAATGTACTGCCTTCACCGGGGGTTGACTGCAACGACACGGACCCTCCGTGCTGCTTAATAATGTTGGATACATAGTGAAGTCCCAGGCCAAAGCCTTTCACATCATGGATATCTCCCTTGGGAACACGGTAGAACTTATCAAATACTTTAGTTTGGCTTTCTTTAGGGATGCCGTTCCCGTTATCGCTTATGGAGATATACTGGAAATTACTATCATTATAGCATGCAATGCGTATTCGTACAATCTGTCCGTTATATTTTATGGCGTTATCTATAAGGTTGTTGATCACGTTACTCAGGTGCATATGGTCGGCATAAACGGTGATGGAGCGGCAGTTATCTTCACAGATGCAGCGCACATCTTTTCGGGAGGATGTGGTATGGCGTTGGATAATGGTATCCAGTAGTTCCTGCAGGGGAATTTTTTCCCTGGCAAGTTCTACTTTGTTCATCTCCAGCCGGGATGTGTTCAGCACTTTTTCCACCAGTATGGTTAGGTTGTTCAGTTCTGCTTTGGACAGGTGGATATACTTTTCTGTTTTTTCCCGGTCATTGAGTGCCCCAAAATTGGTCATTGCTTCCAAAGCCGCCGACACCGTTGATATGGGAGTTTTTAGTTCATGGGTCATATTGTTGATAAAGTCATTCTTCACCTCCGATAGTTTTTTTTGTTTAATAATGGTTTTCAGCATGTATATAAAGCTAACAGAGGCGATAAGGATCAACAGGAGTGAAACAGCTAATATGGTTGTCATGCGGCTTAAGACAGCCTGTGGTCCCTGGGGAATATTCGCCCGCACATAGTGGCGGTGCAGGATGCTCAGCGGCATTATGCGGGAGTACAGCGAGCTGCTTTTTCTCGTGAAGTTGGACGTGTCACTTTCCACATCCAGGGAGTATCCGATGGTAATGCCCCTTGCGGTGAGTTCTTTAGAAAACAGTGAGTCCACCATGGCCATGCCAATTGCGGGCTCTTCAGAAAGCTCTCGCGAGTAAGCTGAACGCAAGATGCCTTCTATGTCTACATCATGAAGGCCTGAAATACCCTTTTCTCTTTCAGCTCCCGGTAGGTCATCTGCATCTATGGTGATTGTGATTACCGGCTTGGTAGCGCCCTTTGTTGCCTTTGATAAACCTGGGGAATGTTCCATAAGGCTGTCCAGGTCAATACCTAAAAGATCTTCTGTGCCACTGATGCTAATGCCTTTTTTTGCATTGCGCTCCACATGCGAAGCATGCAACAAATTATAACTCTGCTTTTGCTGGACAGCGCTTGCCAGACTCTGGTTGATGTCGTTCTCCAATTGTACCCGGTTGATGGTGTAAGCATTTAATATCCAGTATATCTGAGTGCCGATAATTAACGGTATGCTGATGCAAAGCAAAATAATAATATATCCAATCCGCTTTTTCATGGGTTAATGTTTATTGTGTTGTCTGCGCTTATTGGTGTTTGTTATGTGTTGAACAATTTGCATATGGCCCTTTCACAGGTCATGCTTTGCAACGGAACAAAAATAGCTATTTATTTTCTAATTCATCCAACGTTAACACTACTTAACACTAAATAACAATATGTTAACCAAAGCGCCTGTTTTCCTGCCCTACTTTTGCATCATTAACCTTTAAAAAATATAATCATGAAAAAAGTTTCAATGTTATTGGTTTTACTTTTAAGTACAACCGTATTGTTTTCTGGCACAGCCACGTACAAAATTGTTTATGAGCGAACGGTAAACCTTCACGACAACCTCACCGGGAGGAAAGCTATGTTAAAAGCCCTTTTACCCGAATCCGTTACCCAAACGCTGATATGTCTGGCCAACCGTCAGGCATCACTTGTTGAAACCCTGGAAGAAGAACAGGGTGAGGGCTCTGGAATTTCAGCCGCCAGTGGTGACGGAGTGTATTATCTATCTTTTTACAGCATGCTGTTACAGCAGTATCTGGTTTTTGACCAACACAATTACTATGTGGAAAGCCCTTTAAATATGCTTCCCGAAAGTCATCATGAAGAGACCAGGACCATTCTGGGGTATACCTGCCGGAAAATTGTGGAATACCCGGGTGAGGA
>PWNQ01000041.1 GCA_003557725.1 Bacteroidales bacterium | reverse complement strand
CGATCAGCAGGGAAATCTAATCCGGGTAGGGTAAGGCTTGGTATATTGTAGAAGTTGGCCATAAAATGCCGGTTAATGAGCTTGTCATCTCATGCATATGCAAATATAATCCTTTCACATTTATTATAACAATGAGAGGATCCATTCATCATTGGCATATGATACGCCAGGTGCTACTTACAGAGGAGCAGCATAACTTGTTAACAAAAACACAAAGTTATGAGTCTCCCCCACCTCTCATATCAAAATATGTATATGTAATTTATATTAATAAAATATTGTCCAAAGAGGTAGGACCATCTCAAACATTATTCCCCCATTAGCCCCATTACCATTACCATTACCATTACCATTATCATCATTTCCGTTACTATCATCATCCTTGTCACAGGGTAACAACTGAGGCTGTTCAAAAAAAACCACCATAGTTTTTCAGCGGAAGTAAATTTAGTATTCAAGGCCGGCCTACGCAACAAAAAGCTGAAAATCAGCGCCTCTTCTTATTATAAAGCAATGATTTTCAGCTTTTCACTCTTGTTTTCTTTGGGGCTATGACTACCCTTTCATGGCCCCCATTGGCATTACCGGTTTCTCATGATAATGATTAACCATTTGCCCCAGGCCTATATAGATAGCCAATCCACCGCAGAATATTCCTTCAATGCCTGCCAGTGTGTGGATAAAATGGTTTCCGGTGGCATTAGCTATGGTAAGCAGGGCAAACAAGACCACCACAGAGCCAAAGAGCCACCTGAGTATGGGCAACATTTTCAGGGTCGCAATAAACAAAAAGATAGTAAAAACGCCCCAGATACCCAGGTAGTATGCCATACTAATGGGGGATGGGGGTTCAACAATACCTGTGGCCGGAGCGAGCCAGATAAAAGACAGGCTGATCCAGAAAAATCCGTACGAGGTAAAGGCGGTAGTTCCAAAGATATTATTCTTTTTAAATTCCATCACTCCAACCAGCACCTGGGCCAGTCCGCCATAAAATATTCCCATGGACACGATCATCATATCCAGCGGAAAAACGCCTGCATTATGGATGTTCAGCAGCACGGTTGTCAAGCCAAACCCGGACAGTCCCAAAGGAGCCGGGTTGGCGTAGGTGTCTTTAATTTCCAAAACTTCATTTTTTTGCATCGAGATATACGCTTTATCAGGGTTAAAATTAAACCGGCAAAAATATACTGTTTTGGAATATGTCCGTCTATAAAACGTATCCTCCGGATCATTTAGCCGGGGTTTCACGATCTAATTGTTTGGGATATATTATCTTCGCAACATAAAAAAAAGTTTATGGACATTACAACAGCTTTATTAGACCGTCGATCCATTCGCAAGTTTAGCAGCAAGCCCGTGGATAAGAACCATCTGGAAGCCATGTTAGAAGCGGCCATGTATGCTCCTTCGGCCCGGAATTATCAGCCATGGCATTTTGTGGTAGTCACTGATCGTTCCCGTCTGGACCGTTTGGCAGAGATCCATCCTTATGCCTCCATGTTAAATACGGCAACTGCGGCCATTCTTGTATGTGGCGACCAGCAAAAGGAGAGCATGGATGCGTATAATGCTATTAACGGCTCTGCTGCCACACAGAATATCTTACTGAGTGCCTTCGGCATGGGTATTGGGAGCTGCTGGCTCGGGGTTTACCCACGTGAGCAGCGCATGAAAGAAATCGGGGAATATCTGGGTTTGCCGGGACACATTTTGCCCGTATCCCTTATTGCATTAGGCTATCCTGATGAGCGCAAGCCCCGTCCGGATCGATTCGACCCGGTGCGCATTCATTATGAAGAGTGGCAGAAATAGACAGTATATTGTTTCTTATTGTGCGGCGAACACCCTTCTGAGCAGTTCCGTCACCCGGGCAGCCGGGTTATTCCTGATTTTGGCCTCTTCCACTTCAATCTCCATAAAAAGCCGGTCCATGGCCTGCCGGGTCACATAGTCCGGCAAGTCCGGATTTACCTTGGTTTGGAAGGGCAAGCGGTTATAGGTACGCATTACGGTGGCCCAGATGCTGGTCACCCTCATTTCGTCCATGGTCTGCTCTATTGGTGGCCTAAAGGCTTCATACAACTGATCCTCTGTATTTCTTCTAAAATATTCGGTGGCTGCATTATCTGCGCCACGAAGGATCTCTGTGGCATCCCGGATGGTCATCTGTTTAATGGCATCCACAAAGATGGGTCTGGCCTTTACCATGGCCTTTTCGGCGCCACGATTCATCTCCAGGATAAACTCATCCACCAGGTCGCCCATGCCGGCCTGTCGCAAGCGCTCCTCTACTACCTGAGCCTCCGGAGGAAAAGGGATCCTTCGCTGCGGGTTACCATACAGGGCATCCTCGCGGCCCAACCGCTGTGAAGCATTGCCGGTACCAACCTCTAATGCCTCTTTCAGGCCCATAGCGATCTCCTCACGGGTCAGCCCATCACCAGTAACAGCAACCTCAGGCAAATTCAACTCCTGAAGAATATCGCAGGAGAAAAAGAATATACCGGCAAGTAAGGGAAAAATCAACTTTTTCATCAGCTCGGAGTATTAAGGCATAAATGTAAGAGTGCAAAAATAGTTAAAAAGATGAAGTGGTAGAGATGGCGAAATTGCATTATGTTTTGTTATTCTCTGTAACCTGCGGGAAATATTTTCGTATTGTTGTAAATTATCCATCACCTTAATTATTTTCAGAATTGTCGTATTTTTGCGAGCCACAGAAAAAGTTACAGATATGAGTCAAGACACCCAAGCTATTTACGCACAGACGAAGAAGCAAATGGAGAGCACCATTAAGCACCTTGAGCGGGAGCTATTACACATTCGTGCCGGGAAGGCCAATCCTTCCATGCTGGACAATGTAAAGGTAGAGAGTTATGGCACCTTAATGCCTTTGAATCAAGTCTCCAGCATCAGCACGCCGGATGCGCGCACCATTGTAGTTCAGCCGTGGGACAAGAACAATATTGAGCCCATTGAGAAGGCAATCATGTCCGCTAATCTGGGTTTTAACCCTCAGAATGATGGTGCGTTGATACGCATTACGGTGCCAGCATTGACAGAAGAGCGGCGTAAGGATTTGGTTAAGCAGGCCAAAGAGGTGGCTGAAACGGCCCGGGTCAGTCTTCGCACCATACGTAAAAGCGGCAATGACATGACCAAGAAGCTGGAAAAGGAAGGGCTTCCGGAAGATGAAGCCAAGCGACTGGAAAACGATATCCAAAAGCTCACTCAGGAATTTGGAGAAAACATTGACACGTTTTTGGAAGCCAAGGAAAAGGACATTATGACCGTCTGACCCGGAAAGCTTCTCCCATTTACCCTCTTGCAGTGTATCTATTTGGCTCACACGCGAAGTCCTTCGGTGCAATTCCGGCACATGGGGATGGTTTGCCGGTCATTAAGTATTTTTTTTCTGAACGCATTATAGCGGGAGTTGTGCCATATCTCCGTCAGCTTTTCATTGGCAATATTTCCCATAACATACTGTGCATGTTTATCAAAGCAACAAGGCAAAACATCTCCTGTGCAGGTGATAACACAACTTTCCCACATTCGTTTGCATCGGTTTTTCCAATTAGTTTGCAGCACGTACTGTCCATTTTGCATTTTTTTATACCGGGCGTATTTTGGGTCTTCCGGGATGAGCGGGCTCCCTTTCCCGTAGTCATATATCTGTGCTGATTTCAGCTCCAGGCGGTCCACGCCCAGGTTTTCACAAAGCACTTTTATTTCACCGGTTTGATGTTCATTGATCCCCATAACCAGAAATTGCACTTCAACCATTGGTTTTTTAGATTCATTCTCAATTTTAGCCTCTATAACGGCCTTAATCCCCCGGATAACCGTATCCAGCTGGCCTCCTTTCCGGTAGCTTTCATAGGTTTTCTGATTGGTTCCGTCCACCGAAACAATAAGTTTATCCAAACCGGATTGCACTATTTCCCGGGCATTCCCCTGGTCAAGAAAATGTCCGTTGGTAGAGGTGGCCACATAAAGGTTGTGCTTTTTCGCTTCCTTCACCAATTGAGCCATATTGGGATGCAAAAACGGTTCTCCCTGGAAGTAAAGGGTGAGGTACATGGCGTGTGGGGCCATTTCTTCCAGGGCTTTTGCAAAGGTTTTCTCATCCAGGTCGGCTTTGTATCTTTGATCTTGTCCGCTTCCGGAGGGACATTGGGGACAGGAAAGGTTACAACGGTTGGTGGGCTCTATGGCGAAGGATACCGGATACCCCCACATCAGGGGTTTATTTATTACCGCACTGATCCGGTAGCTGAGGGCGATCTTCAAATAGTTGACAGCCCGTCGGAAAGACAGCCCTGACACAACACATAATCCGTTCCTGATAATGGAGCCTCTCATATCCTCTCTGTGATCTTGCGTATGACTTTAAACCCGCTAAAGAACTGTTTAGCGATCACTCTCAGGAAGGTATAGGTTGGGATGGCCAGGAACATGCCCAATATTCCCGCCAGTGATCCTCCCACCAGCAGCACCAGAAAGATTTCCACCGGGTGGGATTTCACGCTGGTAGAATATATGGCCGGCTGAATAAAGATGTTATCCAGCAGGTTACACACAATAAACACGATGACGATGGAGAACATCAGGGGAAGGGTTACATCATAAAAGCTGGCATCCAGGTTGGCAGAAGCCACAAACAGTGCTCCCAGTGAAGCCCCGATCACGGGCCCCAGGTAGGGTATAATGTTCATCAGCCCACCTATAAAACCAATAAAAAATGCATTTTTCACTCCAATAATCATCCCCCCCAAAGTAAGCAATGTGATCATAAAGATTATCTCTCCCAGCACACCAATAAAGTAACGACTAAGCAGGTAGCGGGTATCCTTGATAATGGTGGTGATTTTTTCGTGGTAGGCATCAGGGACAAACAGCAAGATGGCATTGGTAAACAAATGCTCATCTTTAATAAAGAAGAAGCTGATAAACAAAACGGCGAAGACCCCGATAAACAGGGATCCGGCAATGCCAATGATCCGGCCAAACAAGTCAGAAACATTAGCATAGCTAAAGACAGAGGAAAGTTGGGTGGCAATAATTTGCTCAACGGATTCACCTTCTGCAATAAATCCCCTTTCGATGGCCCATAGCTGAAACTGCTGAATGGGTTCTTCCAGTCCTTCGATGAGCTCCACCACATCTATCTCAGCAAAAAAAGCAGCCTGTCTTACCAGTATGGGGACAAATGCATAGAAAAACCCCACCACCACCCCCACCAGGGTTAATAATGTGATCAATGCTCCCAAAAAGCGCGGCATTCTGTACTTTCCTATACGAATACGTTGCAGCAGGTCCATCAAGGGATGCCCTACAAAGGCGATCACGGCAGCAATCAAAATATAGGTAATAATACTAGAGAATGACCAGACGACAAAGCCCAGGATCAACAGTACGGGGACAACAATCAGCCATCGTCGGTAGTCGGTGCTCATAACTGCTGGGTTTAGTGGATCACTTGCCGGTTTTTCTGTTATCAGGCAAAAATACACTATTTTTCCACATTCAGTCGCACGCCGCGTGAATGAGAAGTAAATTCCGGGGCATACATACACTGTATGGTGGTTATCCCGTTGGAGAAGTTCCCTTTCTGAGCCACCACCAGCGGGTATTCAAACACGTATGTCCCTTTGTGCAGGTAGTCCATAAAGAAGTGAGTTGCGGCGTCCCGTGTACTTTCATAGTATCTCAGTCCGTCCTGATACTTCATTGCTGACATCACATTTACGGGCTCCAGCCCTGCGGCCCTCATATCTTTCAAGTGGACAAACTCCATATCGCGGTCTGTTTTAAGGACGATCCTTACCATGATGCGGTCTCCCGGTGTCAATGGGGTGGTTTCACTCACTGCTTCCAGTTGTTTCCCTGTGGGGGTTTGCACTTCTTTATACAGTTCTTTACTGAGATTCAGGGATGTTTCATGTCCGGTGATTTTGTCCAGTTGTTCAAAGTACTGCCAGTAGACTGCTCCCCAGGCCACGCTTTCTCCCCGGTTTTGAAAGGAGACATTTCCCATTTCCGGGGTTACGCTGTCCCAGGTCTTTTTAAAATAGCCGGTTCCGGCTTCTGTGTGCGAGGGATGGTCTGTCTCCGGGTCTATCACTTGCTCTCCCACGGTAATAGTTACGGTATTCTCTGTGGATAACAGGTCCGTTCCTCTTAACAGAAGGGCATATATTGCCGTAGCAGTGGCTTTGGTGGTTCCCCAGTCCTGGGTTTGCTTTTGCTTAAGCAGCCATAGTCGCATCTCCTCCACGCTTTCCGTGTCATTGGTGATTTCATCAAAGGCTTCAATGAGCAAAGCTTGCCTTTCGATGGGAGCCTGTGTCCAAAAGTATCCCCGGTCTTTACGCCAGTACATTCCCATTTCTTCATCATACAGGGCTCTGTCCTTTATGGATGCCATAATGGCTTTAGCAGCGGCAGCATCATTGTATCTATGCAGGGCCAGTGCCATCATACCCTGAAGGTAAATGCTTTGCCCTTGCCAGTGGTCTTTTACCTGTTGTGTATAATAGTTAAAGGCTTCTTTAGCCGACGGCTTTACAGGTATTTCATCACTGAAGAATGAACGTGCATACAGGTAATGGATATGGACACTGCCCAGGTTATTCTTTTCCAGGTCCACATTTCTCTCTTTCAGCCGCTTCAGATCTCTGGCCATTTGGTCATCCATGTACCCCAGGGCTTTTTCCATCATTCTTGTCACCCTGTGCTCATTCTCATCCACTGCCAGTGTTTGCAGGTGTCCAAACCCGGCCACAATATGTTGTGAGATATAGCGGTTGGGGTATCCTCCGGCGAACCATGGCCATCCCCCGTTATTCAGCTGCATTTCTTCCAGCTGGCGTATGGTTTCCTGTTTCTTTCGGCTCATGGTGTTCAGGTCGAACAGCAGTGCGATGCGTCGTTTTTGCTGGGCCTGACTTTTAGCCTCCATCACCCATGGGGTTTCACTAAGCACCAGCGATTTAAGCTCTTCGTTTTTCTCCAGTTGGCTTTGCAGGGCGTCGGGCTGTATATCCCGCCAGGTATTGAACACCTGCTGTATCTTTGGATGGGCATTGGCAATGTGTGTTGCCAGTGCGTTGGCATAATAGCGGCTGAATATCTGCTCGGAGCACTCATGGGGAAAGTCAGCCAGGTAAGGCAATGCCTGCACCGCATACCAGGCAGGATTCTGCGTCACTTCCAATGTATACCGGTGGTGGGAAAGGGTTTGCGACTGCCCGGATCCCAGCAATTTGTCAAAGGTATATTCTTTAGAGCTGTTTTTTCTCACGGACATAGGTAAAGACTCGGTAACCAGCATGCGGTTGGGCAATATGGGGATCAATTTTTCTTCGCCGTCGGAGTGGGTTTCCGTTTGGGCGGTGATCTGCCAGATTACGGCCGGATATCCCTCCGGGATCACCAGCCTCCAGGTTACCGCTTCGGTAGCTTGGGGCTCCAGGGAAAATGGCTGCATTTGCTGGTCATCCACACCAAACGCTCCGGTAACCACTTGCCGGTTGGCAGCCTTAAACAACGTTATGGCCGCTTCACCGGATAAGGTGTCCTGCGACAGGTTGCTAATGGCAGCACTTACCAAAATGGTATCCCCCTCACGCAGAAAACGCGGCATATTGGGCATCACCAAAAGCTCTTTTTGTGTTTGGACGGAATGGGTGAAAATATGGCTTTTTAAATCGCTGGTATGGGATAAAGCCATAAGTTTCCAGCGGGTTACCGCCTCGGGCATGGCAAAGTCCAGCAAGATATTCCCCTCTTTATCCGTTTCCAGCGTGGGATAGAAAAAGGCTGTCTCGGAAAAGTGGGTACGAACCTGTATCTGATCGCCCGGTGCTTCACCAGGCAGCGAAGAATGGGATGCATCCTCCTGAATTTTAGCTGAATGGGGCTCATCATCCCTGTCTATAAACGGCTTGGAAATCCTTCCTCTTACTTCTTGTGTTCCCCGCACCCCATCAGTCTCAACGTCATCAAGCACTTCCATCATTTCCAGGTGTACCTCCTCACCCCTATCCCTTCTATCATATGACCGGTAGATTAAGCGTCCATACCCCCACCTTTCGCTCATTCCTGTTTCATGGATAAACGACTCCAGTGTGGTTTCTTTGGGCATTCTGTATATATTCGGTGGGGAAAGAAGGGTGGCGGCGGAGGAACTCACCCGTTTTCCCGGCGAGAGGTATTGTATTCCGGCCCTATTTTTGCTTAAGTAATCGAAGCTCCAGCCATGGCTAATGAACTGATCCAGGGATGCATCATACATACTGGCCAGCATTTCTGCCGCCACGGCCTCCCCTTCCGGTCCCTCCAGCTTGATCTTCCACTTCTCATTACTCCCCGGCTCCATAATATCACGATAGGTGACCAGTTGTGTGCTCAATTTCTTGTTGGTAAAAGGGACGGAGACATGATACTGCTTTCGGTGGGTTACTCCTTCTTTTGTCATGTTCAGATAGATATAAAACCCTCCCCGGTGATCTTCCGTTACCGGGATGGTGATTTTCCTTTTCTCATTGGAAAGGTTTACCCATTCATCCTTAAGGAATTCTCCATTCATGCCATAGGCAAACTGAATGGATGCCTTTTTGGCTGCCGTACCGATCACCAGTTCCACTTCTTCTCCGGGCAGAACGCTGGCTTTCTCCAGGTGAGTCCAGAACCAGGTATTTTCATGCATATTCTTTTTGGAAGGGTCAAACAGGCTAAAGTGTTTCACCGTTTCCACCTGTTGTCCAAAAACGTCTTGTGAAGTAATGGTTATCCGGTACACCCCTTCATCCCACCCGGCAGCACAATTGAGGCTGAGGGAGTCAGTCTTTTCCGTGCTGAATTCACAATGGAAGACCTGTTCTTCCACTTCCCATTCCTCTTTGACAAGCTCTATATGATACTGCTCATGGGGGAACTTCTCTTCAAACGTTTCTTTGTCCATCACAAATCTGTCGGGCTCTTGCCAGGCTCTTTCTTTCAGCAGTCGTTGAGGTTGTTTCAGTCTTTGAACGGTAATTTCGCCGGAGGCAGGCACTTTAGCTCCGTCCAGGTTCTCAGTAATAACCCTGTATTCCATGGGTCTGGTCTGGTTCACCTGCTCCGGGATGTTCACATCCAGGGTCAATGCTTTGTCTCCGGCGGAAACGGTTCTGCTGTTCCATCGTGTTTCGCCGGAGATATCGGTCACATGGGCTTCTACTGTGTACCGGAAGATTGATTGGATGTGTGCGCCTTTCTGTTCACCGGGAATGGCATGGAATGGGATCTCAAAATTCCCTTGCTGGTCGGCTTGAGTTTCTCCCTGGGCGATAGTGGTTTCTTCTCCGGATGGTATGGGAAAGAAATACCGGTACCTGTGCCCTTGTGGGCGGTATTTTGCTTTACGCTTCACTTCATAGCGCACCCTGGCATTACTCACATTGCTTCCTGCATATGCTCTGGCCTGTCCTTTCATCACCACCTGCTCCCCCAGCCGGAAGGGGTCTTCCACCTGTTTCAGCTCCACTTCAAACCGTGGCCGTTTATATTCTTCCACCCGGATGGTGGTGGTTCCATGCTGGCATCTCAACCGGAAAATGCCGGTGAGTCCGGTGGATGGAAGCACAAAGGACCCGTTAAACGACCCGTATTTATTGGTGCGCACCTCCAGGTGTTCCACCTCCTGGTGGTTTGCATCATAAAGGGTTATCCGGCTGTCCAGGCCTTCTTTGATATTCTGCTTATCTCCCTCAAATCCCAGGGTGATGCCCTTGAAGTAGACCACCTGCCCCGGGCGGTAAATGGCGCGATCCGTATACAGATAGGTCCTTATCCTTTCCCGGGTTTGCTCCTGCCGGGAATAGGGTGACTGAGAAAACTGCAACGGATAAGTAAAGTGGTGGCTTCCTTTTCTCAACTCCAACATATACCGGCGGAAGGATTTGCTGTTATTGGCAAATTTAAAACCACCGTCCTTCCCTGTTTGTAATTTATCCACCGTCCGGTACCCATAACTTCGTTGTGCACGATCATAATAGCGCTCCACCACCTCCACGTCCACGTCGCTCATGGGGGCTCCCGTTTTATGGCAGGTCACATATCCCTGGTGAATATTTTTGGACTGTGAACGTAAAATCACAGACATTGGTGTGACAAAGAAGTTGTTGTAAACAGTATGGGCTGTATCTTTTACCGGTGATTCCGTGTTGGAGGCCACCAAAACGTAGTGCCCGGACGGCAGTTCGGGAATTTCCACTTCCACGCGATGATACTGCAGGTCGCCGTCATCTTCCGGGTTCACCTGCCAGGTGCTTACCTTTTCTTCCCGTGCCAGGCGCCTAAAGAAGGTGGATGGCTCTCTTCTGTCTATATTTCTCCATTCCCTGTAGTCCATTTTGTACAGGGTGAAGAACAACCTGTCCGTATTTTTATATCGGATAGAGGCAAGGGAAGGCTGTTGAGGTATGACCATCCGGTCATTATCCAGGGAGATATTGGGTTTAAGCAGGTCTTCCAGCAATACACGACACTGCTTAGCTCCATAGGACCGGGGGAATTGCTCCAGAGCGGCTTCACAATAATCTTTGGCTTTTACTTTATCCCACTTGTGGTCATCACTCAACAGGGGGCTATACTTCCCCCCTTGCTGCTCCCAATATTTGGCCAGCCTGTAATGCACTCTGGTAACAGTCTCCCTTCCCTGGTTTTCTTCCCGGAGGGACTCCAGTGCAAAGAGGTACAGCTCATCCCGGTCTGTTCTTGATGACTTCTCCCTGGCATAATCCAGCCTTTCCAGGGTAAACCACAACTGCAGGAACTGATTATCCTGCTTTCGGTGCAATTCTGCCAGGCTTTGATAGATGGCCATGGACATCAGGCGGAAGTCTTCATGGTCCACAGGGATTGGGAGGTTCAGAAACTCGCTGTCTGTTTTAAAGTAGCGGGCGTTCTCCAGCCGGGTCATTCCCCCTGCTTTGACCAATGGCGCAGGTTCACGGGCATAGAAGCGCAGGGCTTGCAATGCCAGCAGCTCATATAGTGAGCTAAGCACTTTCTCCTCTTCATCCGGCCGTATGATCAGATCCTCATAGTCTTCCAGCGATGCCCGGGCCAGCAATTCTTTTTCTTCCAGCGACTTTTGAAAGTGCTTTACCGACTCCCGGATAACCCTGTGGGCGGTCCATTGCCCTATATCCATAACCGTATCCTCCAGCAGTTGAGTGCGATCGCTTATAATATGCCGGTTGTTGTTATAATAATGATAGTATTGATGGCCCAGTTGTGAATGGATAACCGCCCGGATCTCTTTATCCGGAGCCTCCTCCAATGCCTTCTCAAGAATTTTTATCCCCTTTTTCCAGGGCTCTTCCTCATAGCTCATGGTCAGCAACATCTCATAAGAAACCGCTTTTATCCATTGAGCGTTAAGCATTTTACTCCTCGCCAACTGCCTGATCTCTGCCACCACCTCCAATGCTGCCCGGGGCTTTCCCGCCTTCTCCAACTTTTCCACTCTTTTCCATAAAGACTCCATAGTTTTTTCTTCATTTTTGTCCTGAGCCGGGGCCATGGCAGAGAGTACCAGGACGGTGGTTATGAAGATCGCCACCAGGGTGGTAAGGAAGGCTTTCATATGTTTATAATTTTTATGATGATAACGTTTAATGGTCTTTTCTGTTTGATATTGGATAATTTACGCTGTGAGTGGAAAGCATCCACCTCATTATTTGGTGACGAAGATACAAATTCACTGGTTGAGCTGTATGGCTGCATTGAAGTAATTTGTAACACCCTCATACTCCATTAGTTCCAAGCGTACAGATCCCACACTGATCTGGCTTTTCCCAAAAATGGGCAACCGGTTGCGGTCGTCGGTAACATATAGTACCATGGGGTCTTCCTCATCAAAGACCCCTTTAATATCCATTAGCGGGGTGATCTTAATACACCGGAATTTCCCCAGCCGGGTGCTGATCTCTTCTTTGCCGTCATACCGTATGCGGGCTGTGTATGTGGTGTCATCGATCATAAAATCCACCTCCTGTATATCTCCGGGCTGAGCATTATCGTAATCCAGGGTTCGGGCATAATAGAATAGAGAAAGGATATCCTGGGCATATTGACTGGTTTGCACCTCCTTGCGGGCACTGGTCAGGTTGTTTCTCATAAAGCCTTTTGCCGCCCTTTGGTCAAAGTAGTAGTCATGATCGATGATATATCCCCCCTCATTTACCCTTCGCACCGCTTTCCAGGGCGCCAGGGTACGGGTGTCAATGTAGGACTCATAGCGGTCATCCACCTTGAAGAACCACCCGAAAACCCTGCTGGTGGTTCCATGGGCCACCACGTGCATGGTCTCCCGGCCGTACATGCTCTCCAGGTCTTCCTTTACATCAAAGGTGATATAGCCGGCAGTGACACGACCTGTGACCGTAGAATGATAATACACCCGGAACTTTAACGACTCTCCAGGGCTATATGCACGGTTGGCTTCATGGCGGAGCCCATCCTGAGAAAACAGGGAAAAGGGAATAAGAAGCAATAACAAAAGGGAGATACTGTGCATGGCTGTCTTATCAAGCCGGCTTATGTAATGATCCATGGCTGAAAATTTTTAAGTGTATCTCTTTTATATTCAAATTTTGGGCCAAAATGGCAAAATGCTGCCGTTGCCATGCTAACCCATCCGGGGATCCGTGATTTTATGCCAATTTTAAACGTCAGTTATGGCGAATTTTTCACATTCGCTGGAAATCATCCTCAAACAACTAAACACCCACCTGCCACAGTCTGCGAAGAGCGAACCCGAAACAGTCTGCGACAAGCTTTCTACATATCTGTTTTTTGGGGCACTACCACGCTAAGGGAGTGTCTTTTCGCTGTGATTGTCATATTCTCATTCAGCGGGTATGGTTCTCCGTCCAGTTGGCAGCAGGAGTTTTGGTTATGAGGGATTAGTTCAGCCTGAGCTGTTCTAAAATACTTCACCATTGACAGTTTATGTATTTGTCCGGTAATCAGAGCCAGTCCGGCCATTGGCACCTTATAGAGGGGCATTTTCTCCACGATGCACACATCCATTTGTCCGTCGGTGAGTGATGCATGGGGAGCGATTATTGCATTACTGCCAAACTGAGATGAGTTGGCGAAAGCGATAAGGAAGGCATTGTATTCCCATGTTTTGTCATTGATTACCAGGGTATATTTTTCTGGTCGAAACCGCACCACCTCCATCAGGCTGATTTTCAAATATGTAAAAAAGCCTCGTTGTTTTCCGCTGTGAAACAGCTTTGCCACGTGGGCATCAAAGCCCACTCCGGCCATATTACAAAAAAACCGGTCTTCTCCCACGGCAAAAGAGTCCATAACCGCCACTTTGAAGTTATTAATTACCTCTGCAGCTTTTTCCGGCTTCCGTGGAATTTTCAAATGTCTGGCCAGTCCGTTACCGCTACCTGCCGGGATGATCCCCAAGATGGTTTGGCTATATACCAAAGCTCCGGCCACTTCATTGATCAGGCCGTCTCCCCCGACGGCAATCACCAGGTGATATCCATCATGGGCGGCTTTACGCGCCAGTTCTCTGCCATGGCCGGGGTATTGGGTTTTTTCCACATCAATATTGAACTTGCTCTTATGGAGCCGGCGATAAAGAACGCTCAATATCTTCTGTTTCTCACGGGTGCCTGAAACCGGGTTCACAACCACCAGTGTCCTGAGCTTGTATGATGGGTCTTCCATAAAAGAAGTTTAATAAATATGTGCAAAAATACTGAAACATGAGCACCTACATTGAAATATGCTTGTTAATCTAAATTTTTCAGTATAATTGCACTGCCTTTCCGGCTGTATTCTCTTTTATTTTAGTCGGGAGCATTTTGATTTGGCACAAAGGCCAGCCCTTGTGCAAGGAACAGTTGCCTGCGCATTTGCGCCGGCCCCATTAATTGAAACGGTTATGCGGGGAGTATTTTCTAATAAAGGGGATCATCATATTGTTTGGCGTATAATAAAACCGATTTTGGCAAAATCAGGCCCGGCCGTTAAGGTTATCTGGTCGCTGTTTTTTATCTTTTTGCTGGTCCGCCTGTTGGAGTACTTCTCTTATACTTCCCGGTACAGCCATGCAGACCTGGGCAGTTACCTTGCCGGCTGGCGGTATGACCTTACATTTGCGTCTTTTGCAGGGCTTATTTTTTTCCCTTTGTATATTTTTCTTCCACACAGACTTTGGTATTCAATAAGATGGGCGGGCATTATAGTTGCAGTATCCGCCGGGCTGCTAACTTACTTCTTATCGGAATATTATCTTACCACCTTTATTCCTTTGGATCATTCACTGATGGTATACAGTGTGAGCGATGTGCTCTATATTGCGTCCACCTCCGCATCCTTTACCTTTTCAGATTTTCTCAAGATCTTCATTATCATCGGTTTTTCTTTTGCCACCCCCTGGCTGTTGCTATATAGATGCAAGTCATCCCTTGTGGTCACCGTCATTGCTTTTATTCCTGTACTCCTTTCCATGACCATCTTCAACAATATTACTCCCAACATTCAGGATTTCAAGAGAAATCAGCATTACTACCAACAGGTTAACAAGACCTCATATCTGATAAAGGAGCTATCCGGCAACCTGCATCGCCGATCACATTATACTGACCAGGACCTTCCTGCTGTTTCCCGGGCTTTTCACTCCATGCTTCCTCACCGTCATTATCCGTTTCTCCATTTACCTTTTCTCCGGGAGGAGTTGCAAAAGGATGTATTAGGTTCCTTTTTTGATTTACCGGAAGAGGAGCCCAATTTTGTTTTTATAATTGTGGAGAGTCTGGGCCGTGACTTTTCCGGTCCGGGTGCCCGCTGGGGCAGCTTCACCCCTTTTTTGGATTCACTGGCCCGACAGGGGTTATATTGGAGCAACTTCCTTTCCACATCAGAGCGAACTTTCAATGCACTTCCTTCGGCATTAGCCTCCCTGCCCTATGGAGAGAAGGGGTTTGCCAGCCTGGCGGAAGAAGACCCTTATCCTGACTTTTTCTCTTTAAACGAAATCCTGAAGCAGGAGGCCGGGTATAAAAGTCACTTCTTTTATGGTGGCTGGCCCCAATTTGACCATATGAGCACCTTTCTGAAAGAAACAGGCATAGACTATATTCTTGGCGACCAGAGGTTTGGAAAGTCCTACCGGCCAATTGAAGAGTGTGATGAAGGCTTTAGCTGGGGGTATCCTGACCATGCTGTATTTGAACGGTCTATGGAAGTTCTGGACTCTTTAGACCACCCCCTGCGCACAGATATATATCTTACACTAAGCACTCACGACCCGTTCAGCCCTCCGTCACCGGAAAAATGGAAGAGAAAATTTTTGAAAATGCTGGACACCTCTGCATCCCTGAAATTGGAAAGGACATTTTATGAGCGGCGAAAGGACCAGTTCTCCACCATCCTTTATGCTGACCATGCCATTCGTCTGCTCTTTGACCAATATGCCCGAAGGCCGGAATATTCCAGAACCATTTTCTTTATTTTTGGAGACCATCATTTGCCCATGTCTTCTTACACTCCCCTAGAAAAGTACCATGTGCCTTTGATCATTTTTTCACCCATGGTGAAGGAGCCTCGCATTTTTTCCGGTGTTTCTTCCGTAGCGGATATCACCCCTTCCATTTTGGGGATGATGAAAGCACACTATAATATACAAACCCCGCAGTGGGTACATTGGCTTGGAGAGCCCATTGATACTTCCACAACCTTTCAAAGTACAGCATTCATCCCGTTTATGAGAATAAACCGGGATGTTGATGAACTGGTATATGGGGAGTTCTTTCTGTCGGAGGGAAGGCTATTCAGGATACATGACGGCATGAAGATCACCATATGTAACGACCCGGAAAAGAAGAAAAAGCTTCAGGAAATGCTTGAGGCATTTAACATACTGAGCAAGCAGCCGCGCTTGCTATAAAGCAGATTCAGCACCGGGGGTGATTGAGGAGATGAAGAGAATGAGTAAGAATTAATAATTGAAAGATATGGATTATGCGTTAAGAGCTAAAGGGTTTTTGCCAGGTTTTTTAACAGGCCTATTATTTGCTATTGTTTTTCTTGCACCGGGATGTTCTCCTGGGGAGAAGGCCTCCCTTGGTCCGGCAGAGACCAAAGTTTTGGGTCATCGCGGAAGTGGCAAAACCGCTGTATCGGGCCTTCAGGAGAACACTTACACCTCTGTTAAGCAAGCTTTTAAGCACCTTGATGGAGTTGAGATTGACATTCAATGCAGTAGAGACGGCACCTTATGGCTTTACCATGACGCCGGTCTTCCGCACAATCCGGAAGAGCTTTTGTGCATCCCCGCTTCAACGGATGCCCAATTAAAAGCTCTGGGCCATAAGGACAGTGCATTTACCCTGACCACCCTGGAGGAAGTGTTTATCCTGATGACCCTCAGCCAATTTAGGCCTGTGGTTTCGTTGGATATTAAAGGATATTTTCCCAATGGTTGTTTTTCCCAAAATAATGCTCCCCATGAATACTTCGACCGCCTGCTTACCAGCCTGGAGGCATTGCTAAACAAATATGGCCTGCATAACCGGGTGATGGTAGAAACGGATTACCAGTATTTTCTTGACCAGGCAAAGGGCCGGCTTGAGGGGGTAGAGTGTTACCTGCTGGGCTATGAAGACCTGAATGAGCTGTCAAAAAAGGCATTAAAAAAGTCATACCATGGCATTTCCTACAATTATGCCAACCCGGAGCTGGACTCGGCCGCCATAGCAGCAGTCAGAGCTAAAGGGTTAAAAGTACAGCTTTGGTCGTTGTATGATGAGGAAGCTATGGAAAAAGCGCTATCCCTGGGGGCGGATTATATCCAAACCGGACTGGTTCCCCAGGATTAACTTCTGCTCCAGTTCCTCCGGGGAAAAAGCCTCTTCCAGCTTATAAGGGCCCACCTCCGTTCGCACCAGGCGGCTCAGGTAAGCCCCCGATTGAAGATGCGCTCCAAGGTCACGAGCTAAAGACCGTATGTAAGTGCCCTTGCTGCATTTAATGCGAAATTCTGCCATATTCTCTTTAAAAGATAACAGCTCCAGGCTATAGATAACAATATCTTTTTCCCGTAATATCACATGGGTATCTGTACGGGCATAATCATATGCCCTTCGCCCTTTGATTTTTACGGCAGAATAAACCGGTGGAGTTTGTTTTTGTTCCCCGGTAAATTCTTTAAAAGCCTCTTTCAATGTATTTTCTGTCAGATACGCTGTGGGAAATGATTGATCAACGGGCGTTTCCAGATCCAGAGACGGTGTGGTGGCACCAAAGGTGAAACATCCTTCATAGGTTTTGTGTGTATCCTGCAGTTCCTGTATCTTTCGGGTCATTTTTCCGGTACATATGATCATTAATCCGCTGGCCAGCGGGTCCAGTGTTCCGGCATGTCCCACCTTAAGTTTTTCCCGGATGCGGTAATTTTTTTTCACCCAGTTGCGAACATTCCTGACCAGCTTGAATGATGTAATTCCGTAGGGTTTATCCAGCAATAGCATTTTCCCTTCCCGGAAGTCCGTATTTTTATCAATCTCCTTTAATGGCTTAATCATAATGGTAAGAGGTCAGAATTAAAACACCATCAGAGCTATGGCAGTGAGTCCTACGGCATAGCAATAGAAGGAAAAGTACTTTAGTTTAGCTTTGCGCACCAGTGCGATCATAAGCTTACAGGCCATCACTCCAAAGACAAAAGCGGTAACAAACCCCACTGCCAGCGGGCCCGCCTCCAGGGTAGAGTCGCTGACGTTACCACTAAAGAGGTCCAGGACCACCTTCCCCAGTATTAGGGGTACTACCATAAGGAAAGAAAACCGGGCAGCTCTGGCACGGTCTATGCCCAGCATAACGCTCATGGAGATGGTGGCCCCTGCCCGGGAAATGCCCGGCAACAAAGCCACCGCCTGAGCCACCCCGATAATAAACGAATGCCTGAAGCCCACCCCTTTATCTGTGGTTTTGGATAAATCGGCAATAAAAAGCAAAGTTCCGGTAACCAGCAACATAAAGCCTACCAGAAGAACCTGCCCTCCAAACAACTGCTGGATCTGCTCTTCAAAGAACAGCCCGATTATTCCTGCGGGGATCATTGAAATCCCCACCTTAAAGGCAAACTTCATCTCCTCATTCCACTGCCATTTTATAATGCCCCGGAGCATTTCCATCACATCCTTACGAAAAACTACGATGGTACTTAGCGCCGTAGCCCCATGAAGAATAATGGACATAAGCAGCCCTTCCTCGGGGAGCATGGAGTCATCTAAAATAGCTCCCGCCAGCTCCAGATGGCCACTGCTGCTTACCGGTAAAAACTCGGTCAATCCCTGAATAACCCCTAAAATCAATGCCTCTAACCAACTCATAGTTTAAATTTAATGATTGAACCCGCAATAAGAACACAGCTTTCACCCCCTGAGGGATGACTGGATAATAATGAATAAAAAACAAAGTCCCAAAGCACCGGGAATTTTGTTACAGTTTGCAAAGGGAGGAATATATGAGATGGTGAGGTTAAGCGGGTGGGTCACTCTGTTTTTTCCTGGGTGGCCGTTTCATAATGGCAAAGACTTCCACCACATATCCTGCCAGGACCAATATGGGCCCTAAGGTGATCCGTCTGTGACTAAAGATATCCTCGCTAAACACTTCGGGGTCACCGGATCCTCCACCTACCATAAGGGCAAATCCTACCCCAATCAGTATGAGGCCAATAATCAGCAACCGGTAGCTTTGTCTTCCAAAAGTAAAGTCTTCGTACAAGACAGCCTCTTTTTTTCTGCCTGCGGGTTTTTTTGCAGGCTCATTACCCGATTTGTTCTTCTTTTGCTCTTTTTTCATGCCAACACACGAATTTTAATAATAATATAAATGGTCCGTTTTAATTTTCAAGTACTTACGAACTGCAAAGTAGGTAGCTATCCAGGTAAACAGCAGTCCGAAGATGATTACCCCCAGGAACAGGGACAAATACAAGTCCAGGTCATCCATATGTATAAAGTCCGGGAAGTAATCATTGAGGATAACCATTGTTCCTGTTAGCAAAGCGATGGAAAGCAGCGCTGCAACCAGCCCGTGGAGCATACCTTTAAGCAGGAAGGGCCTTCGGATAAACCGTTGGGTAGCTCCTACCAGTTGCATGCTTTTAATAAGGAAGCGTTTGGAAAACACAGAAAGCCTGATGGTATTGTTTATCAATGCAATGGCTATCAGGATCAAAACAATACTAAATGCAAGGATGATCACAGAGACCCGGTGCAGGTTTTTATTCACCTGTTCCACCAATGATTTCTCATAGTCCACCTCTTTTACTCCGGGTTTTCCTGAGAGTTGTTCATAAATAACTGCCAGGGAGTCGTTATTGACATATTCTGCATTCACATATACTTCAATAGATGGCAACAGTGGGGTATATCCCAGGAATTCCACAAAGTCTTCTCCCAGGTCTTGGGTTAATTCCCTTGTAGCCTGTTCCCGTGTCACATATCGTGTTCTTTTCCGATATGGTTTATGGTCGATCGCTCTTTGAAGCAAAATGATATCCGCTTCACTCACCTCTTCATCCATGATCACCGATACCATAATATTTTCCTTCACGGTATCGGCGATATTTTTCGCATTCAATACAATCAACCCCACCAGTCCAAGCATGTAAAGAACCAGTGATATGCTTAATACTGTGGTTAGTACCGAGGTTGTGAGCCTTCGGTTGCTCAATTTTTCTTCTTTTTTTGCCATAGGGTTTTCAATGGGCTAAAATAATACTTTTTTGCATGTTCTTATTTACCCTCTAATAAAAACCGTTTAATTAAATTCGCAGGCTGAAAGGAAGTCATACCAGAAAGAACGAAAGATCATGGATTACAATTTTTTAGCCACCGAAAAGAAGTGGCAGCAGTACTGGGCAGAGCATAACACCTTTGTGGTGGAAGAGCCAAGCGACAAGAGGAAGTATTATGTATTGGACATGTTTCCTTATCCCTCCGGAGCAGGTTTGCATGTGGGTCATCCACTGGGTTACATTGCCTCGGATATTGTGGCCCGCTATAAGCGAATGGAGGGTTACAATGTACTTCATCCCATGGGTTTCGACTCGTTTGGTCTTCCTGCAGAGCAGTATGCCATACAAACGGGCACCCATCCGGCAGTAACCACCGAGCGTAACATCAAACGATACCGTAAGCAACTGGATCGTATCGGGTTTTCTTTTGACTGGACCCGTGAGGTAAGGACCAGCGACCCGTCGTATTACAAATGGACACAATGGACTTTTTTGCGTTTTTTTGATCACTGGTATGATAGCAAAAGAAATACCGCTCGTCCCATTAGCGCCCTTGTTGAGTTATTTTATGATAGTGGTAGTAAGGATATTTCTGCTCATTCCCACCCTCATGATCCATTTACTGCCCAACAGTGGAACAGCTGGGATGAGGTTAGGCAGCAAAAGATGCTTATGAACTATCGTCTGGCCTATCTTTCAAAGACCATGGTCAACTGGTGCCCAGCTCTGGGTACAGTGCTGGCCAACGATGAAGTAAAGGACGGGTTTTCGGAACGTGGCGGCCATCCGGTGGAACAGAAAAAGATGATGCAATGGTCTTTAAGGATCAGTGCTTACGCCCAACGGATGCTGGACAACCTGGATCACCTCAACTGGCCCCGGTCTGTAAAAGAAGTGCAACGCAACTGGATTGGACGATCACAGGGGGCCACCGTGCATTTTCCTGTTAAAGACAGCGATCAAAGCATTGAAGTATTTACCACACGCCCCGACACCCTTTACGGAGCTACTTTTATGGTGCTTGCACCGGAGCATGAACTTACGGAGTCTCTCACTACACCGGGGCAACAAAAAGAGGTGGAAGCTTATGTTCAGCAGGCTAAAATGAGAAGTGAACGCGAGCGGATGGCAGATACCAAAGAAGTAAGCGGTGTTTTTACCGGCTCTTATGCTATTAATCCTCTTAACGGCAAGCCAATACCCGTATGGGTTGCGGACTATGTGCTCAGCGGATACGGTACCGGCGCCATTATGTCTGTTCCGGCTCATGATGCCAGAGACTTCCTCTTTGCACGGCACTATCACTTGCCCATTGTTCAGGTGGTGTCCCGCCCCGGAGAAGTTCTGGAAAATACGGATACCTGGGAAAATGCCTACGACTCCAAAGAAGGCCATCTAATCAACTCAAAAGACATCAACGGGTTACCCGTAGACCAGGCCATCAATAAAACCATTGAGATACTGAAAGAGAAAGGTCTGGGCCATGATACGGTTCAGTTCCGGCTCAGGGATGCCATCTTTAGCCGCCAACGGTATTGGGGCGAACCATTCCCCATATACTATAAAAATGGCATGCCTTACGCACTGGATGATGACCAACTGCCCCTTAAGCTGCCTGAAGTGGATAAATACCAGCCCACAGAAAAAGGAGAACCGCCACTGGCCAGAGCAAAAAACTGGAAAACCAAAGAAGGATACCCGCTGGAAACAAATACTATGCCCGGATTTGCCGGATCCAATGCCTACTACTACCGATACATGGACCCCCACAATGAAAAGGAGTTTTTCTCTAAAGATGCCAACGCCTATTGGAAAGACGTGGATCTGTACCTGGGTGGCGATGAGCATGCTACCGGACACCTCATATACTCCCGGTTTTGCGCCATGTTTTTATATGATCTGGGAATGACCACAGAAGAAGAGCCCTACAAAAGAATGATCAACCAGGGAAAAATCCAGGGTCGCTCCAGCTTTGTATACCGAATTCCGGGAACCAACACCTTTGTATCTTATCACCAGCGCAAAAAGCACAAAACACAGAAAATTCACGTGGACATTAACCTGGTAGATAACGACGTCCTTGATACGGAAGCGTTTAAAAAGTGGTGGCCTCAGTATAAGGATGCCCAGTTTATCACTGAAGAAGATGGAAGATATATTTGCGGCCGTGAGGTGGAGAAAATGAGCAAGTCCAAATATAATGTTCAAGCCCCCGATGACCTTATGGAGCAATATGGCGCAGACACCTTCCGGCTATATGAAATGTTTCTGGGCCCCCTGGAAAGCCATAAGCCCTGGGATACACAGGGGATTGAAGGTGTTTTTCGCTTTGTAAAAAAACTCTGGCGGCTGTTTCACGATGACCAGGGCACCTTTGCAGTAGAGGATGCCCGGCCTTCAGAAAAAGAACTTAAGGTACTGCATCAAACCATAAAAAAGGTTAAGGATGATATGGAACGCCTGGCATTTAATACTACTGTGAGCCAGTTTATGATCTGTGTAAATGAACTCACCGATATAAACTGCCGGAAAAGGGCCATCCTGGAACCGCTCACCACCCTGATAGCCCCTTTTGCGCCCCATATTGCGGAAGAACTATGGAGCAAAATGGGCCACCGGGATAGTATTGCCTATGCCCCAATACCCCCACTGGACTCATCCTTCCTCAAAGAATATAGCTTTGAGTACCCCGTTTCTTTCAATGGAAAAATGCGCTTTAAAAAAGCGTTGCCTTTGGATTTGAACAAAGAGGAAATTGAACAAGCCGTACTTGATGACGAGCGTAGTGAAAAATACCTGCAAGGCAAACCGCCCAAAAAAGTGATAGTCGTCCCCAAACGTATCGTCAACGTAGTGGTTGCCAATTGATTTATTGCGCCGGAGCCCCGGATTGGGAAACCCGGCCAAAGAATTTGTTACCCACTCATACACAGCTCTTTCCCCTTAATTGGTTCATTATTATAAGAAAACACTGGACATGGCCTCCTTAATGTATTATCTTTGCACGCCATTTCCCTAAGGGTCCAAAATGTTAATCCCCTTTTTACCGGGGATGTATATGGCATAGCCAATGGCCTTGGCGTGTCCTTTGGGTTGTTTCATGCCCATTTGGTATATCCGGGGCATAAAAGCAAAATATATGGTCTTCAAAATTTTTTAAACACATGAAATTATCTCAGTTTAAATTTGATCTCCCTGTTGATCTGATAGCGACCCATCCTCCCCGTTATCGTGATGAGTCGCGTTTAATGATATTGCACAGAAAAAGTGGCAAAATAGAACACAAGTCATTTAAGGACATTTTAAACTTCTTTGATGACCAGGACACTTTGGTGCTCAATAACACAAAGGTTTTTCCTGCCCGGTTATATGGTATAAAAGAAAAGACAGGGGCAAAGATTGAGGTTTTCCTTCTGCGTGAGCTCAACCGGGAGACCCACTTATGGGATGTGCTGGTTAATCCGGCGCGTAAAATACGTATTGGCAACAAGCTATATTTTGGTGAGGACAATGATCTGGTAGCCGAAGTGATTGACAACACCACCTCCCGTGGTCGGACGCTTCGTTTTTTACATGATGGGACCAACGAGGAGTTTCGCAAGCTGGTTCAAAAGCTGGGAGAGACTCCGCTACCCCGCATCATTAACCGTCCTGTTGAGCCGGAAGACAAAGAGCGCTATCAAACCATTTTCGCCAAACATGAGGGTGCTGTTGCAGCCCCCACCGCCGGCCTTCACTTTAGCCGGGAGATTATAAAAAGGATGGAGATCAAAGGCGTAAACTTTGGCGAGGTCACCTTACATGCCGGCCTGGGCAACTTTAGAAAAATAGACGTGGAGGATCTGTCCAAGCACAAGATGGACTCCGAGGAAATGCATATTGAAAAGCCCACTGCCGACCTTATAAATGCAACCAAAGACAAAGGCAAGAACATCTGTGTTATTGGCACCACCACCATGAAGGCGCTGGAGTCAGGTGTTTCTATCACAGGATATGTAAAGCCTTACAACGGCTGGACCAACAAGTTTATCTTCCCCCCCTATGAGTTTGGTGTGGCCAACTCTATGGTGTCCAACTTCCACATGCCACAATCCACCATGATGATGCTGGTATCTGCCTTTGCCGGTTATGAATTATTAATGGAGGCCTATAGAGTAGCTGTCAAAGAAAAGTATCGCTTTTTCACCTATGGCGATGCCATGCTTATTGTTGATTAACGTATAAAGCTGTGACAAACCACGTGATCTTTGTTGCCGGAGGTATTGGCCGCAGAATGGGGCGGGAGATCCCCAAGCAGTTTATCCCGGTTGGCGATCGTCCACTGCTTATGCATGCCATTCTGGCTTTTGAGGCCTTTGACCCTGAGCTGAAGAAAATTGTGGCCCTGCCCAGGGATCATATAGATTTTTGGAAGTCGCTGTGCCAACAATTTCAGTTTACCACCGCGCATGAAATAGTGCCGGGCGGCGAAACACGGTTTGAATCCGTAAAAAACGCCTGCAATATCATCCAAGAAGACCAGGGCTTAACCGCTGTGCATGACGGAGTAAGGCCTTTCCCACCAGCCCCAATGATACGCCGCATTTTCGATGCTGCCCAGGTACATAAAGCCGCCATCCCCTGCCTGAGCACACCCGATTCCATTAGAATAACGGACAATAATGGCTCAACAGTTGCCCCCCGGGACCAGATAAAAAGGATCCAAACCCCACAGGTATTTCATACCCGGTTGATTAAAAAGGCATACTTGCAACCATGGCAAAGGTCATTTACCGATGATGCCAGCGTGGTGGAAAAAATGGGCATAAAAATTCACCTGGTGCCCGGTGATGAAGAAAACCTTAAAGTGACTACCCCCCTGGACCTGAAAATTGCCATCATGCTGGCTGACAAACCTACACGGTAACCTCCCTCTACAAATAGTCAGGCTGCCCCTAAGTCAACGTTTATGCTTCCGGCCCTTCCATCGGTATGGAAACAACCATCCGGAAAAAGAAGTAAAGAGTATGTAAAAGGGATGCATTAGGGTAAGGAGCAGTATGTACTTTCTCAGGTTTTTTTGTCCGGTAAAACGAGTAACAGGAAGGAGTGCGACAATATCCACAATGATCTTTACTCCCCATATGATAGCGGTATAGTACAAAAGGTTTGGATTTATGGCTCCAGCACCCAGGCTGGTGGCCTGCACCACTGCCATTAACCACACAGTGATTGCCACGAAGATAAGGAACGGGTCCCTGTAGGCTGTGCTTTTGGAGACCCAACGTTTTCGTTGTTCCCGGAAAGCGGCCGGGGTAATGGCCCCGCAGGTCTTAATAATGGCTCCCGGGTGTCTGACAAAGGATATTCGCTTGCTTCCCAGGTATTTTTTCACATGGTGCAATAAGAACATATCATCTCCTGAAGCCAGGTCATCCTTAAAAGGGTCATCATTGTGATACTCTTGAAGCACCTGCATATCCATAAGCAAGCTGGCACCGTTGGCCATTATAGGCTTTTGCATTCCTGCTGCACCGGCAGTTGAAAAGATAAGAGATAAAAACTCCAGGGCCTGCAGTCGGTCAAACAAGTTGCTGCCACCGTGAACAGCTATGGGGCCCAGCAGCATGGCAGGCCGATCCTTGCGGTAGTATTCATTCATTATCCTTAAATAATCGGGACCCGGCAGGCCGTCTGCATCCATAAAGATCAAAGCATCCCCTTTAGCCTGAGCAACACCGGCCTTTAAAGCCTGCTTTTTGGAGGTCTTTCCATCGGGTAACCACTTCAGAATAATGTTCATCTGAGGATGTTTGCCCCTGAAAATCTTTATATGCTCCCGGGTGGAGTCTGTAGAGTGGTCATCAACAATAATAACACGAAAGCAACGCTGATCATAATTCTGCCTTTTTAAAGCATAAAGCAGCTTAATGATGTTTATGGCCTCGTTTCGTACGGGAACAACAATACTCATATAAGCCGGAAGGGTATGCTTACGCAATTCATATACCGGCAGTTTCCTCCAGCCTTTGAAAAAAGCCAGAATGAGCAGGGAGTATATCAGAAGAATAAATAGACCGGCAGCCTGGAAAAAAGTAACCGTCATATTGTCTTATTTTGGAAACATCATTTTTCGTTTTACTGATCTTTCATGCCTTCCCAGGTTCCCCCGGCTGTGCGTTTATGATGTTTTTTTATTTTAAAGAATGACAATTTAGAAATAACAAAAGAGCCAATGATAGTGGGCAACACGATATTAATTAGCCATAATATACTTGTGGCAGCAAGCATCTTCATCTGAGCATCTTCAGGAATTTGCACATGGCTTAGTTGCGCATATATACTAAGCACAAAGATAGCAACGGACCCCCTGACAGGGAGTTCGGCCAAAGCTATGGAAGGGATGAGGGTAATACCCAGAAATATAAGTGCAATTATGGCCATCATGTCGGCAAAGGGGAAGTTGATCTGAAGAACACGGAGCAAAATATAAAGCTGAAAGCTAAACACGCCATACCTCACCATGCTCCACCCCCATACCAGGGCAAGGTCCTTTCGGTTATACTTTAAAAATACGTTAAAAAAGCGGTGTACAAGGGGTCTTCTCTGTATCCATGTTTCTATTTTCCCATATAATCCAGGAATATTAAAGTAAAATGCAGCCAGGATAACGGTTAACAGAACAACCGAACCGATAGCTGCAATAACGTAGACGGGAGGCCAGACTAAAGTATCCACAGGGAATTTTACAAACAAATATACCATGGCTGCTGTACCCGCCAGAAGAGTGGCAAACAACTGACTAATGCTGCCCACCATGGTGATGAGTATTCCTCTTACCGGGTGGGTTTTTTTAAGGATAAATACCCGTCCCAGGTATTCTCCGGTGCGGTTGGGTGTAATAGAACTAATGGTCACCCCTCCAAACACTCCGGTGAGGCTGGTCATCCAACTGATCTTTTCATTTTTCCCTATTAAAAACTGCCATTTCCGACTTTCCACGCCCCAGTTTACAAGCATAAGCAATAGCACCAAAACCATAGCGCCAGTAAAGTACAGAGAAAAGTGTGCACCCCGGAACATCTCTGCGAGGGTATTAAAATGGACTTCTCTTTCTGTCAGTTGCTTAAAAATAAAATAATAAGCAAGGACAAAGACGATTATTTTAATTCCCCGGTTAAAAGATTTGTATAGTTTTGTTGCGGACAAAATGATATCATGGTTTTGAAAAATGAACAGATTATTTTGGGTATTGACCCGGGCACAAATATAATGGGATATGGTCTAATAGAGGCCCGTGGCAATCATATTTCTCTGCTTAATATGGGGGTTTTAAAATTAAGCGGGTTGACCGATCCGGCGTCAAAGTTAAAAAAGATTTTTCACCGTACGCTATCCATAATAGACGAGCACCATCCAGACAGTCTGGCCATCGAAGCCCTGTTTTATGGCAAGAATATTCAGTCCATGTTAAAGCTGGGTCGAGCCCAGGGGGTGATTCTGGCGGCGGCATTATCCCGGGATATTCCGGTATTCGAATATTCTCCTCGCCGCATAAAGCAGTCCATAACCGGTCGGGGCGGGGCTTCCAAGGAACAGGTGGCGGGCATGCTGGAACGACTGTTAAAAATCAAAGAGCCACCGGAGTATCTGGATGCTACCGACGGGCTGGCCGTAGCCGTATGCCACTTTTTTCAGCGCGATGCAACAGCCCCAACAGGAAAAAAAGATGGCAACTGGAAATCATTCCTAAAAAACAACCCGGGGCGCATATCCCGGTAAACCATTCTATTAGAGGTTGCCCCGGATCTTCTCAGCCATGGCAGCAAACTCCTCCTGGGTCAGCTTCAGCTTTGGCTGCTTAAAGTCCATATCATACAAAGAGTTAATTGGAATAAGATGGATGTGGGCATGAGGCACCTCCAGGCCAATCACTGTAATGCCAATACGCTCACATTTAATGGTCTTTTCAATGGCTGGTGCCACTTTTTTGGCAAAAGCAAATAGCTCCTTATACAATGTATCATCCAAATGGAAGATATAATCCACCTCCTTTTTGGGTATAACCAGCGTATGGCCTTTAGCCAGCGGGTTAATATCCAGAAAAGCCAAAAAGGAATCGTCTTCGGCAATCTTATAACAAGGGATTTCCTTATTAACGATTTTGGTAAAAATGCTACTCATGGCAGGAAAAGGGTAAAAGTTTATCTATTTTCTGGTAATATCCATTATTTGAAAGGTGAACTTTCCGGCAGGAACCTGTATATCGGCCTTTTCATTCACTTCTTTGCCCAGCAGTCCCTTTGCGATGGGCGAATCCACTGAGATTTTTCCCTCCTTAAGGTTGGCCTCCTTTTCGGGGACGAGGGTATAGGTCATTTTTTGGTTGTTTTTCATATTTTTGATCACCACGGTGGAAAACAATAACACCTTGCTATCATCCAGTTTGGACTCATCAATTATTCTGGCGTTATTGATAATCTCCTTCAGTTTTGAGATTTTAGCTTCCAGTAATCCCTGAGCTTCCTTTGCGGCGTCATATTCTGCATTTTCAGATAAGTCCCCCTTATCTCGGGCCTCCGAAATTTGCTGTGATATTTTGGGTCTTTCCACCTTTTCCAGTTGGTTCAGCTCATTTTTTAGCTTCTCCAACCCCTCCTTGTTATAGTATTTTACATTAGCCATGTCTATAATTTTCATTTATTTAACATACAACAAAATACAAGAAGACCCTTTGGGAAAGGGTCCCCTTGTAATCGTGCATAAAGATACTACATTAATTATACAGGCGCAACAATTATTAATTACAGTGCGATGGAAGTTCCAAAAGCATGAACCCCATCAAACGGATGCGTAGCCCTGTATGAATAATCTATGGTAAAAAAGCTATTTTCTTCGCGGTCAATGGGCACTTTCAGAGAAAGGCAGGCAGTAGGACCGGTGAATACGGTGGTACGGTCTCCCTCATTAAGCAGTCCCTCCTCGTAGTTGTATCCACCTCTGATTTCAAGGTAGTCACTAAACTGGTATTGTGCTCCCAGGGAGAATATATCTTTCCTGAAAGAGTTGGACTGGAAGTTTCCGGCCAGAGAAAGGATGTGGTTATCAGCCAGATCGATATCATAGGTGATTCCAATTCTGAGCAATGCGGGCAATTCGTATGCATCAGAGCGCTGTTCCACAGTCATGGTGTGCCTTGTTTCAGTGATTATCGTCCTCAGCGACATTCCATCGCCTGTAAACTTCATAGGTGCTCCCACATTTTTCAGGGCAACTCCAAACTTAATATTATCGGTACGTCCGGTGACATATTGCACCCCAACATCGATAGCCATACCACTGGCGCTGATATCCGCAATTTGATGGGAGATAATTTTAACATTAACGCCACCAAAGATGCTATTGGAAAAGGCTCTGGCATAAGAGAGGTTAACATTCAGGAAGCTTGGGGCAAAAGTTCCAATACCTCCTTCGGGCATATCTACTTCGGTGCGGTCAATATCGCCCAGGGACATAGACATAATTCCCAGGCCCAGGACCCCTCCTGTTTCCGACACCCTTTGTGCCAGTCCCAGCGTATTAATACTAATTCCTGTCCCAGCCAGATAGTTGGTGTGTGTATACCCGATTTGGGTGGTTTCTGTAAAAGCCAGTCCGGCAACATTGATGTATTGGGCTTCCATTCCTCTGACCCCTCCGGTATTGGCGCAGGCCCATCCTGATGATTTAGCCCATGGGTTAATCAATAACTCATCAGCTCCCGCTTGTCCGGCCCGGTCTTTGTTACCGGCACTGGCATTAAGGACGGAAAAAAGGATTATTCCTCCCAAGGCCATTGAAATCAAACTCTTTACTTTATGTCTCATTGTTCTGAATTTTGTCTGGTATTCATAATTAGTTGTTGGTTTTATGAACCCGGAAAAGTGCTGTAGCCAAAATGGTGTTAGCACCCTTCCGGGCTCACGTGCCATATATCCTTAGAATGCCTCCAGGTCAGCGGGGCGCATAGAGCCAAACCATTTAATTACCGTTTCGCCTATTCCCGGTGCATTAACATGAACCAGGTACATACCGCTGGATATGGGGATGCCCACATGGTTCTTCAGGTCCCAGTCAATGCTGGTAAGATAGGAGTCTTTGGTAAACCTTCTCACCAATGTGCCATCCAGGCTGTAAATGGTGATAGTACAGACTTCAGGCAGGTTAGTGATCCTTACCCGGTTATCCAGCTGGCTGGTTTCATACTGGGAGTAACCATAATAGGGGTTGGGAACCACCCGGATGGTGTCCAACATGGTTTTAGCAATAGATGTCACCCCTCTGCGAGCAGAAATATCATCGGTAGAGAATTGATAAACCGGATAATTGTCATTAATGGGGTTGTTTTCCTGGAAGTCAGGAGTGGAGTAATACCGTTCATAAGGTCGCTGAACGCGTATGCTGATGGTGGCTTCCGTCTCCAGCAGTTCAAATTGTGGATTAAGCATGGGCATGCCCACCCACATTATGCTACGGGTCATAAGGCCGATAAGCGCAGGGCTTTCAGTCCGGAGCTGATCGTAAGCCCATTTTCCCTCATCATATGCAGGGCTTTGATTATCATGATCAAGCACATATACATAGTGTTTTCCGCCAAGAAGAGGCACTCCCAGGTCGGTAAAGTATCTTCCTGTTGGGTTCCACTTCATGTCTCTGCCATTTTCACCAACGAGCCAGGAATCTTCAGAAAAGATCATGTTCAGTCTTTCTCCGGTTTCCACATTGATGGCATATCCGGGGAACCAGCCCATGCCGGTTGTTCCGCTGTTGTCGGGGTTTCCATTTTTATCCACCGAAGCCGCTTCGCGCAGTCTCCATTGCTGTGCGTTCCCTTCGGTAAGAGCCTGATCATCACCCATTTCAATTACAGGGCAACGGGTCCATTTGCTCTTATCATCGGTAAACACGATGTCCACACTGGACAACTTACCCATATCATTTTGCTGATGAAAAGCTCCTCCCAAGGCAGGCCCGTGATCCAGCAAGTTGGTATGTGCAGCCATTCGGTAGGCCGTCCAGGTTCCTCCAATGATCTTCTCAAAATTCTCATTGGGATCCAGGAAAATTCTGCTGTGTGACGGCCCTGTAGAATAATCGTTATTATCCTGATTTGCGGGGTCGTCCATGGTACCTGACCGGATCCAGTTAAGGGCTATGGAGGCATCGTTATTGGGTACGCCGGAGAGCCAGCGCTTAGAGCTGTCAGCAAAGCTGATGGAAGAGGTGATTACGCCGCTGTTCTGCAGGTTAGCATCGCCTGGTTTCCCTACCTGGTTAATGGTAATGGACAGACCTAAGTCCAGCAATAGCTGTTCATTATTAATATCAATGGTATGCTGACTAACTGCGATGGTATCTGTAAGGTCATTGGTGTTGAGCAGCACCCATCCGGCGTAGTCAATGCTGTCGTTACTCACTGTGAGCATCAGGGTATAATTGCCCGGTTTTACTCGAACGGGGTCAACTACTTTCACATCAATGGGTCCCTTTCCATGTTCATACACTGGATGCTTAGTCCTGTGTTGTGGAGAGTTCAGTATCTCCTGGATACTTTCCTCGGTAAGCTGAAGGTTCAACCCTCCGTTACCTTGTCCTTCTATTCTGGTAATCATAGGCCCGTCTCCGTACTCAGAGCGCACTTCCGTTCCGCCTCTTTCAGGTTGGACGAGATGGGGGATCGCAGTAACCGGGGTAATGGCTCCTGTAGCACCCTTTCGCCCTGCCAGGTATGGTTGCTGCTGGCCATAGAGACCATTAACAACCCCGGGCTCCTGTGAATACGGCATATATTCGTTATATGCATAGGCAATAGCTACGAAATAATATTTTTTGTGGTTAACCAGTCTTCTGTCCCCGGAAGCAAAAGCGTCTTCCGTAATAACAAACGAGTGCTTGATGCCTTCATCGCCGCCCATCACCATTTCCATAGGCACATTGGCATCCAGACGTTGGCTTCTCTCAAAATTAACCAGTTGTCCCACTCCGTTTTTAATATCCACTTGTGCCACTTCCCGGGCCAGGTCGGGGTCACGGATGTCGGTGACAGACACTGAGGCATCTCTTAGCTGGAAAATCTGATATCCCTCAAAGCGATACATGGAGTCATACCTGAGAGAATCATCGGTAATGCTGTCCGGAGTAATAATGGTGGGATCCCACTCTTCGTACTGCTCTTTGTAGTTATTTGAAGTGGGCCTGTTGGAAAGATACAGGATCAGTTTTCTGTCCATTTCTCTAATGGTCAGGTCCGGTGCATCCGGGCCATCCATTACCTGGAAGCAGTTATCAAACAATCGTTGGAGTTTATCATCAATTTCCCTGAGCAGTTCCACAGAGGCGAATGGGCCTCCGGAAGAAGCTCTTGCCCATGGAATACCCACAGTGATGTAATTCACTGCACCGGCTTCCAGGGTAAATGGTCCGGCAGATTGCATAAACCGGCGGTCGTAAGGAACATTCCCTGCTGTCTCTTCGGTCCAGTAGGTTGGTCCATTAGGTGGTTGTCCTCCGGTACCCCAGTTCCACGGATCGGTATCTCCGGGAAACATAAAGTCACACTCAGGGCCATAGGCACCTGAGTTCTGGTGGGCATTACCACCATAAAGCATTCGGGTACCATCTTTCCAGATTCCCCGGAGCAATTGATAGTATTCACTGCCGGTCTGGGGGTCAGTCATAGCTGGGTTGGTACCTCCACCAACATTGTTATGGTAAACGAACCTGCGCATTCCAAATCGCTCATTGTCCACAATACCATCGGCGAAGTTCACGCCATTGATGCTGGCGTCAACAATTTGCCTGGAAACAGTATCAATGCTTAATGTATCCAGAATGGTGTCCACTCCCACAATGACAGTATCTATATCATAGGAAATAACTCTCTGAAATCTTGGGTTATCCAGTCCGTCAGGGTCTATATATGGTCCCTGAAAAAAGTCTACCCCAATAGCCGGTGGCTGTGCTCCATAGTGATTAGGTCCGCCACTACCATCAACAGCTTCCCCGTTATAGGCATACCCCAGTCCACGGCCCACATCACAGCCCACATAGTCGTCATAAGGGTCTCCAATATCCATATCCACCCACTGGCTAAAATAGGTATTGGTGAGCCGATGGGTAGAGCGGTTAATGATCTCGTAAGAATAAAATGTAGAGTTGTTGATCTCATCGTTGGTAAGAAAAGCAAACGCCTGAGCCCGGATTTCCACACCTATAGGTGCAGCTTCTGTTTCAGCATGTACGTTTCCTCTGTCGTTAAACACCCACCAGATGGTCTGGTCCCCTTTAAGCACCTGGTCTTCCAGGATACCATTTCCTTCCATGGTAGGGACATAGTTTTTACACAGTTCGTTATCGAAGTCATAGTATGGATAGTCTCCGGATGTAGGGTCATAAGTTCCGTCACCGGTATAATCATAAAAAGGAGCCAGATAATAGGCTTGATTTTTTGACACGTCACCGTGAGCCGGGTAGTTCAATATTTCCTGTGGGATAACATATTCCGGGAATTCGTCCGGGTCATCTCTCCAGGCCAGGAACTCTTCCACCATGGCTCTTGTCATAACCCAGTGGCGGTCGTAGGCTTTACATGTTTCAGCGTCCACCGTGGCCTTCCCATCCGTAGATAGGGGTCCCGGCCAGAAGTCCACTCCCGACCCCCGGTATCTCTGTGCGGCGGCTTTCAATTGCCCATTTACATCCACTCCGGCCATCCAAAGGGCGGCGGAGAACATGGAGTGTTTTCCTGAACCTTTGGGCACCTCATATCGTGGGTTACCCTGCAGGTCCCACCACATATCTCCACTTTGGTTAATCCTTGCACGAACGTTGTTAATGTCCAAGTCTATATGTGCAGTCCCGGGAAGGCATCCGGCGGAGGCAACGCTTTTTTGTTGTTTATTGGGCGTCCTCTCCTTATCACGCGGGACTTTGTATGCCAGTCCGTCTTGGGGAAGCATCAGCACGGCAATAATGGCCAATACTGAAATTCTTAATAAGTAACTCATATCTTTATGGCGTTTTATGTTATTAACTTGGTTTAAAAATTGAACGCTACACCCAGTCTGATCCTTCTGGGCAGGCTGTAGTTATACGGGCTTTGAATGCGCGTTGTGTACAGGTCATAAAAGGCCTGTGGGTCGTTTTGAGATGCAATTTGTTGCTGAAATTCAGGAGCTGCAAGGAATCCATCATCATCGGGGCTTCCGGTAGCGCTGTATACGTTGAGTACATTTTTATTGTCCAGCACATTAAGAACAGTAAGGTAGATATTCAGGTGGGTTCTTCCCTCTTCGCCCAGTTGGATATCCCTGTCAATGCGTGCATCCATAGAGAATGACCACGGGAGTCTGGAACCGCCTATAGATCCATCGATCAATTGAGCTCCGCCACCCAGTACGGCAGAATAAATTTGAGAGTGGGCTGTATAAGGTGTTCCTGACCCGCCTCTCATGGTGAGGTTTATTCCCGTATTTTCCAGGATTCGGTATGTTCTTACTCTGCGTTCTCCATCGTCATCCACAACGGTTCTGCTAATGGATGGACCGTCATAATCGGTTCCTCCTCTGAATCGATAATCGGCCACCACGTTGACGGCATGACGACGGTCAAAACTCAGCGGGTTGGTGGTTCTAAGGTTGGGCTGTCCCGCGCGAATCAGTGAGAGGGAAGTGGTGGCAGAAGAGCCGGTTCCATCAGCAAACTGCAGTGTATAGTTTGCTCTCAGGCGCATGTTGCGCGTTCTTCGCAGGTCATAAGCAACCGTTAGTCCTTTAACGGTACCAAAGTCCATGTTGCTGTAAGAAATATAAGGAACAGGATAAGCTCCGGTAAATGGGAAGGCCTGAACCATATCTCTCATCTCCCGGTAATAGGCAGAAAGCTTAAGAGAAGAAGTGGGCCCCAGAACTTGCTGGAATCCTACCTCGTAATCGGTGGTTCTTTCCGGCTTCAGGTTAGGGTTGTTAAGGGTGCTTTGCCCCCGGCTTTCAATAAAGTAGTAGTCCAGGATATCCAGTCGTGCCCCTGAGGTGGGTCGCTTGGTAAGTACATCATAATGAGCAAAGAACAGAGCCTCTCTGGATATTGGGAAAGAAAATGAGATTCTGGGCATTACCGTTACCTGAGGATCATAATCTTCGAATGCACTGGCATTGATTGCGGTTTGATCGGGGTTAACCAGATAGGGGTTAATTCCTGTTCCGGCTTCAATAGAAGAAGGGTTCTGCACTGAAGTGCCCTGTGCATCAAACCATTCCATTCCGCTACGATATCCCAGAATAGCGTTAGGGTTGTTGTAGTCATCCACATACACCACATAATCATCGCCCATGTTCCCCGGGTGTGGTCCCAGGTCATCCACTTCGCCAACGGTTCTTGCTTCATACAGGAGGAATGGGTCTTTGAGCACTTTCTGGTTGGCGTCATAGCGGTCCACCCTTATTCCTATATTAAATACCAGGTCATCAAAAGTAAAGCGATCCTGGATATATCCGGCCATATAAATGGGTTCAAAAGGGGCGATGGGTCTGGTAAAGTTTCCGTTCTCATCAGTGGCTGTAAAAAACTCTTCAAAGCTGGGTCGGGTTCCATAGGTCTCTCCGGTGTGGTCGTACCCATAGTAGTTTACGTACTGGTCTCCGGCATTCAGCAACTCATCGGCGCTGAACATATCTATGGAGTAGAATGAGGGGTCCAGGTTGTCCACGTCAATCCAGTCCAGTCCGTCCACCGGCAGTCCCAGTTTTTCTCTAACTGCAGCATCAAAAGCCGTCTGGAATCCCTCATCATACAAGCGGTTGTACATTACCGTATCCTGGAAAACGCCATAGGCGTCATACACAGCGATGGGGTTATTCAGGTCCAACTGTTCGATATGCCGGTTGGTCACCTGCTGCATCAACCTCCACAAGCCGGTTGCGTTATAAGTAATGGCCCGGTCAATGCGCTGCTCGTACAAAAGGCCAAAACGAATCTCATGGTTCCCGATGCCTGCCGAGCCACTGGCATTAATACTGTATTGCTGGTTTTGGATTTTCTGATAAGACCCGTATGGGGATCCCACATTGGTATAGAGCCCATACACCGACTGGGGGTTCATTCCGTTAAGGAGGCCTTGTCCCTGCTGGATCAGCACTTTATTGGAGTACATTCCGGAGTGCAGGTCGTAGAGGTTGTAATAATCAGATGTATAAGCAGCTATTTGCTCATTAACATCTCCGGGGGTAAAAGTTACCAGGGTATCTCTAAATCCATTATGTATCCATACGTCGGAGAATCCCAGGATAGTGTCATCGCCCCGCTCGAAGGAATTCACTTTATAGGTTTTATAATCTCCAATATATCCGTAGTTGAACAAGTTATCCTGGTGGTCACGGTCCTGTAATACGCGGTCATAATGGGAGAAGTCGGCCTGAATGGTATAGTTCACATCGCGTATCAGCGAAGGGCTGTCGCGGTCGGTGGGGAATCTTTGGGTAAAGCGGCCATAGAATCTGTAGGTATTATCTTCATACACTCCGTTATTTCCGGCGTTGAACATGGCATTGGCCATACTCCAGTTATATCCGCCCCGGTGGTGCATAGACCCGCCAAATGTAAGGTTGGTGTTTAAATCCAGTCCCACGTCAACTTTGGCGTTGAGGTTGATGGAGTAATTTTCAGCATATTGTTTTGTTCTGGTGGCTTCCAGGTCTTCCATACGGGTATAAGTGGCATTGTAAAAAGCGCCAAACCCTGTGCCCGTAGGCCGGAAGGGGTTGTTTTCCAGGTACTCAATTCTTTCATCCGTGGCCTGGTGGTAAGGTACGGCAAACGGTCTGGGGTCTTCCTGGTAGCTCACCTCACCGGTAAGCATAAAGCCCAGCAATGATCTTTCGGTTTCTTTATCTCTGAGGATCGGGCCCTGGACATTAAATCCGAGCATATTATAGCCCCAGTTATCCAGGAATTGAGAGGTAATCAGTTCTCCTCCACCTCCGAATTGCCGGGAAGGGCCTCTGGTGGTAATGTTAACGATCCCCCCGGTTGCATCGCCGTATTGTGCCGGGGTTCCTCCGGTAATAACAGAGACTTGCTCCAGGGCCGACTGTGGTACGGATGAAGTTCCTCTAACCCTTACTCCATCGATATACATTACCGTTCCTTCAGACCGTGCTCCCCGGATGCTTCCCATTTCTCCATCCTGTGAGAACACACCCCCCACAGTAGCGGCCACAGCAGTGGCAGACCGTCCGGGCAGCTTGGCAATGTCTTCCCGTGTTACGGTTTCTCCGGTGGTAGTCTGGTCTTTATCAATAAGGGGCACCCTGTAGTCCCTCACTTCAAAGGTTTCCAGGGTTTCCGCGGTGGGCTCCATTTCTATATCCATAAAGCGCACCTGGTCGGCATTAATGATCACACCACGTATCATCAACGGCTTATATCCTACGTAAGACGCTTTCACATCGTACCTTCCCGGAGAAAGGGGCCTGATGGTATAGTTCCCATCATAGTCTGAAGTGGCTCCACCGGCCTGACTTCCTCCTGCCTCAACTACTACGTTGGCAAAAGGTACCGGTTCTCCTGTTTCGGCATCGATTACTTTACCTCTTAAGGCTCCTGATTGTCCATACGCCCAATAAAATGTGGCGAATAACAGGACAACTACTGTCATTAACTTTCGAAACATACCTGTAATTTTATGTTGTTTTTTTTATGTGCTTTTTAGGGGCTGTAAAAATATAAAAGATTTAACAGCCGGGAATCAAAAATGCATTTTTTTATATTAGTAAGGCCTGTTGAGGATCTCAGAATAAATAACGGCCTTTTTACCGTCAAAATCCCGCACCAGATTTCTTGCCCATTGTTGATTTTTGACTTGTTTTTTCCTCCGGGATAAATTGGTTAACCCTGCCGAAGCCGTTAATGATTCTTCGCTCTCTTCTGCCTGGCTATTACTTCCCACCTCTTCATTCTCTGCTATCTCCCCATTCTTGTCATCTATTTCCCCGCTGGAGAACTGGTTACTTGCCTGCTTTTCCAGGTCCTGAAGCAGTCCTGACCCTTCCTGATCAATGGTTTCCATCATTTTATCCAGAAAAGACTCTTTTCCTGAAGGCTCCTCATCATCCATTTCATTATGATCACCGGATTTGGTCACAGCGGCGCTCCGGCGCTCTTCTTCGGCCTTCTTTTTCCTTTGCGACTGGTAGTAACTCGCTCCCAGCCAGACTAACCCCAAAAGTAACAGTAGCAGATCTTCCATAAGCATGATGGCGCATAACAACGCCTGAATTTTGGTGTAAAAATACAACGAACTTCCCGTTAAATGGTATTAAATCCAGTTAACGGGCCTTTTCAATCAGTTAACGGTCTATTTGAAAAAACACCCGGCAAAGATATAAATCTATCCAGAGTATTTGAGAAAAAACACCCCGGGTTTATTAAATGGTCCTCTTCCATACTGACCTTATTACTCTTGAGTCCGGTCTAAAGGCACAGATTTTTCACATCTACTGAAGATAAACTTTGCCCCGGACCCTTATTTGCATCTGATTTTCAGCGGATTCACCCTTTATCGTTGGGAGCAGCAACCGCCACCTTGTTACTCAAGCTCTTTAAGCAACTTAACTATCCCGTCCTTTTTTCTACGGGCCACAGGTATTCTGGAACCATCGGCAAGCAGGATATACCCTCCGTCAGATTTCATATAGTTTTTTACAAACTCTATATTAATAAGGTGTGATTTATGTGGTCTGATAAATTGATGATCTTCCAGGATGCTTTCGTACTCTTTAAGTGTTTTGGATACAAGCAGTTCTGTTTTATCTTTAAAGAAGAACCGGGTATAATAATCTTCACTTTTACACCGGACAATCTGACTGATTTCCACTACGTGCAGGCCTTTAAAGGTGGACAGCACGATCTTTCCGGGTTTTTCTTTCCGTTTGAGGTTTTCCAGTAGCATTTCCACGGCGGCTCCTGAGGAGTTGGTTTTTCTTTGCACGGCTTTTTCCACGGCATTCTGCAGTTCTATTCCGTCAATTGGCTTTAGCAAGTAATCCAGCGCACTATATTTAAATGCTTTAATGGCAAAGGAGTCGTATGCAGTGGTAAAGATCACCTCAAAGTTTCTCTCTTTGGTTTGCTCCAGCACACGAAAACCGCTTCCATCAGGCATCTGGATATCCAGAAACACCAGTCCGGGTTTACATTTTTCAATGATCTCTACTCCTGATTCACAACCATCAGCCATTCCGGCGATGTGAACTTCAGGGCAATACTCCTGGATCATGTCTTGCAAAGTGGCCCGGGAGTGCTTTTCATCATCAATAATTACAGCATTAATTATCATTTGTTTCCAGGTTTATGGATTATTCATTTTTCACCGGTATGATCAGCGTCACTTTTGTGCCGGCCGGGGTGCCGTCCCTATGGTATTTATCCTCTATGTCCACCGACAACTCATGGTTGTACATCTCATTAATTCTGTTTAGGCGTTCCCTGGTGATACTAATACCCCTTGACCGGTATTTGTTTTTGGATTGTTTTTTTATTTTCCCTGCCGCTTCTCTTCCGATGCCATTGTCATCCACCACGCATTTAATGGTTTGCCGGCTATTTTGCAAAAAAGAAACGGTGAGCACGCCACCTTTGTCCCTTAGGGGGATAAGCCCATGAAGGATGGCATTTTCCACATGCGGTTGAATAAGCATGGGTGGAATAGATATAAAGTCATCATCCACACCGGGGTCCACATAAAATTCATAATCGAATCCTGAATCAAAGCGTAGCCTCTCCAGCTCTATATAATTCTTCAGCAATACCATCTCGTCGGATAACAGCACAAAGCTTTTATCAGAGTTATATAATACCTGCCGTATCATTTTGGAAAACTTATTCAGATAAGATACGGCGGCTTTCTTTTCTCGTTTCAAAACAAAGCTTTGGATGGAGTTCAGGGTATTAAAAATAAAATGGGGGTTCATTTGAAGCCTTAGCGCTTTTCTCTCCAGCTCAAAGATTTGCCTTTCGGCTTGCTGTTCTTTTCTGATTTGTCCGATCCTCCAGGCAACAGCAAAAAGCACCAGCAATAGGATCAATGTTGCACTGCCAAACCGAAAAAGTCTGGTCTGGTGCCAGGCCGGCTCGATAATGATATACACCCGCATGCCCTGTTCATTCCATATTCCGTCACTATTGCTGCCTTTTAAAAAAAACTCATATTCCCCGGGAGGCAACTTGGTAAACTCTGCCGTATTTTTTGGCGGTGAGACATGGATCCATTGACGGGAAACATTCTTTAACCGGTATTTATACTGGTTTTTCACCGGGTTGGTATAATCCAAAGCAGCAAATTCCAATGATATAAAATTATCTTTATGAGACAAAATAATGGTATCCCCATCCTCCAGCGTTTTATTGAGTTTTTGATTATAAACACTTACATTGGTGATCACCAGCTTGGGGATGTACTGGTTTCTTTTTACTTCCAGCGCATAAAAGGAGTTCAGTCCGTTCATTCCCCCGAAAAAGATCTTTTCATCGCTGCTTTTAAATGCTGCTCCCAGGTTAAACTCATATCCCTGGATGCCATCATTAACATCGAAGTTTACAAACTGCTCATTTCCCGGGGAGAATCTGGAAAGTCCCCTGTTGGTACTGAGCCACAAGTACCCCATTTCATCGGGGATAATATTATAGACCACGTTATTGGCAAGCCCGTGGGTATGCACATAGTGGCTGAATTTTTCTGTTATGGGATCCATTTTATTAAGGCCTCCTCCCATGGTTCCCACCCACAGGGTGCCGCTTTCATCCTGGCTGATTCCAAATATCCTATTGGTTGATATACTATTAGGATCCCCGGTAATATGTTTATAGGCTGTAAACACCCCCGTTTCTCTATTGTATTTATTGAGTCCGTTATAGGTTCCCAGCCAGATGGTATTTCTGTCATCTTCAAAAACGCTATATACCATATTATGGCTGATAGAAGCCGTATTATTGGGTTCATGCAGGAAAGCCGTAAACGATTCACTCATACTGTCGGGATGAAATCGGTAAAGACCATAATTGGTAGCAGCCCATATGTAGCCAGGTCCATCCTGAAGCAATCCGGTGATAACGTTATTATACAACTCTTTATACCTTCCATTAGCTTTATTTCCAAAGAATTCCAGTGTAGTATCTCCCTTTTCCCGGCTAATCCGGATCAGTCCTCTGTCATTGGTTCCCACCCATATTGCATCATTCCTGCACTTCAATAAGCTTCGTATATGATTAGTGCTCAAACCGTCATATGTAGTAAGGTTGTTAACTATCCCTTTTCCGCTTTCCAGCACACTAATTCCTCTGTCTGTTGCCACATAGAATGTATTGGGTGCCACCTCATTTACAGCCCAAACGGAGCTTCCGACCAGTCCTTCTCCCGGCAGTTCGCCTTTAGAATAACGATTAAAGAACTTTCGTGCGGGTACCACTTTCGCCAGACCTTTCCAGGCATATCCAATCCAAATAATCCCTTGCTCATCTTCATATATTCTATTGACAAAAGCTTCATTAACGGCGGCATACCCGGGAACCTGGTCCAGGCTTCGCACCTTACCTGTCTGGGGATAATAAAAGGATATTCCTCCACCGGAGGTAGCAATCCACACCTTGCCACTCTGGTCGGGGCAAAGGTCCATGATATATGGGTCTTTAAGCTGTCCTTTTGAGTTTTGAGGAGTAATATGCCCCTGGCAGGCCCCTTGAAAATCTAAAATGGATATACCTTCTTCCGTTCCCACCATAATCAACTGACTTCCCACTTGCCTCACCACGTTAATTCCCGGTGATATCAAAGGGCATTCATTGCTGTGAGGGTCTGTAATACGACCAATGCCATGGTTATTCTTTTCCTTCAAAAACAGTCCTTTAGCGGTACCTATCCATAGCCTGCCACGGGAGTCTGAGAACAGTGTTCTCACCTGGGCAGAGCGAGCATCATTTCCCTCACCGGGAACGACCCGCAGGAATTTTCCCGTCTCATCTACAAGCTTAACCAGTCCCTGCTGTGTTCCAATCCACAGATTACCCTGCCGGTCGCTGGCAATGGCTTTTATTGTGTCACTGGGAAGGCTTTCAGGGTTGCCTGGCTCATGAAAATAGGCCTTAAACGCCATGGTCTTTGGGTCAAGTCGATTCAGACCATAATCCGTTCCAATCCACAAATAATTATGGTGATCTTCATAGATTACATTAATAGTATGATTGGATAAATGTCCCGGTTCTCCCCAGAAGTCTGAACGGATAATATGAAATGAAAGTCCGTTAAACCGGTTCAGCCCGTCCCAGGTGCCAAACCACATAAGCCCTCTGGAATCCTGAAAAATGCTTCTCACGGAGTTTTGAGAAAGGCCTTGCTCACTCTTAACCACTTCCGTAGCGTAGTGTTGTGAGTATACCGGCCCCTCCTGTGCATGAAGCCATGGTGTAAAAGCATACACCAAATAAAACGTAAGCAGCAGGAATCTGCTCATATTATTTTGTTTAAACCTCTATAAATGTCCTCTTTGCGGCCTTCTTCCCTGCCTTATCCGTATTTTATGGACCACCTGATCCCACCAGCGGGCCAGAAAAAATCGCTTCTTATTATAGTTATACCGCTCCGATTTTTTCTGCATGTCTTTCATTCGTGCCCGGGAATCATCGCTTTGAATTTCCAGGTGTCTCTCTTTTCGCTCCTGATACTCCTGCCTCTGCCTCTCGGCCTGCTCCCTTTGTCTTTGCTCTGTTTTCTCCCTGGCACTACTGGATTGCCGTGTGGCATTGCAAGCGGTGTATGTAACCAGTGGCAAGCAAATAATAAACAGGAGCATGGACTTTAACAATATGCGTAACATAAATATATATTTTCTTTTAAACGGCTATGCTAAAATAATATTTTCGCCGTGTCGTTCAGTAATTAGTGTTTGCTTACCCAATGAAATATGATTTCATTACGCCTTATTTACATTAACGGCTCACCCAGGTACCCTATAGGTAATCAGGGGTTGCCATATAAGCATACTCCTTTACAAGCAGACTCCATAAAAACCCATCGGTTTCATGGCTGAAAGATACAAATATTTTTTTAAACCGGCGATTATTCTTCTTGCCGTGCTTCTTCCACACTGTGACAAGGAGTTTCAGGATCCTGTTCCCAATGTACATGTGAGCATAAACCTAGATCTGTCCTCAACGTTATATGGAGATCTCAGCATTATCGGGAACCACATTTATATTACCGGTGGGTACCGGGGGATCATTGTATATCGTATGTCACAGGATGATTTCAGGGCATATGAGCGAGCCTGTCCTTACGACCATCACAAGCAGCATGCCCGTGTTGTCGTGGAGGATAACGGTCTTACCATGATTGACTCCACCTGTTTATCCCGTTACCTGCTGCTGGATGGTTCCGTTTTTGAGGGGCCGGCCACCCGCGGATTAAAAACCTACCGAACCCATTATACTGGTAACAACTTATACATCTCCAACTGATAACCCATGGACTGTTAGCCGTCCGCTTGCCAACGCCGGTTTTAATAACACGGGTAATTTTGCATTGGGGCACAAGTTATCTTTCCCCAACTTGTCATACATAAAAACCCAATTTTGATTATGCAAGCCCCGGGAGAATTGATCCACGCCCTGCAACAGGGTGATGAAAAAGCATATGCCACACTTGTAAAGACTTATGGCCAAATGGTCTATTCAACTGCTTTTGGGTTTTTTAATAACCGCACAGACGCTGAAGACCTGACACAGGAAGTGTTCCTGGAGGCATTCCATTCCATTAATAAATTCAGGGGAGACTCAAGCGTTTCTACCTGGCTATACCGGATCACCGTAAATAAATCCATTAACCAGCTTAAAAAGAATAAAAAAAGGGAACAGCTTTCCGGTTCACTAATACCCGGGGGGGAAAGAACCATGTGGGGTCATGCAAAGAGCCCGGATGCCATCAGCGAAAACCTGGAAAGACGCCATATTCTGCATACCGCTATGGATACCCTCCCGGAGTTGCAAAAGACGGCATTTATCCTGCATAAATATGACGGGCTGCCCTATAAAGAAATAGCACAGGTGATGAACACCTCCCTTTCTTCCGTAGAGTCATTGATTCACAGGGCAAAAATAAACCTTCAGAAAAAATTGATCCACTATTACACCACTTAGAGCAAGTTTTATTCATTGTTATTGTCATACCTATATAACCTATCAACTATGAATTGCCATTTTGTACATACACACCTGTTATTCTACCTGGACCAGGAGATATCCCCTGGCGAAAAGGAGGGTCTGGAGACACATTTGGGGCAGTGCTCATCCTGCAAATCGCTGATGGAAAAGATCAAGCCGGTTTATGAGCAGGCCGGAGAGCCCGTTTCTCCTTCGGATGGCTTTTTTGAACGTCTTTCCAGCCTTCCGCCCGGCGAAAAATACCCTGTCAGGCACAGCCTTCACTTCATAAGTTTTGTCCGTCGTATTGCCGCAGTAATCCTTTTCATGCTCGCAAGCACATCCCTTACACTACTGTATACTTCCGGCCAGAAGCAACCCACGCAATATGCCGGAGAAGAGCCTTTTTTTGAACGCTACTTCCATGAACTGGATGAAGAATTGGCAGACAATGACTATTATTTTTTAACAGCAACCCACTAAACTCATGGAAATATACAGACAAAAGCAACTATTACTGGCCCTTGTGATTATCCTGGCCATATTAAACCTGGGGATGATCGGCTACCTGTTGTACGATAAGGTCAGCCCTTCCACTAAGATAGAGGAGGTCACCGCCCCTCAACCCACCACGGACAGCCTGCGGTCGGAAAGGCCATACAGGGCAGACCGGCTTCAAAACCGCTTTGGATTTGATGATGAACAAATGCAACAAATGGAAGAGCTAAGGGTCCAACACCATGCCATCATGAGAAGACTCACCGATTCCATCAGGCAACTCAGAACCAGGCAAACTGAACTGGTAGCAAACCATGAAGAAAATCAGGAACAGGTGTATGAATATGCCCATGAGATTGGCACCCTGTACAGCCAGATCCATATCCATACTATGGACCACTTTCAGAAGATCAAAGATTTGGCTAATAGCCCCCAACAAGTGGAAGCTGTCAATGAATTTCTCCGGAGTGCGGCCATGCATAAAAATAGAAGTAAAGGTGACCGGCGTAAACACCGCCATGACCAAAGGAGCCAAAGACCCAAACAACAGTAACCAGAATTAACCAACTCACTAATATTTTAATAACCTCAAAAAAAGTATGATTATGAAATCAAAAGCAAAAGTATTTTTAACCTTGCTAACGCTCATGATATTCTCTGTAAGCGCAATGGCACAGCGAGGCAATCCCCAGGGAGCATCATTTTCCGGAGAACCCCGGGGGACATGCATGAATATTCCGGATTTATCGGAAGAGCAAACGGAAAAGATCCGTGCCTTACGGTTGGTGCATATGGAAGAGCGCACCAACTACCGTAACCGGGTTGACCAACTACGCATGGAAATCCGTGCATTAACCACCGGAGAAAACAGAAACCCATCCAGGGCTGAAGCGCTAACGGATGAGTTGGCTGCAGTAAAAGCAGAGATGATGAAAAGTTCATTGCGGCACCGGGAGCAAATCCGTGAGCTGCTAACCAAAGAGCAACAGGTGTTTTTTGATTCCCGGCAAGGCAATAAATCCAGAATGGGAAGAGGCAACAAGCCGGGCAGTCGGGGTTGTGACTACGGCAGCCCAAGAGGAGGCCGCAGAAGATAACATTCCCTATCTCAAGGCAACCTGGAATGCCCCTTGCCGGGCATAAACAGAGTGCCGGCTGAAGTATCCCTGCCGGCGCCGGTGGCTGAGGAAAAAATATTGATCTCCCCTAAATGCCTGAGGAGAGCAAGAAAAGCAAAAACCACAGCCTCCTTGTAGTCAATAACCTTTTGGTCCGGAATAATAATCTGATGCCTGGTTTTTTCAGTGATCCGTTGTACCAGATATCCATTTTTTGCGCCACCTCCGGTAACAAGCACCTGCTTATTCTGCTTTTGTTGATTCAGCACTGCCGCGATCTGGTGGCTAACATGCTCCACATAAGTGGATAATGCGTCCTCTGCGGACATACAAAACCTGGAAAGCAAAGGATCCACAAACCGCACCACCCATTCTCTTCCCAGAGACTTGGGTGGTGTTTGTTTATAGTAATCCAGTGCATTCAATGCTTTTAAAAGCTTGGGATGGGTTTTTCCCTCTTTCGCCAGAGCCCCATCCCGGTCCATTTTTTGTCCCTTTTTGGCCGCCAGCCTATTCATCACAAAGTTCACCGGGCATATATCAAAGGCGGTGATCCCCTGGTGTTTTTTTTCAGAAATATTGGCAAATCCTCCCAGATTAAGGCAATACGGGTAATCGCCAAACAGGTAATAATCTCCGGCCGGCACCAAAGGGGCGCCCTGCCCGCCAGCCAGCACATCATCCATCCGAAAGTCAGAAACAACGGGCAACCCACACCGGAAGGCTATGGCTTTCCCAAAACCCAGCTGATACGATAGGCCTTGTTGGGGTGAATGAAACACAGTGTGTCCATGAGAGCCAACCAACTCAACATTAAGACTGCCGCCCTCCAAAAAATCATTAACCCTTTGACCCAAAAACCTTCCATACTCCACATCCAGCTTCAATAAGCCCTCTGCACTCATAAGGTGTGCATCTGTTAACTTTCTGCGCCAATCGTCTGAATACTCTCTGGTGCAAGCTTTAAGGAGGCTGAATGTCCACTTACCGGATGACTTGCTGAAGTCACAGCAAGCTATATCCAGCCCGTCAAGAGAAGTCCCGGACATTAGCCCAATTACCCTGAAGTTTCCGGATTCCATAATATACCATTTTATCCATTTAGCCCGTGTGCAGAAGCACCCTGGCTCCTGGCAACACCTTACAGCGTGCTCTCTACGTATCCTTTTCCCCGGTTATGGCATGAAAGACCTTCTCCATGCGAATCCCTCTGGACCCTTTTATGAGTATTACAGAATCTTCCACAGGCTGATCTTCGATCCATTGGGAGGCTTCCTCAACATTATTAAAAACATGAAAATCTTCCGGGACTTTAACTCGGGAAAAGCAACTCCCCACCAGCAACACCCTGTCAAAGTCATACCTTTTCAGCTCATTCACAGTCTCCTGGTGGTGCTTATCACTTTCTTCACCCAGTTCAAGCATGTCTCCCAGAGCTGCCATTTTGGATTTATGGCTGGAAGGATACCTGTAGAGGTTGTCCAAAGCAGCAGCCACACTGGTAGGGTTTGCATTATATGCATCTAAAATAATGGTGTTTGGTTTATGTTTCACCACCTGTGAGCGGCTATTCTGGGGAATATAAGATTCCACCGCGTTGCATATATCCTTTTCCGGCACATTGAAGTAATTACCCACTGCAATGGCTGCACATATATTTTGCATGTTGTACTTTCCGGCAAGATGGGTGTTTATTGAGTTTTTTTTCCACTGAAAAGACAAAGTTGGGAACTCACTAACCATCTCAACCTGTAATGATTGAGCTCCATAGGGTATATTTACCATTTCCTGGCTATGCTGAATGAGTATTGGGTCCTTTTCGTCCACAAACACGGGTCTGTTTTTGGCTTTAAGGCAGCGGAATAGTTCGGTTTTTCCTTTAATCACTCCTTCAATTCCTCCAAACCCCTCCAGGTGGGCTTTCCCGATATTGGTGATCAATCCATAATCCGGGTCTGCCAATTCTGCCAGTCGTGCGATCTCTCCCTGATGGTTGGCCCCCATCTCCACCACGGAAATATGGTGGTGTTCATTGAGGTCTAATAGAGTAAGGGGCAATCCAATGTGGTTATTTAAATTTCCCCGGGTGTAGTGGGTGTTGAATTTTTTGTTCAGTATGCTTATGATTAGCTCTTTGGTAGTTGTTTTTCCGTTAGATCCGGTGATGGCCAACATGGGTACTGAATACTTTGCCCGATGATATTGGGCCAGTTTTTGAAGCATTTCCAGAGAGCTGTCTACATTAATACAGTTGTTATTGATCACTCCCCTTGCTTCATCCACCACAGCATATTGGGCACCATTTTCAAAAGCCTGCCCGACAAATAGGTTTCCATTAAACCGTTCCCCTTTGAGGGCAAAGAACATGCTTCCTTTGCGGATAGCACGGGTATCGGTAGACACTCCTGTGGATAATTTAAAGGCATTATACAGTTTTCCCACCTTCATAATTGGGTTCCTCTGATTATGTTATATAAAAAGAGGCACTTGAAAACGGGTTTCGAAGTGCCTCTTTACAATTGTTCTTAATCTTTTCCATTTCTTCCGGCCATCTTAGCCATGCCCTCCAGGAGTCATTCCCATAACCTGCATTTTCGGAGTTCATGGTGCACCTTATATTATATACACCTTATTATACAGGCAATATTAATAGGTTCCGATGGGGCTTCCCACGCGATCCATTGCGCAGCGGAAACCCAGGTCGTCTCTTCGTTGCGTTTCCAGGAGGAACCGTCGTGTTCCCGGGCTCATCCAGTAGGCTCCGTCACGCCATGATCCGCCTTTTCTAACCCTCACCCGGTCGTTGATCAGGGAGCTTCCAATATTTTCTTCTTCAGGATAGTCATACATTTGGTCGGTGTAGCTTCTGTCGGGGTCAGCCACATCAGATCGCTGGTCCCATGTGGCGCCTGGAGCCGTGGTATAGGTTCCATCTTTGTAGTTGATATTATCAGCTTTGCGATAGTTTCGGCGGTCAAGGTTTTCCTGAACCGTAACGGCTCTGGTTTGAATTTCCCCGGGGCTAGCCTCGATATATTGTGCTATAACCGCCTGGATGGTGATAATATTCTCATCCCTCACCTGCATTTCATCAAAGTCATTGGCCATATTAACCCCCAGTTCTGCTTCTGTAGCGTTGGCTTCATCCGTATTGGGTCTGGGGCTTTTTCCGGTAAAGTCCAGCAATCCGTCCTCCATAAGGATAGACGCATCTTCATGTCGGCTGATGTCTGCCATGCTATCGGCACCAATGGCAAACTGCTTCAAATATGTGATCAGCATTTCTTCATGCTCATTGATATCGTTAAGTTCTCGGGAGATTTGCTGATAGTCGTTCAGGTAGTCAATAATAGCGCTATAGTCCCACATAACAAACCCCAGCTTGGGCTGCAATCCTCCAAAGCTGCTTCGTGCCTGCACCGTATACACATTCCCCCTAAAAGGAGCGAAGTCGCTCATGTCTTCGTGAGAGAGAGGTCTGTATACATCGCGTACCCATTCAGACACGTTTCCTGCCATATTGTACAAGCCATAATCGTTAGGCCAGTAGGCATAAACGGGAGCCGTAATGGAGGCTGCATCATTAAGATATCCGGCAGTACCCATATAATCTCCTCTTCCTCTGCGGAAGTTGGCCACGAAGTCGCCATAGCTTTCTTTAGCACTAGTTCTGGTGATATGCCCATTCCAGGGATAAATTCTTCTTTCCACCACTCTTTCATAGATGGTGTTTCCAATAAGCCCCAGGGCAGCAAACTCCCATTCGGCTTCTGTTGGGAGGCGGTATGCGGGGAGCAGTATTCCGTCCTCCATACGCACCAGCCGGTCATCCGGAGCATTGGGGTCAAGGTTAACCATGCTTTCCCGGATCACCCCCAGGTCATACTGTCCTGCCAGATAGGCCTCCGTATTAAAATGTTCTTCATTGGCCTGATCGGGAATTCGCTCCATAAAGCCCAATTCCACCAGGATCATTTCATTGACCCGGTCGGTCCGCCAGGCCGCATAGTTGGATGCCTGTATCCAGTTTACCCCCACCACAGGATAGTCCCTGTAAGCAGGATGCCTCAGATAATACCTCACATACTGTTCTCTTTCGCCCAATTTTTCTCTCCAGATATTGGTATCCGGCAGTGCCCTTTCATAAACGGTGGGGTACCGATCGCCAAAGATTCTCTTTAACCAGTAAAGATATTCCAGATAGTCAAAGTTTCTCACCTCGGTCTGGTCCATGTAAAAGGAAGGCACGGTAACTGTTCTGGGGATATTATCCCAATCGAACATTACATCCTGCTCCGTTCGTCCCATGGTAAAGCGTCCACCCTCAATAAGCACCAGCCCCGGGCCAGTCACTTGTTCCATAAATGGCTGCTTTTCAAAGCCACCGCTTTGAGGGTCATTGTAGTTCCACCCGGTTGTGGGTGAGCGCTCATACCCGCAGGCCACCATGAGGATTGCTGTTGTCAATAACATGAAGCTTTTAAGAAATCCCATATATTTCATAATTCAAGCTTTAATTGTTTCTCAATCAGATTATAAATAATTATTATCAGTATCAGAAGAAGGATGGACATTCGATTTCCCGTAGTCTGACGCGTTCCGGAGGGCAGTTGAATTTCAACATCATCGATATTTCATGCGCTCCGCCGGAGGCATTACTCAGCCTGGAAACGGTAATATCATAACTATATCCAAACTTATACTTTTCATATTCAAATCCAGCCATTACAACAAGTGCATCGGAGCCTTCAAAGAATTGCCTGTACCATAGTCCTGCCAGGATAGGCTTCATGTTCAGGTACAATCCATAGTTTAGCTGGTGAAACTGTCCCTGTTGCATATACATTATATTCGGCGACAGCACCAAGTCTCCAGCCCGATATTGTCTTGCCGGCCCACCCCCCAGTTCAATGTCGTATCCTCCATGCACGGTAAGCTTAAGGGGCAACTCACTGTAATTTCTAAACCCTTCATTTGGTTCTGTCAGGTGATGGGCAGCAATTCCAATAAAAAAGTTATTGGTATACCCCAATAATCCTGCAGAAAAATCTGCTCCACTGGATTCGTAGGTGCCGCCCACTTCACTGGTTTGATTCACAAATCCCCACTGGGGGTCAATCTGGTCACCGAATGTAAGCTTGGTCCAGTCCACCGACTTCTGAAAATAGCTGGCCTGCAGCCCCGCATTTATGCTGAAGGTTCGGGACACTTTCAGCCGGTAAGCATACATAAAGCTAAACTGAGAGGAGCTAAGCACCCCCTCACCTGAACGGTCCGAGTAAGCTAAAAGCCCCAATCCCCCGGAAATAGCATCAAAATACATGTCAAACCCTGCATTATAGGTTACATAAGCACCTGAAATGGCCGGCCATTGATTCCTGTAGTTGGTAGTCAATCGGGGACAAATATTGCTCCCCGCAAATGCCGGATTCAGATACAACGGGTTGGCATAGAACTGGGAAAAATGCGGATCCTGCCCCCGAACCTCTTGTCCTGCCAATAAAATTACTATTATTGGTATTAATAAACGTGCTTTTTGTGGCATATTATTTACCCATGATTTTTCAAACTCCAAAAATACAACATTTTTTGATAACGGGATAAAAAACACCCTTTTTTACCCCACAAAAATAAGCATTTTATCTCACTTATACTTGCACCCAAACAAAAATGTTACAAAAAGGCTGCCACCAGGTTTTTTCAGTGATATACAATAAAAAAACCGTCTCGATGGTTATTAGTATAATGTGCAAAATACAGACACAACCCGGTACAATAGAATAGTCATTTTTTAACATCTTGCTTTTTATTAAGCGCTGACTACCTCCGGTGTTGTTTCCTGTTTGACCAGCACCGTCAGCCAATTGTTAACAACCCATTAAATCAAATAATGAGTCCAGTCTAAAAACACACATTTTTCACATCCGCTGAAAATCAGCTTTGCCCCATCCCTAAAGGGTGGCTGATTTTCAGCGGCTTCACCCTTTAGGGTCTGGGGCAAAAAGCCGCTGAAAATCAAAAGTAACCTTTTTAGACTGGACTCAATAATAACAACCGAAATTTTACAGCAAATATTATATTTATCAACCATCCGGTTTAGGTATTTTTTAATCTGCGCCTGAATACCACAGGCATAATATTAGCAGAACCATGAGAGAAAAAAACAATATCCCTGCATTTGGGACCTCAGCTATTTTGTTTGCCTTCTTTTTCCTGGCTCCGTTTTTTCTACACGGGCAAAACGCTTCCTATAAATCTTTTAACTGGGACCCGGTAAAAACAATTACTCCGGGTGATGATACCCTGGCCTCATTTGATGTATTATCCTTCAAGGGGTCGGATTATGACTTTGACAACCATCATCTTCCCTACTATTCAGAGCGGCTTCCCCTGCCGTCATCCGATTTTTCCATGGAGGTGATCCTAAGCGATACGGTATTTCAATCCATACCCATTAAGCATTTCTCCAGCATCCGCGGAGTTGAGGAGCTCACCTATGGTATTCAGCTCACTACAGAAACCCACTCCATTCGCAAGCAAGCTTTTGGTTATTTTATGCTTGCCCCCGCTAAGCTATCTCTTTGCGGCGACTCGGTTAAGCTATTACAGTCTTTCAGCTATCAGATTATTTTTAATCCGGATGAAATAGTTGCCCAGCGCAATATCTATCAATATGTGGATGAGTCGGTTCTGGCCAAAGGACCCTGGCATAAGCTTCGGATATCCCAATCGGGGGTTTACCAAATCACCTATGGTGATCTGGAAGGCTATGGCATTGATGCTTCCGGCCTGGATCCTTCCCAACTGCAGATTTTTGGAAATGGAGGGAATCAGTTGCCCTACAATAATTCAGAACCTCATGCTGATGATCTGCTGGAAAATGCCATTTATGTGTCCACGTCTACTCCCGGGACCTTTAGCCCGGGGGATTACTTGTTGTTTTATGCCCAGGGTCCTGTAGAATGGACCTACGATGAAAACCTGGAGCGTTTTTTGCACCATAAGCATGAATATGACGACCATGCGTATTACTATCTTACCTACAACCAAAGCCCGGGTAAGCGGATATCACAAAAGCCTTCTGCTCCGGGGCCTCCCAATGTAACCACCCACACATATGACAGTTACCGTTTCCACGAAAAGGATTCCATCAATCTGCTAAATAGTGGGCGGCGCTTTTTCGGGGATGTATTTGATATCATCACCAGTTATGCCTACCCTTTTTATTTTCCGGATCTGGATCCATCCCACCCCGTAAAGTTTCGCGTATCCATGGCAGCCAGATCTACACAAGCTTCTGCTTTTAAAGTGGATATCCAGGGAAACACCCGTACCTTTTTGGTTAGTTCCATCACCGATACTTATACCTCCCTTTATGCCCAAAGTGTGACAGATACTTTTTCACTATCTCTCAGCCCGGGGAGTATCAATATGAATGTATCTTATCAAAAGCCTCAGCCCTCTGCCGTTGGCTGGATGGATTTTATTCAGGTTCACGCCCGTGAAAATCTGTTTTTCAATAACAAACAACTTCAGTTCCGGGATGTTTCAGTCACAGGTGATGGCAATATCGCACAGTACTCCATCTCCGGAGCATCACCGGGTTTACAGGTTTGGGATATTACCAATCCGGTGCTTCCTGAGGCAATTAACGGACAGGTATCCGGAAGCACCTTTTCCTTTGTGGCATCTGCAGATACCCTTCGGGAGTTTATTGCACATAAAAACAGCTATCATAGCCCGCACCATACAGGCACTGTAAAGAATCAAAACCTTCACGGGCTTCCGCAACCTGAAATGGTGATCGTTACCCACCCCGACCTGCTGGATCCTGCAGAGGAGATTGCTGATTTACATAGAGACATGGACGACATGGTGGTACATGTGGTTACTCCTTCAGAAATTTACAATGAGTTTTCCTCCGGCCAGCAAGATATCTCAGCCATCCGCAATTTCATGCGCATGTTTTATGATCGTGCTACCACTCCGGATGAAATGCCGGGGTATCTGCTGCTGCTGGGTGACGGCAATTATGATCCAAAAAACCGGAACAATTATGATAAGGCCACCATTCTTACCTTTCAGTCTTCCAGTTCACTTTCCCCCATAGGCAGTTTTGTTTCGGATGATTTTTTTGGTTTATATGCCCCTGGGTAGGGTTCTAATGCCAGTGGGAACGTGGACATTGGAGTTGGGCGTATTCCTGCGGGAACGGTATCACAAGCCCGTCAGGCCATCACCAAGATGAGGCGATATCTGAATATGGATACTGCTTCCATAAGTGCGGATATCCGTATGGACCCTTCCCTGCAGAAGCCTCTGGCCGACTGGCGCAATGTGGTGTGCCTGGTTGCAGATGATGAAGACAATAATATTCATGTTATTTCTGCAGAGCAACTGGCAGACAAGCTAAACATCCACCAGCCGGAGATCAATGTGCGAAAGATTTATTTCGATGCCTATCAGCAAGTCACCACCCCCGGGGGACAACGTTATCCCGGCGTGAACAATGCCATAAATGAGCAGATGCAAAGGGGGGCCCTGGTAATGCACTATTTTGGGCATGGCGGGCCGGCGGGCTGGGCCCATGAAGAAGTGTTGCGCATTCAGGACATTCGCAACTGGTCTAATACGTACAGCATGCCCATCATTTTTACTGCCACCTGCGAGTTTTCTCCTTTTGATAACCCGGCCCGTATATCGGCTGGAGAGATTGCATTTCATCAACCCGGTGGCGGACCCATCACCCTGATCTCCTCTACCCGAGTTACCCACACCGGCAATAACATGAATTTTTCCAATGCCTTTTATAATAACCTTTTCCGGAGAAAAAAGGGAAGCCACCTCCGAATGGGGGACATTATGCGCCTCACCAAAACGGAAGCCCCTTCCATTTCCGGTCTGCGCAACTATGTTTTACTGGGAAACCCTGCCCTGCCCATCGCCATCCCGGATAAAAAAGTGGTCACCACTTCCATCAACGGACTGGATACCAGCATTACGGACACCTTAAAGGCATTGGCACACGTTACCGTTTCAGGAAAGATCACCCGGAACGACGGGAGCATTGACAGCAGCTTTAATGGCTACCTTTATCCTACCGTCTATGATAAAAAAAGCAGACATACCACCATGGGACAGGACCCCGGCAGCTCCCCTTTTGAATTTGAACAGTACGACAATATTCTCTTTAAGGGCAAGGCCAGTGTTACCGATGGCCGGTTCACTTTTTCATTTATTGTGCCCAAAGACATTTCCTATAATTATGGTCACGGGCGCATAAGCTATTATGCTGAGGATGGAGTGAGTGATGCCAACGGGTATTATAATAACTTCATTGTTGGGGGAACCAGCGACAGTGCCGTTGTTGACACCACCGGTCCAGGTATCGAATTATATATGAACGATTTTTCTTTTATCTCCGGAGGCATTACCGACCAAAACCCCATATTACTGGCCCGGGTTTTTGATGAACATGGCATCAATGCCGTGGGCAGTGGCATAGGCCATGATATTGTTGCCACGCTTATCCTTGAAGATAACACCCTGAAACAGTTTGTGCTGAATGACTATTATGAAGCAGACCTGGATGACTTTACCCGGGGGACCATCCGCTACCCTTTTCATAACCTTCCCCGTGGACAACATCAACTTCGCCTCAAGGTGTGGGATATCTATAATAACTCCAATGAAGCCACCATCCAGTTTGTGGTAACACACTCTGAAGAGGTGGCCCTGAAAAACCTTACCGCTTACCCCAACCCTTCCGACGGGGAAGTATGGTTTACCTTTGACCATAACCAGGCACGGAGCACAGTGACATTCCAGGTTGAAATATACAGCCTGGATGGGCAACTTATAGAAACCCTTGAAACAGATGTGGCTCCTGACGGATACTCCGTGTCCCCCCTAAAGTGGAACGGGCGAAGCGCTTCCGGAACACCTGTAAAAGGAGGCATGTATATATACAGAGCCACCATTCGCACTGATTCAGGAATAAGTAAAAGCCAAAGTGGCAAATTGGTCATCTATAAATCACAATAATAAATAGCAAATTGCGTTATCTTTGCACTTTAAAAAAAGCAAAGCAAGCAATATTTTTTGTCAGGTAATAAATAAATGAAAGATTCTGTTATGGCACTTTTTACCCTTGGAAAAATTATTTAATTTCTGACAATTAAGCATTTAAACAGACAACAAAAATGAAAAGAGCCCTCATTACCATCCTGTCAATCGCTCTGGCTGCACCCTCAGTATTATATGGCCAGACTATTGGACAAATCCTGGGACAAGAAGACAATATCAACACCATCACTACAGCGGTTCCCTTTTTAATGATTGCGCCCGATTCCCGCGCGGGCTCCATGGGAGATGCGGGGGTAGCTTCCACCCCGGATGCCAATTCCCAGCACTGGAACCCGGCAAAGTACGCATTTGTGGAGGATGAAATGGGCATCTCATTATCGTATAGCCCCTGGTTGCGAAACCTGGTGGATGACATCAACCTTTCTTACCTGGCAGGATATTATCGTTTGGATAATATGCAAACGCTATCCATGTCATTGCGCTACTTTTCCCTTGGAGAGATCACTTTTACCAACCGGGTAGGTGAAAATATCGGTCAATACCGTCCCAGTGAGTTTGCTCTGGATGCGGCGTATGCCCGTTTGTTCTCAGAAAACTGGAGCGGTGCCGTTGCGGTTCGTTACATCAACTCCAACCTCACCAGCGGCCAATATGTGGGTGGAGCAGAAACACAAGTGGGCCAATCGGTAGCTGCCGATGTTGCCGTATACTACCAGGACAATGTGGACATCTTTGATCGTAGTGGCCTGCTGGCCTTTGGCATGAATATCTCCAACATTGGAGCCAAAATATCATACTCGGAAACTCTGGAACGGGATTTTATCCCTATTAATATGCGCATAGGTGCAGCATATACCACCGAACTGGACCGCCATAACACTATTAGTGTAATGGCTGATTTCAACAAGTTGCTGGTTCCCACACCCCCCATATATGGCCATGATACCGCCACAGGCCAATACTTTATAGTGAGCGGGCAGGACCCTGACCGGGGAGTGGTAGCAGGAATGCTGGGTTCTTTCTCGGATGCCCCGGGAGGACTGGAAGAAGAGATCCGGGAGGTTACGGCATCGTTAGGGGTAGAATATTGGTACGACCAGCAATTTGCCATCCGGGGAGGATACTTTCATGAACACCAAACCAAAGGAAACCGGAAATATTTTACTCTGGGCGTTGGCTTTAAATATAATGTGTTTGGCATTGATTTCTCCTATCTGGTTCCTGTAGAACAACGTAACCCCATGGAAAACACGCTTCGCTTTTCCATGCTTTTTGATTTTGAAGCGTTTGCCAACCAACAACGGGAAGGCTAATGAACACCCTTATGATGCGTATCGGCACTGGATCAGATACTCACCGGCTGCGGCCTGGGCTGCCTCTGGTTATTGGCGGCGTTACCATCCGTCACAGCAAGGGATTCCAGGCCCACTCCGACGGAGACATTCTCATTCATGCCATCATTGACGCCTTGCTGGGGGCCATGGGAAAAGGAGATATCGGCACACACTTCCCCGATACCAACCCCCGGTGGAAAAATGTAAAAAGCACGGTGATGATGCAAGCCGTTATGTCGCTGTTGCACCACGCAGGCTTTTCCATCGTAAACCTGGACTGTACAATTCATGCCCAAAGGCCAAAGCTGGCTCCTCATATCCCCCATATGGTGGATATCCTGGCAGGTCATTTGAAGATCTCACCCCAACAGATCAATATTAAAGCCAAAACAGGAGAGCAAATAGGATTCATCGGACGTGAGGAAGGGATGCATGCACAAGCGACCGTTCTCATTCATCAGGAAAAAACTCATCCCGGAAATTAACCAGATACAATTTTTCCGTAGCCCGTGTCACCGCCGTATACAACCACCTCAGGTAATTTTGGTCCAATGCATCTTCCGTGATATACCCCTGGTCTACAAAAACATGCTTCCACTGTCCACCCTGTGTTTTGTGACAAGTTAAAGCATAGCCAAACTTTACTTGCAAGGCGTTATACATAGGGTTTTTTCGGAGCACTTTTCTTTTTTCCCCTTTGGATTGTATATAGTCCAGGTCATCCATAAAGGCATTATACCGCTCCAGTTGCTGCTCCCGGGTTAGTGCTGCCGACGGTGAATCCAGGGTATCTGTAAGCATAATCACATTAAAGGGCTTAATTGCGGGATAATCCAGCATTTGTATAACCGCATTCACATACCGGAATCCGGCATGCATATCGTATCCGTTAATTTTCAGTACCTGGATCATATCCCCGTTGGCAATAAATCCAGCTTCCTCTTGCTCATGTCCTTGCAGCCAAAAGTAATTATTTTTCACCACCATTAGCCGGTCGCCGGCATCAATTTGCTCTTCCCGGAACAAAATTCGGGTTCTAATTTCCTGGTTAAAGCGATTGGCCCGTTTGTTGGACCGGGTGATCATCACTGCGTCATTGGCCATGTCCGGGGAGTTAAATGCTTGCTCCATTACTTCTTGCAGGTCATACCCGGGTACGCGTTCAATATCGGTATAGTTTTGTGTGTTAAACAGGGGCAGTTCCACGTCCTGGTTCTCCAGTTTTTCTCTCAACCCGGTAGCATTCATAAGTATTCCCGACTCCTTCGCCTGCCTGACCACATTCCTCATTTGTGCCATTCATGCGGTGAGTGAAAAGGATCGTTTAAGCCATTCCATATCCAGGGCAGGGCTAAGCTCTGCCCCTACCGGAGGCAACTGGGCTTCGTCGCCGATAAGGACCAGCTTGCAATTTGGTCCATTATAAACAAAGCGGATAAGGTCATCCAGCAGACTCCTTCCCTCAAAGCCGCCGGATTCATGGCTGTTATCATGGATCATGGATGCCTCGTCCACTACAAAGATAGTGTCTTTAAAGCGGTTGACCTGAAGGCTTACCTGCATCCCTCCCTCGGGGGTTGGTGCAGTATAATAGATTCGTTTATGAATAGTGGTTGCCGGCTTTCCGGAGTAGCTGCTTAGCACTTTAGCAGCCCTTCCTGTAGGTGCCAGCAAAACGGATTTCTGCCCGGCTACAGGGAGAACCTTAACCAATGTACTGACTATAGACGTTTTACCCGTTCCCGCATACCCTTTAAGAACAAAAAGCGGCCGCTCCCTGAGCGTAAAAATAAAACGGGATAGAATGTATATGGCCTTTACCTGATCCTGAGTAGGCTCATAGGGGTAAGAACGAAGAAAGCAGATATTAAATTTTTCACTGTTCACAATAACCTCCCGGAAAATTAAAATGGGTATCCGATCCCAAAGTTAAAGTTGGTATTAAAGTCCCCCAGCACCCATCTCTGTCCCTCCGGTTGAGCGGGGTCAATCATTTTCACTCCCATATCCACCCGGATCACAAAGAAGGAGAAGTCCAGCCTCACTCCTGTTCCGGTTCCCACTGCCAGTTGTTTAAAAAAGCGCTGGGCCTGGAAGTGCCCCAGAGGAAAGTCTTCATTTTTATCTTTCAGCCAGATATTTCCCGCATCCAGGAATAGTGCTCCATGAAAGAAGTTATAAATGGGATATCGGTACTCCAGGCTTGTCTCCAGGCTCAGGTCACCGATTCGGTCCATAAAAGTCCCCGCTCCGCTGTAGGCACCGGGGCCCAGTGATCTCACGGGCCATGCCCTGATCCCATTAGCCCCTCCCACAAAGAACCCTTTTTCAAAAGGGAGCACATTAAGGTTCCCATAGGGAAACCCTGCTCCAACAGCAAAACGGGTTGCCACAGTGCTATAATCATTTAAACGGTAGTGATACCGGAAGTCCAGATCAACTCTAAAATACTGAGCATATCGGATATTAAAAACCTCATAACTTCCTTCTTCATTTTTCTCTCCCCCCAGGGACGACCTGGCAAGGTGCAGGGTGTTTCCCGCCAACTCTGCATTGGCTCTAAGGAACCAAAAGTCAGGATAGTTACTTCGCTGAGCCTGGGTATTTAGCAAGAATGTATACTTCATGCCAACGATGAGATGGTCCTGATATGCCGCTGTAAGTCTTTGATTATCGATACTCTCCAGTCGCTCCTGAAAGGCGGCGTCCGGATGTAGCTTAATGGCGCTGATGTCTATAGGGGTGAGTTGATGCTGTTTGGTTTGCGACTCATCCCACCGGTATCCGAAAGAAACATTAAACAGATGCCTCCGGTAATCGGGCCTTTCCCGGTAGCTATATCCTGCAAACAGGGTGGTACGAGGTTTAAAATAGTGTGGCAACCTGCTTTGGTCGACGGGAATAAGAAACTTTGGCAGCTCCAGGGTAGCATTTCCCCCCAGCTCCAGGGTGTTAAAAGGGAGCAGGTCGCCAATAAGCCTGCTATCCATTTCCCCCATAATTTGCTGCATCTCAGCAGAAAGGTTTGCACTCACATTGAACAACTCCGCCCCCCGGAACAGGTTACTGTTGCCATAGGTAAGACTAAATTCCGTTCCCAGATCCCTGGCCGTATTTTTCCCCAACCATTCAATGGTATAATGCTGTGGTTCTGATCTTGTAAGCCGGATATGGCAATCCAACACATGAGGTAAAGTGTCTCTGTGCCACGGCCTCATTTGGGTATTTCGCTCGCTAAAAGCCACATTGACATAACGAAACTGCCTTAAAGAGGCCAGCCGACTGTTGGTCATTTGAACGTCCTCCAGATTATAATACTCCCCGGGCCTGACAAAGATAAACCGGGTCAAAAAATTGGGCTTGTAAGGAAGGTCATCCGTGAATAAAAAGTGATAATCCCCTTTTGATGTACTAATAATCAATGTATCATAAACCAACTCTTCATCTTTCAATGGATCATATTCGGGATACACATACACCTTGCCCACCGTATATTTCCGGTGTGGCAATGGTATAAGGCTGTCATTATCCAACTGTGACCTGAATACCCTGTTATTGACCTGGAGCTGAACATCCAGATTCCTGCCTTTCATGGTTGAATCCACCCGAAAGGTAATAAAATTCTTATTGAAATAATAGTATCCGTTATTACGGAGATAGCCGGTAATGCGATTACGCTCCTTATCAAAACGGTCGGTATCAAATACGCTTCCCGGTTCCAGGAGGGTGTTTTCCATGGTCTCTTTGATCACCGGCAACAATAAAGTGTCTTCGGCAAGATAGGTAACTTCTCTAATCCGATAAGGCCTGTTACCATATATATGATATATTACCGTGGCTTTATTATTGTTGTTATAATCAACCGAATACTCCACATTAGCGTCAAAAAAACCTATATTTTCCAGATAGTATTCCATTTGGCGGGTAGAATGATCTGCCATGGCTGTATCCAGAACTACGGGTGACTCCCCAACACTTTCCATCAGCCAGTTTTTTACCCGTGTGTCTCTTTTCATTCCCTCTCCCAGGGTATACAGAGTCAGGTGCCACCGTATAAAGCCCAAAGTGGTCCGGTTGGGCTTTTGCCTGATATGGCGGTCTACTCTGGCATCAGGGTCCAGGTGTTCATTATGGACGCGCACATCATTATTAGTAAGCAACCAGGACCCTTCAGGGAGCCGGCGTGCATTATTGCAAGACCCCATTATGAATGGGACCATCAAAATGGATGCTATGTATATATACCACTTATTCTTCATAAACGCTGCCAAAATTACCTATTTTTTCCGGGGGTTTTATGCTCCCGGGTTTTTATACTTAGTGAAAGGCGATCTTTTGTACAAAAAATACGCTTCTGTTTCCCTCAGATCGATTTTCAATATCTTGATATCCATATGCTAACAAATAATCTCCATGCCAGACCACAACCTGGTTATCTCTGGACCGTTTCACCATATCGTTGCGGTATTTAAGGGGCAGTGATGCTGAACCCACGTCTCCGATTGCCTTTCCATTGGAAACAATCTGATAACGCAATTTATTATTCAGGCTATAAATAATTCCGGCCTGAGTGCCATCGGAAATGATATCCGTTCTTATTTTCCGGCTATATGTCTTTATATCTCTGATTTCCATTGCCTCATGCCACAACAGGCCTGCTTCATCATTAAATGCCAGTGCCAGGGCATGGGTGTATTTATAGCCGTTAAAGACACGCCGGGTTCGTGACATGCCATATGCATCATAGTAAATTTGAGTAAGGTATTCCGGATAATAGGCTTCTGCCAATAAGATCATTTCATTTTCACGACCTTTGAGCACGGGGTGGATCTGCAAAGGGTATCCTGCCGACCCGGGGGAGTCTCTCCTGCCGGGAAAAAACTGAAACATTTCTGCGTGTGCTTTCCGGTAAAAGGAAGTAATATTAGACAAGGTATATAACCTGGCATTGATTTCTCCGTTATGTGTTATGGAGCAGAAGAATATTCCGTCGGTATAGTCCTCATAGCGATTATATCTGTTTATTACTCCACTCACTGTTGCGGCAATAAAGCGCATACTGTCCCTGGAAGTAACGGCAACATCTACTACACTTTTCCCCTCTGATATGGCAATCCGGCGGATATTCATAATCTCACCACTCATGGAGAATGAATGCATGTAAATTTGGTGATGGCCCTCCGGGGGTGCATGCACCGTATAGACGTCAATGGTTTGTTCGTAATGAAAAACATCCATTCGCGAGGGGCGCATCCCCATCTTAATGTGGTCGCATATATATTCGTGTTTCCGTGCTTTCCGGTCCAGACGAATAACTTTCAACTGCCGGTCATCATCCTTTCCTGATTGAAAAATGCGACCAATCACCCCGCGGGAATCACTTTCCTGCTGTGCCAGAAGGAAGCTTTGTTGCCCGGCGGTTTTATAATCCCTGATGATAAGTGGTTCCTCCACATGAAATCCATACTGTCCCACAACCCCCTGTCTCATTTCCACCCACACCTCCCGAAGGCTGGAGCCCCGGTTACTGCTATGTAGAAAAACTAAGCCTGCCACGCCCTGGTGGTAATCCTTTGCCGCCAGCTCCAGGTCTTCCGGGAGCTCCAATGAGTCCTCCCATCGCTGTTCCAAAAAGGGAGAGTAGCCAAACACCCTCCAAACTGTATTGTTGTTATCGCTTCCTCCCTCTTTACGCAAAACAATAAAGCCCTGCTGGCCGGCAAGTATGAGATGGTAGCCTTCACTCCTGCCCGAAGCGGGAAACTCCACCCTTAAAGGGTCATCGCCCCGGGCAAATAAAAGCAAAGAAAGAAGCAAAAACCAAATTCCAAAAACCATCTTCATGGGCCCGTTGTTAAATACTATTGCGTCCGGTTTAAAAATACTAATTAATCGGAGCCGCTGAAGAATCAAATGTGACCTTTTTAGACTGGACTCAATAGTATATCCTCAAATTTACTCTATGGAGCAGGTAAAAATACATACCCCTTCCTGCCCGGCGAAAATACAAAAAATCAGCCCTGGCGAACAATCTTCTTTAGAAAGTCCGGCACCTTTTCACTGGTATCAAGGTAGTAATCCGCATCGGAGTGTTCCAGTCCCACTTTCACGGTAACGCCGTTATGGCCTATTGCCCTGAACATGTATTCATCGGTCCAGTCGTCCCCCACTGCCAGTACAAACTGGCTTTTATAATGCTTCATCAACCGCTGGGCCGCCGTCCCCTTATTTATTCCCATTTGTTTCACTTCCAGCACTTTTTTCCCTTCCAGCACTTCCAAATTCAGATTACTGCACAGGTCTCTCAGCTCGTCATTAAGCTCCCACGCCCGCTTATTTCCCAGATCAGGGTCGGCCCGCCGGTAATGCCAGGTCAAAGAGTGGTGCTTTTCCTCAATAAATGACCCTGGGGTGCGGTCAGCATATATCTGAAGGATATCCGAAATCTCCTTCTTCCATGCATTACTGTATTCCTGCACCTTATCCCACTTATGGCCCGAATTCCTGATCCATACTCCATGTTCAGCCACTAGGCCTGTGCCGGTATTTTCAAAAATACGCTCTAAAAAATCCTTATTCCTCCCGCTGATTATATAAACCCGGGTGTTGGGGATATTGCTTATTTTTTCAATAAGCTGCCTGATATGCTCTTCCGGAACAGCATCATCGGGGTCTTCATAAAAGGGCACCAGAGTTCCGTCGTAGTCAAGCATAAGCAGCCGGTCCCGGGCGCCCACAAATGACTGGCTTATCTGATCTGTAATATGAGCGTTAACCTCCCAGGTACGCTTGGCTTCTTGCATGCTTTTCACTTCCTGCCATACCTTCATAAAGTCATTGGCCCAGTGCTCCACATTATACCTTTTCAGTCTTTTAATAACCGGGGTATTTCTCTTTATTTGCTCGTGAACGGGCATATAAATAGCGTCGCGAATAGCCTGTGCTATTTGGTAAAGGTCGTTGGGGTTTACAATGGACACCTCTCCCATCTCTTTCGCCGCTCCGGCCATTTCACTAAGAATAAGCACCCCGTCGCCGTTTACCCGGCAAGCCATATATTCTTTGGCAATAAGATTCATCCCATCCCGAATGGGGGTGATCAGGGCAATATGGGAATAATAATACAGCTCAATAAGTTGCTCGAAAGGCATGGCCCTAAAAAGATACCATATGGGCATCCATCCCAGGGTGCCATACCGTGAGTTGATCCTTCCCACGGTTTCATCAATTTCACTTTTTAGCATTTGGTAGTGATCCACACTGGTTCTTGAAGGCACAGCCAACATAAACATGGATACCTTTTCCATCTGTTCCGGGCTGCTTTCCAGGAACTTCTCAAAAGCCAGCAACCGATTATATATTCCTTTGGAGTAATCCAGCCGGTCCATGGAAAGGATCAGCTTTTTTTCTCCCTTTCCAGCAAAAAAAGCTTTCAAATTTTTGGCCAGCTCAGAATCATTTGTTTTTTCTGAAATCCGTTTATTATGAACTTTTTCTGCGGCAGAATAAAAGGAATCAAAATGAATCCCCATGGGGAAGGCATCCACCTTCATCACTCTATCTTTCAGCCGTATACGGTTATAGGTGTTTTCATATCCCAGCTGCCGGCGTACCGAAGACATAAAGTGTCGCTCATAGTCGTAGGTGTGGAACCCAATCAAATCGGCACCCAACATCCCCCTAAGGATCTCTTCTCTCCAGGGCAGAAGACGAAAAACCTCATAAGAAGGAAAAGGAATATGCAGAAAGAAGCCAATATCAGCCGATGGCATAAAATCCCGGATCATCTGTGGCAACAAAAACAGGTGGTAATCGTGGATCCATATCTTGTCCCCTTCTTTCAATGTCATCTTCAACTCATTGGCAAAAATCCTATTTACCTCCACATAGCTCTCCCAAAGGGGCTGATCATACTGGGCATATTGTGTAAAGTAGTGAAAAAGTGGCCATAAGGTTTTATTACTGAATCCATAGTAGTATTTTTCCACCTGTTCACTGGTAAGAGGTACGGGGACACACTGTTCTTTTTTCAGGTGTTTAGCGATTGTCTCTGCCTGCTTTTGATTCAGTTCATCCTGATTCCACCCTGACCATCCAAACCACAGGCTTTCAAAGTTTTTATACACTGATTTCATTCCGGTGGCCAGGCCGCCGGTGCTGGGAGTTAATGTAAACCCTCCCTGTTCATTTGAGATAATCTTCACTGGCAATCGATTGGATACAATAATTAGTCGCTTCATGTGTTTAAAATTTTCATGTGATTATATTTTTGTTCGTTGTTCGTGTTTGTTGCCACGAATGCACGAATAATATGCTACTCCTCACAACCCCCGCATCACACCCAAACGCTCCGCGCCAAACACCAAACCCAAATCCCTATGCCCTATGCCCATGCCCCTGCTCCCCACCTTCTACCCTACACCCTCTACTCTCTGCTCCATGCACTCTGCCCTATGCCCTATGCCCCACGCCCTATGCCCCCAAAGGGGAGTTAGAGGGGCGCGTGCGGGAGCTTTCCGGTGAGGAAATAATCATTCATCTGTATGTGGAAAAAATTTTCTGCATGGGTGTTTCATAATATTTTGCATTTAGATCGGTTATTACATCCGGATAAGTGTATTTTATTATTTTTACAGCCGCTTTGCTGATGGTTAATTTTAGGTATAACCAAGGTAGTAAGTATAACAAATGGCATTGATTTTGTTTTAATAGAAAGCGTTTTTTATGCAGGATATGGATTTCGGGGTTATTGGCAATTGCAAGAGTGCAGCATTAGTTTATAAGACGGGCTCTATTGACTGGGCCTGCCTTCCCGAGTTCGACTCTCCATCTGTCTTTGGGAGGCTTTTAGACAAAGACAAAGGAGGGGTATTTGAAATAAAGGTAAGTGAGGATTATACAATAGAGCAGGAGTACCTCAAGCGAACCAATATTTTGGCCACGCGCTTTACCAACGGGCAGGATGCTTTTGAGGTTATTGATTTTATGCCACGGTATAAGACCGAAGACAATAATTACTTTTCTCCTCCGGAGATCCATCGTTTATTCCGTGTAGTCAGCGGTTCTCCCAGTCTACGTGTCATTTACCAGCCTCGCCTTCAGTATGCCCGTTATGATACAAAAACCACGGCAGCGGAGAAATACATTAAAAGTCATACCACCAAAGGCACCTACGATTCATTATACCTTTATACTAATGTGGATTATCATAGGGTGTTAAATGGCGACCCGTTTACACTGAACCACACTGCCTATTTTGTGATCAGTTACAACCAAAAGCTGATTCCGCTAAACGTCGACCAGGTAGAGTTGGAGATGGAGCGCACAAAGGTATACTGGCTCAATTGGGTTAACCGTACCGTTCAATACAAAGCCTACCAGGAACAAATTGAACGAAGTGCCTTGGTTTTAAAGTTACTCACCTACCAACGTACCGGCGCCATCATTGCTGCTGTCACCACTTCCCTTCCTGAAAGCATTGGAGGAGAGCGCAACTGGGATTACCGGTACTGCTGGATCCGGGATGCCTCCATGATCATAAAGACCCTCATCGATCTGGGGCACAAAAATGCAGCCCACCGTTTTATGAAATTTGTCACCAACTTACTCAATTATAAGGACGAACGTATCCAGATCATGTACGGTATCCGCGGTGAAAAAAAGCTAACAGAAAAGATCCTTGAACATTTGCAGGGATTTGAAAATTCCAAACCTGTGCGTGTAGGGAATGCCGCATACCTGCAAAAGCAAAACGATATCTATGGCGTCTTAATGGATATCATCTACCGCCATTTTCATACCAATCATCAAACTTTGGATGAGCGTGAAGCCTTTTGGACTATTGTCAGAAGCATCCTTAAAACGGTGAAAAACAAATGGAAAAGCCCGGACAAGAGCATTTGGGAGATCCGGAGCCAAAGCAAGCATTTCACCTTTTCCAAAGTACTAAGCTGGGTGGCTTTCGACCGGGGTGAAAAAATTGCCGGAATGCTGGGGCAGGAAGACTATGCCAAAGCCTATAAAAAGACTAAAGACCTGATCAGGCAGGATATTTACAAAAAAGGGTGGAACACTGACGTTCAGGCTTTCACCCAATCATATGGAAGCCAGTATATGGATGCGGCCAACCTGCTTATGGAGCGCTACGGATTTATCGATGCCCATGACCCTCGCTACGTTTCTACCGTAAAAAAGACCAAACAGGAGCTGTTAAAAAATGACCTGATGTACCGGTATATTAACGAAGATGACTTTGGAAAACCATCCACTTCCTTTACCATCTGCACCTTCTGGATGATCACCAGCCTGCATAAGATCGGCGAAAAAGAAGAGGCGCAACGGCTGTTTAATAATATTATCAAATATACAAACCACGTGGGCCTGCTTTCTGAAGATATGGAGTTTGACACCTACCGCCTGCTGGGAAATTTCCCCCAGGGATATTCACACCTGGCCATGATCGAAGCAGCCATCACTTTGGCAGAAGATAAAACAGAGTTTTTACCCGATTACTGGATGCCATAATATAATCATTATCAACAGCATCCACAGAGCAAAAAACAAAAAAACGACGCATTTATTAAGCCCACTAATTATTAAAACCAGCTGTTTACCAACCTTTTTAAAAATGAAAAAACACCTTCCTGAAATTCTGGTTGCCATAGCATCCATCCTGCTGATTATCCTGATTGCCCAATACCCCTATGAGGACAGGCCGTTGGTTGCTGAACAGTATGAAGATGAGTCGATAGAAGAAGAAGACAATACAATATACGGCATCCCCATGGATTCCCTTTACGCAGAGTTTTCCACTATTAAACCAGGGCAAAACCTGTCTGAAATACTTACCCGTGCCGGCTTAAGCATGCAACTGGTGGATCGTTTGGCCCGTATATCGGAGGATATTTTTGATGTGCGAAGGATCCGTGCGGGGAATCGTTACGCCTTGCTCCGGTGCCAGGATACTACCAATCACCCCTGGTATTTTGTGTATGAGAACACCCCGGAGCAATATGTGGTTTTCGACCTGCGGGACTCCATTCGCATATATTTTGGAGAAAAGGAAGTGGAAAAGCGGCAGTATGAAGTAGCCGGGAGCATAAACAACTCGCTGTGGTTAAGCATCCGTGAACGGGGGGTCAACCCTTATCTGGCCATACGCCTTTCGGATATTTTTGCCTGGACCGTAGATTTTTACGGCATCGACAAGGGCGACCAGTACAAAGTGATCTATGAACAATTATATGTGGATGATGAACCCATTCGCCTGGGAAAAGTAAAGGCAGCCTGGTTTAAACACAGCGGACGACCTTTCTATGCATTTTATTTTGAACAGGATACCTTAGGTGATTACTTCGATGAGGAAGGAAACAGCCTTCGCCGGGAGTTTTTAAAGGCTCCTTTAAACTACTCCCGAATCAGCAGTCGTTTTTCATATTCCCGGATGCACCCCATCCACCGCGTCCGCCGACCCCACCTGGGCGTAGACTATGCGGCTCCCCACGGCACTCCCGTTCAATCTATTGGTGACGGAAAAGTTATTCACGCCAGATATTCCGGCGGAGCGGGGCATTATGTTAAAATCCGTCACAACAGTGTTTACACAACGGGATACATGCACCTTTCCCGCTACGGAGAGGGCATCCGCCCCGGGAGGCATGTTAAACAGGGAGATATAATCGGCTATGTGGGGTCTACGGGAACCTCTACCGGCCCTCATCTGGACTTCCGCTTTTTTAAGAACGGACAACCGGTGGATCCACTCAAGGTGGAGTCGCCTCCTGCAAACCCGGTGGACTCCAATCTGCTACCAACTTATCTTCAATATATTAACACCTGGAAGCAACGGCTGGATGCCATGGACCAAACCCCTGTAATGCCGGCCAAAGAACCTGAAGCTTAAGTCAAAAATCCTTTTACCTCTTAATTAATAAGCTGGTCATTTTAATTAATAAGCTGGTCATTGGCTATCATGGGTTCAGGGCACGGTCGATCCGGCTAAGTGTTTCTTCTTTCCCGATGATCTCCATAATCTCCATCAGGTCAGGACCGGCTGCCTTGCCTACCAGACAAATGCGCAAGGGTACCATTACCTTTCCAAACCCCAGGCCATTGGAATGGATATAATCCGAAACAACCTCTTTAAGTGCACCGGGCTGAAAGTTTTCTGCCCCGGCCAACTGCTCTCTTAGCCCCCTGATGATCTCCGGAGTATCTTGCTTCCATTTTTTCTTCATCACCTTGGGGTCCAATTCCCGGGGTGCTTCAAAAAGGAACCAGGATTGATCCCATATCTCCGCAGGGAAGTTAATGCGCTCTTTCACCATGCCGGTAATGCGTAAAGCCATTTCTTCCGGGGCATCATGCCCTTTTCTGTGCAATATTTTCAAATACTCTTTGGCCAGGGTTTCATTATCCATTTGCTGGATATACTGATGGTTATACCACCGTGCCTTTTCGGGGTCAAAGCGGGCCCCTCCCTTTTGCACTTTTTCCAGGTTAAATGTGCGGATCATCTCCTGCATGGAGAAGATTTCCTGGTCAGTTCCCGGGTTCCACCCCAGGCGGAGCAAGATATTAACGAAAGCCTGCGGCAAATACCCTTCTTCCCGGAACCCCATAGCTATCTCACCGGTTTGAGGGTCTTTCCACTGGGTAGGAAAAACGGGAAATCCCAACCGGTCGCCATCACGTTTGCTTAGCTTCCCTTTCCCTTCCGGCTTTAACAGCAAGGGTAAGTGTGCAAAGGAGGGGAGTCTCCATCCAAAAGCCTCATATAAAAGCACATGCAAAGGAAGGGAGGGCAGCCACTCCTCTCCACGGATCACATGTGTGATCTTCATCAGGTGATCGTCCACCACATTGGCCAGATGATAGGTGGGCATCCCGTCAGCCTTTAATAACACCTTGTCATCCAGTGTTGAGCTATCAACCTCAATCTTTCCGCGCACCACATCATTGATCTTTACCACCCTTTCCGGAGGCATCATAAACCGCACCACATACGGCACTTTACTGCTGAGCAACCGATCTGTTTCCTGTTGAGACAGGGTGAGGGAGTTTTTCATCTTCCCCCGAATACTTGCATCATACTGCTGGTTTCCATCACCACGCTCCCGCATTTCCTCCAGCTCTTCCGGAGTATCAAAAGCGTAATATGCTTTTCCGCTATCTATTAGCTTTTCAATATATTTTACATAAAGAACTTTTCTTTCCGACTGGCGATAGGGGCCATAATCACCACCACAATGCACCCCTTCATCAAAATCAATTCCACACCAATTAAGGGCATCAATAATATATTGCTCCGCTCCTTCCACAAACCGTGTGCGGTCGGTATCTTCTATGCGCAGGATCATCTTTCCGCCATGCTGACGGGCAAATAAATAGTTATATAATGCGGTGCGAACGCCCCCTACGTGTAACGGCCCGGTGGGGCTTGGGGCAAAGCGAACTCTTGGTTTTTCCTCAATCATATTATCCTCTTTTATTAGAAGGGGCAAAGATAAGTGAGTCCGCATTATAATCACAATTTTTTCCCCCTTTAAAGGCCAGGGCAAAAAGCGGCTAAAAATTGGCCCGGTGATCTCTTCATTAGGATATAACCAGCTTTTTAACAATGCTGGCACTGCCTGACCGTGCGCGGATAAAGTAGACTCCGGCAGGATACCGGGAGGCATCCAAAAAGTAATGGTTGTTTCCCGGGTCAGTTTTCCCTTCATATAATATGTCCACAGCCTGCCCTGAGGTATTAAGAAGCTCTATATGGATATGTTCCGGGTTGTCTGTATGCACGGGAATGGCGGTAATAGCCCTGGCAGGGTTGGGAAAAGGGCTGCCCATTTTCATGGCTTGCCCTTCCTGCTCCATCACCCCGGTGTGCGGTTCAGCGAAAAAAGACCAGTATGCCTGGGGTGCGGGCATGGGACGGGCCTGACTTTTTCCTGAATGGCTGGTGGCGGTAATATAATAAAATACTTCTGTTCCCTGACTTTGAGAGGGAATTTGCACCTCAAACCGGTGAGGATCCCATAGGGACGGTGCCATGGGAATTTCCATATACCCTGCTGTAGTATCTGTTGTATAATGCAGTGATGCCGATGCCACTCCGGAGCGGTGCCTGATCAGGGCATCCACCGGATAATCTCCGGTATGATGCTGAACGCCTCTTAACGGCTGATGAGAGATAAGCAGTGGGTCACCACTGGCAACACTGTTGGTAATACAATGGATAGCACCGCTGGCCGGAATAATATCCGAAGAATTGATGCCAATTACCTGGTATCCGGGGAGAGCCTCACGAAGAACACGTAGCGCCACCGTATCATATTCCTGGTAATAGGTGGGCACCAGCAACGACCGGTTAACGAAAACAGCATTGGTATAGGTCCTGTAATAGGCTCCCTGATGAGGGTATAGCCCGGACGGACTGGGAGGCATGGGAATGCGGATCACCCGGAAAGGAGTCCCAAACACCGACCGGTAGTTATCCAGAACATATAACAGATTGGCTTCAATCTGGGGCCCATCAGAGACGCCCTGAGGATACTCTCCCACCAACAATGTTTCATCATCCAGCAGTTTCATATGCATATCAATGTGATGAATGCCATCATAGGGAAGGTTTGTCATGTTAATAAATGTGTCGATCCCCAGGAACATTTTCATAATGGTATCGATCTGACTCTTGGAGAGGCTGGGGTTTTCATCCATGATCAGGGCTGAAGAAAACCCTTTGCCAAAGCCATCAGACATATAGTTTCCTCCTGTATTTACCAGTGCATAGGGCGACTGGGTAGCCTGATACAAAGGGATCCCCAGGGCTGAAGCGGTATGGGCAGGGATAGCATTATCCGATGGACGTGGGCGATTATAAATCCAATCAATAAGATAAAGAGAATCCACCCCATCCCTGTAAACCGACTGCGCCCCATAGTCTCTGATCCATAAAGAATTGGAGGGTGCTTCCACAAATTTCACATTCACAGGGGTCACCCCATAGCCAGCCAGTTCCCCCTTAGCCACAACAGAATCGGAACAATGGATCAAAACAGTGGCCTCCTTTTGAGCATGATCCACAATCTGAGCCAATATGGGCTTATACGACCTCCAGGTGATGGCAAGGTAGTCAATCTCCTCCCATTCCCCCGGAGAACGCACCGGCCCCGGAGGCGGTACCGCACCTCCTTTACCTGTTACTTGCTCCAGGTAATACTTCATAAGCTCACGCTCACCGGGAGCAAAGTGTACGGGCAGCTCCTGAGAAAAGGCCGCCGAAAAAAGCAAAACAATAAATCCTGTTAATACAAAACGCATATTCTTTTTTTGCTCAAAAATACATGAGTCCAGTCTAAAAACACACATTTTTCACATCCGCTGAAAATCAGCTTTGCCCCATCCCTAAAGGGTGGCTGATTTTCAGCGGCTTCACCCTTTAGGGTCCGGGGCAAAAAGCCGCTG
>PWNQ01000138.1 GCA_003557725.1 Bacteroidales bacterium | reverse complement strand
TATAATAATGTCACCCCTTCGGGGTTTTGGCTTTGTTTGAGGTTCTCCGTTTTTATAATAATGTCACCCCTTCGGGGTTTTGGCTTTGTTTGAGGTTCTCCGCTTATATAATAATGTCACCCCTTCGGGGTTTTGGCTTTGTTTGAGGTTCTCCGTTTTTATAACAATGTCACCCCTTCGGGGTTTTGGCTTTGTTTGAGGTTCTCCGTTTTTATAATAATGTCACCCCTTCGGGGTTATGGCTTTGTTTAAGGTTCTCCGTTTTTATAATAATGTCACCCCTTCGGGGTTTTGGCTTTGTTTAAGGTTCTCCGCTTATTTTTATTTCAGCTTTGATTATAGCAAATATAAAAAAATATTTCACACGCGACACAAAAAGAGAAAGAATAAAAGGATGTTCATAATACAGATTCGCAACTAATTACACGTCAACGTCACCAAAACCAAACCGAATAACGGTTAACATGGTCATGACATTACCAGGCAATCCCGAAGGGTCGGGACAGGCCCCGAAGGGTCGGGACAGGCCCTGAAGGGGTGACATTATTCACCGCCTGACGGTAATAATTATCAATTTTCCATTTTCAATTTTCCATTTTCAACGTCGACGGTAATTATTTTGTTTTTATCCACTTTTTCAGCGATAATACGTTTAGACAATTCATTAAGCAACAGGCGCTGGACCACTCGTTTTACGGGCCGTGCACCATATTGGGGGTCGTACCCCTGCTCTGCGATAAGGTTGAGTGCTTCTTCAGTTACCTCCATAGAGATTTGATTTTTCGCCAGCATTTTTTGCACCTGTTTGATTTGCAGTTCCACCACCTTTTGTATCTCCTCCCTGGTGAGCGGAGTGAACATAATAATATCATCAACCCGGTTTATAAATTCGGGTTTAATAGTATTTTTGAGGAAGTCAAACACTTCATCTTTGATTTGGCTGAGGCGCTGTTCCCTGTTTTGGTCGGTAATATTTTGCATTTTTTCCATGATAAGGTGTGATCCCATATTGGAAGTCATAATAATCACCGTATTTTTAAAGTCGGCCACTCTTCCTTTGTTATCGGTAAGGCGTCCGTCTTCCAGCACCTGTAGCAAGACATTAAATGTGTCGGGGTGTGCTTTTTCGATTTCATCCAGCAGGATTACCGAGTAAGGTTTTCTTCTGACGGCTTCGGTGAGTTGCCCTGACTCTTCATATCCCACATATCCGGGAGGTGCTCCAACCAGTCTGGACACGGCGTGTCTTTCCTGGTATTCGGACATATCTATTCGCACCATATTATTTTCATCATCGAAGAGGAATTGTGCCAGTGCTCTGGCCAGCTCGGTTTTTCCCACGCCGGTACTCCCCAGGAATATAAAAGACCCGATGGGTTTTCGCTGGTCTTGCAGTCCGGCCCGGCTTCTACGGATGGCGTCGGACAATGCGCGGATGGCTTCTTCCTGTCCTACCACGCGTTTATGGAGTTGTTCTTCCAGGTTTATGAGTTTTTCTCTTTCGCTTTGCATCATTTTGGCCACCGGGATGCCGGTCCACCGGGAAACCACTTCAGCCACCTCTTCACCTCCAACCTCTTCATTGATCAGTCCACCCTGTTGTTGTTTCTTTTTCAGTTCTTCCTGTTTTTCCTGCAGTTTTCGTTCCTTTTCTTTGATCTTGCCGTATCTTAGCTCGGCCACTTTCCCATAGTCGCCTTGTCGTTCTGCTTCCCCGGCCTGATGTTCCATTTGTTGTATTTCTTTTTTCATCAGTTGAACCTGGTCTATCAGTCCTTTTTCCTGCTGCCATTCAGCCCTGGTCTGCCGTCGTTTCTCATTAAGGTTGGCCAGCATTTCTTCGGCTTCTCTTAGTTTTTCCTGGTTTTTCTCCCTCTTAAACGCTTCTTTGGCGATTTCCTGTTGTCGTATCTCTCTTTCCACGGTATCCAGTTCTTCTGGCACAGAGTTTATTTCCAGCCTCAATTTGGCGGCAGCCTCATCGATCAGGTCAATGGCCTTATCGGGCAGGTGGCGCTCGCTGATATATCGGCTAGACAGCTGTACAGCCGCTATTACCGCTTCATCCAGGATACGTACCTGGTGGTGGGATTCATAGCGTTCTTTCAGTCCCCGCAGGATAGCGATGGCGTCCTCTTCATTGGGTTCGTCCACGTTCACCATCTGGAACCGTCTTTCCAGGGCCTTATCCTTTTCGAAGTATTTCTGATATTCTTTCAGGGTGGTAGCCCCCACGGCTCTAAGTTCTCCTCTGGCCAGTGCCGGTTTAAGGATATTGGCGGCATCCATGGCCCCTTCTCCGCCCCCTGCTCCCACCAGGGTATGGATCTCATCGATAAACAGTATCACCTCTCCTTGTGAGGCGATCACTTCTTTAACCACACTCTTCAGTCGTTCCTCAAATTCCCCTTTATATTTGGCTCCGGCGATCAGTGCGCCCATATCCAGTGAGTATATCACCCGGTTTTTAAGGGTTTCTGGCACATCACCGTCGATGATGCGGTGGGCTATTCCTTCGGCTATTGCCGTTTTCCCTACGCCCGGCTCGCCCACCAGCACCGGGTTGTTTTTAGTGCGCCGGGAAAGAATCTGCAATACCCTTCGGATCTCCTCATCCCGTCCGATCACCGGGTCCAGCTTGTTCTTGCGGGCCATGTGGTTCAAGTTGTTGGCATACCGGTCCAGGGAACGGTAGGTATCTTCCGCCGACTGGCTTTTCACATAATCCCCTTTCCGCATATCCGCAATGGCCGCTTCCAGTTCGCTTTTCTTAACCCCACTGTCCTTTAACAAACGGGCCGTGGTATCATTACCTTCCAGCATGGCCAGAAGCAAATGCTCCAAAGCAATAAATTCATCCTTACTTTTGCTGATCAACTGTTGTGCGCGTTGTAACGTGCTGCTCAGGTCACGTGATAAATGCTGTTCACCGCCACTCACCCGCGGGTGGGCCTCTATTATGCCATCCAGGGCACGGCTAAGATTATCCACATTCACGCCCAGCTTTTTCAATAAATAACTGACCATCCCTTCCGAACCGGAAAACATGGCCTTAAGCAGGTGAGAGTTTTCAACAGACTGATGCTCAGCAGAAGATGCAATCTCTCCCGCTTTTTGCAACGCCTGTTGCGACTTTATAGTTAGCTTGTTAACATCCATGGTCAACCTCCTTATTTTTAGTAAATCACCAGCAAATTATCTGCCAAAAGCCAAAACAAACCCTATTCTGACTTTTTGACAGTAAAGGATTTTCCTTATTTTTGACCCTTTTATAAGCTTCCGATACATACATCGGCCAAATCACTACTTGCTCCATGATAAGCAATCGGTTATATGCTATATGTTCAATGGTCCTTTTTCCGGCAATGCTTTTAGTTCCTTCCGTTCTAAGGGCATTTGCTCCACAGGAGCGTATTATATTTTCCGACTCGGTGGCGCTAACGGTTGAGCACCGGATGTACACTCCCCTAGAGCAGATTGACGACCAGCGGGTCACAGACCAGTACCTTCGCGCCTTTTCCAAAAGCATTCCCCGTATTCTGGCTTACACCCGGTTTAGCATCCACTGGAACCACAGGGCCTTTCTTCAGGATGACACATTACTCACCCGCGTGGAAGGTTTTCATATCCGTGGGCACCACGACTACCGGGGCTTTGACATGCGCCCCTGGATGTTTCCTTCACACATGCTGTTTTCCTACGAGCTCCACCGTGGAGATACTATTTTTGTGCTTGGTGACAGCCTTTCTCCGGAGCAAACCACAACTGGCCGCATTCCACTACCGGGCACGCTTTCCGCATGCACAGCTATGCCTAAAAGCTTTAGTTATACGCTTATTTACACCCCGGAACAACAAAATACCTTCTCCAACATCACAGATGCAGTGGATCAGTACTACATGGACTACCCTCTCATACAGGATAACCTAAAAGCCATAGAATCACTGAAGCCGGATAATCTGAACATGCTTCCCATATATAATGCCCGTCTCCGGGAGGTAGAAGCCACATTAACAGAATTGCATCAGCGTATTTATCTCACTGTTCCGGAACTGGAGGATCAGGATCCTCTGAACTTTTTTCCTCTTTATGAGGATTTAAATTCCAGGGCCTCATCGCTAAGAAAAGAGATTGATCACCGGATGCAGAACCTGGACCGGTTGTATTATGAGCAGGGATTAAGCCTTCAGGGTCAGGACACAGCCCTTTCCAGGAGCTACTTTCAGCGGTCTGTACGGGTAAATCCGTATTTTGCACCCGCCTGGCTGGCGCTGGCCCGGCTGGATATCCAGGCAAAAAAGCCGGCTCAGGCAGCCGGGAAGGTGGAAGAAATACTCACCCAGCTGAAACCGGATACCCTTACTTACCGGAAAACACTGGAGCTGGCCGACACCCTGTCAGAGGCATTTGTGGAAAAGGCTAATGCGTATATGGATAAATCCGATTACAATAGGGCCGTATCCATAATGGAACGTGCAGAGCAGTATTGCCTGAACACACCAGGGTATCAATGCCCTGAAGCCGTTAATAAACACCTTACCCTGGCCAGGTACGGGATCTACAATGCCTATGTCTCCGTGGCACAAAAGGCCATTGCCCGAAACCGGCCCGACCTGGCGCTGGAATATATCAATATGGCAGATGCCTTTCAACAGAACCACGCAAGCTCTATCATCTCCAATAAAGAAGTACGAGACTTATACGACCAGGTTACTGTCCTTTTTACCCGGCAAGCCCAAGCCCTTATCAGGGAAGGAGAATATCATAAAGCATTGGCGCACCTGAAAGATGCGCGTAAATTGTGCCACAGCGACCCATGCAGGGAAAAAACCGGCAGGCAACTGGCCACGGCACGGCAGGGCATATATATGGATAACTTGTTGCGCAGCAGAGAAATGCTCCTAAATGACCACCTAACGGGAGCGGAGCTTTTCTTGACTCAGGCAAAGGATTATCTCCGGGAACATAGTACGATGGTGGATAAATACCCGTTACAGGACTCCCTGGAGCAAGCGGTCTGTATCATACAGTATACAACCCTGCTAAAGGGATCCGGGGAACACCTTCGTCAGGGGAAAAAGGGAAAAGCATTAGCGGCCCTGGTAAAAGCCGACTCCCTGCTAAGCATCCACTCTTTTGAGACCAACGACACCCTGGTTCCCCTGATACGCCAGCTGGCAAGGCCCAAAGTGATCCATCTGGCTAACCAAATCCAAAGGGATCTTCACAAGGGGGATTACCGGGAGGCCCCACAGCAATTGCAACAACTAAGGAATTACATATCCGGATACTATTTAAAGACCGACCGGGAGCTTATCAGCAAGGCAGACTCTTTGGATCACTATTTCACACAAATCATATGCTATCCGGTGAAAGAACAGTTTAAGCAGTTGCATCAAAAGGCCAGTGTACGGTTTATCCAGGCCCGTTATGGCCATGCGCAACAGCTTTATCTTCAGGCCCTGGACACGGCCAGAGCCAACCCACACTGCCATATGGATACAACGGCATTGAAGCAGACCCTAAGGCAAAAGCAGGCGGTGTTTCACTATGCCAGCCTGGAAGAAAAGCTGGACAAAGCCTTTGAGAAAAAAGACTTTTCCCGGATGGTTCAGCTTATTGAGCAAATGGAACACTATTATCATGACAACGACCTGCAAGCAGAAGCGGTATCCCTTATCCGCCCGGTGGCCTTTGCCCGTGAAAAAAACCATATAGGTCTGAGCCTGTTTATGACACGCCATTATATGGAAGCCGGCCGGGAACTGGAGGCCCTTCATATCTTTAAAGGTCTGGAGCAGAAAAATATTCCTCCGGATGTGTCACGGGAAGTACAAAAAAAACTGGCGGCCGTTCTGGCTGCCCGGGATGCAAAAACAGGCCTGGAAGGCCACTACCGGGAGCAGGCGGAGGCGTATTCGGGCAACGCCTACTGGCTCAGACACCTGGAACGATATTACAAATCACACTATCGCAGAGAGCAACGGATTTTCCCCTGGATATTTTAGGATTTGTTATCTTTGCTTCCCAATATTGAGTCCAATCTAAAAAGGTTACTTTTTGTTTTCAGCGGATGTAATAAATGTGTGTTTTTAGATTGGACTCAATATTCATTTACAAAAGAAAAAGCAAGCAGGGCCATGATCACTGATGGCCAATTGACGGAGTAAACCCCAACCCCGAAACTGATAATCATCCGTAAATCAAATAATATCAAATATAAGAAGCTATTACATATAATTAACATAAAAATTATAAACAAATGAAGCGATTATTATTGATCAGTAATTCCACCATGGCCGGGGATGCATATCTTGGGTGGACCAAAGAGCATATAAAAGACTTTTTGGGGACAAAAACCAGGCAGGTGCTTTTCATTCCTTATGCCGGTGTAGGCCTATCGGTCGACGGACTGGAAGCATCCTACAATGCCTATGAGGCAAAGGTAAAAAGTGTATACCAGGAGTTGGGCTATGAACTCACCTCTATCCACCGGGCAACAGACCCGGTAAAAGCGGTTATAGAAGCGGAGAGCATTGCTGTTGGTGGAGGAAACACCTTTCACCTTATTGGTATGCTGCAAAAATTCGACCTATTGGACCCCATTGGCAAGCGCATTGAGTCGGGCATGCCTTACATGGGTTGGAGTGCCGGTTCCAACGTGGCTTGCCCGTCCATAAAAACCACCAATGACATGCCGGTTTATGAGCCGGCAAGCTTTGATGCATTAGGGGTGATCCCTTTCCAGATCAACCCTCACTATTTGGATGCCAACCCGGACGGCCACGCCGGAGAAACCCGGGAGCAACGCATCGATGAATTTCTTAAGGTAAACCCGTCCATAACCGTGGTGGGCCTCCGTGAAGGATGTCTTTTGCAACTTAAAGAGAATCGACTTATTTTGAAAGGGAAGCACAGCTTGCGCATTTTCCGCCACGGCGAAGAGCCAAAAGAGCTGAATACCGGAGATATTCTGGATTTTTTACTAAGTGTGTAACCCTTTATCTGCTTACCCCCATAGCAGCATAAGCACAACACCTGCAGGAAGAGGTTTTTGGCACCGTCCAACTGGTCACTTCACATGTTCATTGACCAGTTGGGCGGCATCCTGCAATTTTACGGCCCCGTAAACAGTAAGTCCGGAGTTATCAATGATTTCTTTTCCCTCCTTTGCATTGGTTCCCTGTAGCCGGACAATAACGGGCACGTCCACTTTCCCCATATTTTTATATGCGTCCACGATGCCGTTGGCCACTCGATCGCATCGCACAATACCTCCAAAGATATTGACCAGTATAGCTTTCACATTATGGTCTGTAAGGATGATGCGGAATGCTTCTTCCACCCTTTTAGCGTTGGCCGATCCGCCCACATCCAGGAAGTTGGCGGGCTCTCCCCCCGATTGTTTGATGATGTCCATGGTGGCCATGGCCAGTCCGGCACCATTAACCATACACCCCACATTCCCGTCCAGCTTAATAAAGCTTAACCCATGCTTTCCTGCTTCCACCTCCATGGGGTCTTCCTCGTGGGGGTCACGCATTTGAGCATAATTCTCGTGACGAAACAGGGCGTTATCGTCCAGGGTCACCTTGGCATCGGCAGCAAACATCTTGTCATCCGAGGCCTTGATCACCGGGTTAATTTCAAACATAGAGGCATCAGACCCTTCAAAGGCCGCATATAATGCCTTTACAAACCGCACCATGTTTTTAAAAGCGATACCACGCAGCCCCAGGTTAAAGGCAATATTGCGACATTGGAAGTCAGCAAGCCCCACTTTAGGGTCCACCTCTTCAGTAAAAATGGCCTCGGGCGACTCCCGGGCCACCGTTTCAATGTCCATTCCCCCTTTGGGCGAGTACATGATCATATGGCGTCCCTTGTCCCGGTTGAGCAATACGCCCACATAAAATTCCAGGATCTCCGTGGGTCCGTCATAATAAAGGTTTTGTTCCACATAAACCTTTCTAACCAGCTTTCCTTCCTTTGCGGTCTGGGCTGTTATAAGGTTCATTCCCAAAATTTTTGACGCGTGCTCATGCACTTCTTCCAGGCTTTTGGCGATTTTCACACCCCCTCCTTTCCCTCGTCCGCCGGCATGGATCTGTGCCTTTACGGCCCACTTGTCAAAACCGGTCTTGTTTTCTATTTCACAGGCTATCTCAACCGCCTCCTCCGAGGTTAGGGCTACCCCACCTTCCGGCACCGGAACCCCAAAATCCTTGAGAATTAACTTTCCCTGGTACTCATGTACATTCATAGCGCATCCTTTTCATATTATTCTGCCCAAAAATACAAATTATTCACAATATGGTTCTGATAATGCCGAATAACCCCTAAAGGAATTACGCTATGTGCCGAAGGCCTCGGCATGGGTGTTTTATATGTTTAAATTTTTTTCATTGTGACTTTCTTTTTGTTTTTGAATAAATTTCAAATTCTAAATCATATTCTACTTTATTTCTTTAGATTATAGAAATTTACGTAAACACAAAATACCATTCTTTTCCCATGTAAATATGCTGCAATATGCAGTTGCAAAACCTCTCATGCTGTTGTATTGGCTGAACCCGTAGAGAGAGAGAGAGTGTGTGTGTACGTATGAGTGTTTACCCTTACATTATTATAATACACAGAGGTAACATATGCCGGCAGAATAACCGCCCGCAGCAACCAGAACCAGTGACTTTCAGTGTATATATGTTTAAAGTATAACATTCTTCATAAAAACAGGGATGAAAATAATACATTTTTTTAATACGGTCACCACGAAAATAAAATAATTT
>PWNQ01000049.1 GCA_003557725.1 Bacteroidales bacterium | reverse complement strand
GCGGAATCGCCACTGCTGAAAGGCTTTCCCAACATGAACCCCCACTACGCCATTACCTGAACAACCACTGGCACGGCCCCATGAAATACATGGAAAACCACTTCCTTAAACGCCTGGACCCAAAACTGCTGGTGCCCGGAACAAAAACTATTATCTCCCTGCTTCACCCCTACTACCCCCAAACCCCGTTCCCCAAACATACCCCTTACAAAATAAGCCGGTATGCCATAGGAGAAGATTACCATGTGGTGGTAAAGGAAAAAGCAAAACAACTGGCAGAAAAACTGACGGAAAAACTGGGCCACTTTAAATACAAAGTTTTTACCGATACGCCGCCCCTGCTGGAAAAAGCCTGGGCGCAAAAAGCCGGGCTGGGGCAAATGGGAAAAAATGCCCTGCTGATCCATCCTGAAGGCGGGTCCTTCTTCTTCCTGGCAGAAATCCTGGCAGACCTGGTTGCTGTACCAGACCCCCCAATGGGAAAAGACCTGTGCCAAAACTGCACCCTATGCGTTGACGCATGCCCCACCAGCGCACTGAAACCTTATAAACTAAATGCATCCCGGTGTATTTCGTGCCTAACGGTTGAAAATAAAAAAGAACCCATCCCGGAAAAATTCAAAGGAACTTACCGGCAGTGGGTATTTGGCTGCGACATCTGTCAGGAAGTATGCCCCTATAACAAAAACCCCGTAGCTCATAATGAACCACGATTTAAACCCAAAGATGAGCTAATGGGCCTGTCAGCAAAACAGTGGAAAAACATGAACCAGGAAACGTTTCAGCGTGTCTTTAACAATAGCGTGGTGAAAAGGATCGGCCTGGAAGGATTGCAAAAAAATATCCGGTTTCTAAATGTTAATGAATTTGATCAGAAGGTGTGAGCCTGTGGGTTGACGTTTTAATCACAAGCTATTTGCTGCCCGGGCTCACCGGTTATCAAAGCAGTAATACCGAAGGCACCGGGGTTAAAAGATTATATCTTGTAGCTGACAAAGAACCGCAACATGTAAATGTGCTGGTGTCTTGAGGGTCCCCACGGAGTATTATAATTCTGGCTATCTGTATCTTCATAAAGCCTTACCGGGATAATGGAAACGCTGTGGCGAATGCCTGCAGCCATATTGTCTAAGAACCAGTACATCCCCCCCATATTAAGTGCCAGCTCATAATTACGAAAAGGTTTGGTTTGCGATATGACACCCCCTTCATCCTCCTCGTTGTTAGATCGATTAAGCAGCACGCCAAAGGAAAGCCCTCCGGCCACTGCCAGCTGTTGGTTAATGAAGTACTCGTAGGCCACGGGAAGCTCAATATAGTTAAGCATAAGCCTATACGACCTGAACACGCCTTTGTCCGGGCGGGCAATCTGCCGGGAACCTTTTTCTACATAATTCATTTCCAACAATATGAGCGAACGGGGAGATAAATCCAGGCTGGTAAAAATGCCCGCATATATTCCCGGCTTGTTATACCCTTGTATATAGTCTCCCGAGATTTGGCTTGCGCTTACCCCGGCTCTAATCCCTGCATCAAAACTTTGCCCCGCTAAAACTCCGGGCAAAATAATCAACCAAAGTAACCATGCTCTTTTCATCTGTATAGGTTTTCAGTTATAAGCGTAATAACAGCCATAATTATTCTACTTATCTCATATTGAATTTCAGCTCGGTTATCACTTCAGCTCCCAGGCACTAAAATTCATATCATCACCATTTAGCATATTCACATAATTTTTATAGCGGAAGGATGCCACCTCTCCATTTTGAAGGGCAGTTTTCACGGCACATTCCGGCTCCTGCACATGGGTGCAGTTATAATATTTACATTTTTTGCTGATCTTCATCATTTCGGGAAAGAACATCCTTAGCTCGTTTTTATCCAAATCAAAGAGTCCAAACTCTTTAATTCCCGGGGTGTCCACCACTCTGGCATTATCTGACAGTTCCAGCATTCGAGCAAAGGTAGTGGTATGTTTTCCTTTATTGTGGGATTGGGAAATACCTCCTGTTTTCAAATTGAGTGCTGGCTCTATGGCGTTAATCAGGGCAGATTTCCCCACCCCGGAATGTCCGGCCAGGGCTGTTAGTTTATTATCCAGCATGGATTTAAAGCGGCTAAGGCTGTTTTTACAGTAAATTGATGTGATCAGGATGGGGTATCCCGCGTTTTGGTATGCTTCCACCAGCTCTTGGGCTAACTCCTTCTGGGCCAAATTATAAAGATCTGATTTGTTCAGTATGATCTTTGCCGGGATATCATATGCCTCCATGGTAACCAGGAAGCGGTCGATAAAACCGGTGGATGTAACTGGCTGAGCGAGGCTGGCTACCAGCACTCCCTGGTCAACATTGGCAGCAATAATATGGGTTTGCCTGGACAGCCGGGTAGCTTTTCGTATGATAACATTGGCCCGGGCTGATATTTGAGTGATCACGGCCGTATCATCCACTTGTATCCGTACAGTTACATGGTCGCCCACGGCCACAGGGTTTGTATTTTTCCATCCTCTGGTCCGGAACTTCCCTTTAAGCCTGCTTTTCAGGAGTTCTCCCTCCCGGGTTTTCACTATATACCAGCTACCGGTTGATTGAATAACCTGCCCGATCATTTCCTTTTGCATAATAAAAAAGGCTAAACATCATAAATCAGGCGGCTAAGATACGCAAATCAGGCCAACTGATACTGGTTTCCCGGTATTGATTTGAGCAGTCCGCCAAATTCCAGCTTCAGCAAAGCGGAAGACAGCTTACTACCGGGGATATTCATTTCTGTGGCCAGCCAGTCTACTCCCGAGGGGCCATGTTCAGCGAGCATCTCCACGATTTTTTGCTCCAGGCCGGTGAGTTGCTGAAACAGCTCCTTTTGCATGCTTCTGGTGGTCTTGTCTATTGTTTCCCATCCCATTAGCTTTAGCACATCCTGAGCACAGGTAGCCAGAGCCGCCTCATTATTCTTTATCAGCTGATTGCATCCCTGGGAGTACTTGTCATAGATTCTTCCGGGGACTGCTACCACGTCGCGGTTATAGGAGTTGGCAATATCAGCGGTAATAAGTGCTCCCCCTTTATAGGCAGCTTCAACCACCACCACTACATCAGACATTCCGGCAATGATCCGGTTTCTTCGGGGGAACATAATCTTCTCTGGGACAACACCGGAGCTCCATTCGGAGATTACCCCTCCGCTTTCCTGCATCCGTTTTGCCAGGTTTCTATTCTGTGCAGGATACATGGTATCATGACCATGGGCAACCACTCCAATGGTGGGCATCTGGGTTTTTAGGGCATGTCGGTGCGCCAGACTGTCTATCCCGGAAGCCAGCCCTGAGATCACCATCACATCTGCATCCTTGAGGCCTTCAATGATCTTCTCGCACATGGTGCTCCCATAGGATGTAGCACTTCGTGTTCCAACAATAGCCACCACCCTGGGGTAATTCACATCAGCATTTCCTTTATAATACAACATAAGGGGGGCATCCTCACAGTGACGCAGGCGCCGCGGATACCCCTTATCCGTAAAAAACAGAGGGCGTATCTGATGCCTTTCTATATACTGCATCTCTTTTTCAGCATTTTGAAGAGGCTCGTTGCTGGTAATCTCCTGCACTAACTTCCGGCTTATCCCGGGAATGGCCGCCAACTTTTTACGGTCGCCCTCGAAGATCTCCCTGGGGCTGCCCATATAAGCCATTAGCTTCTTACCGTTAACCGGCCCTACCTCCCTGATTAGGGTCAACGCAATCTGATATAATAACACGTGATTGTATATTGTTGGTTTATAATAGAATTTACGCCTAAAACATCACATTTAATGTATCATTGAGCCCGGTCTAAAAACACACATTTTTCACATACGCTGAAAATCAGCTTTGCCCCATCCCAAAAGTCTGGCTGATTTTCAGTGGCTTCACCCTTTAGGGCCCGGGGCAAAAAGCCACTGAAAATCAAAAGTAACCTTTTTAGACTGGACTCATCATTCTCCCCCGGCAATCATATCAAAACCACTTTGGACAAATTGCAACAACTTGTTACCCGGTTCGTGGTTTATCAAATATACAAAAAAATAATTGATACCTTTGCTAACCTATAAAAAAAAATCTTTGGCAAGTCGTACCTACACCATATTAGTTTCCCCACTGGACTGGGGCTTAGGGCATGCAACCCGTTGTATTCCTGTTATTCAAAGGCTGATGCACCACGGGCTCCGGGTGATTCTGGGTGCCGATGGCAGGGCGTATGACCTTTTAAAAAGAGAGTTCCCCCAACTAAAAGTGCTGCCATTGCCGGGAGCTAAAATCCAATACCCGGGAAACAGCAACCTCGTGGCGAAAATAATACGTTCAGCACCCTCATTTTACCAAAGCATCAAAGCAGAGAACCGTCATCTGTCCGCTCTTATTCCGGAGCATGATATCCGTGCTGTTATTTCTGACAACCGGTACGGACTATATTCACAAGATATTTATTCTGTATTCTTAGGACATCAAATGATGCTCCGTATGCCAGGACTGCTTGGGGTGAGTGAATATTTTGTTCATAAATTACATTTGTATTTTATGAGTGGTTTTCATACCTGTTGGATTCCCGATTTTCCGGATCCTCCTTATTTGTCAGGTGATCTGGCCCACCGCTACCGCTTACCTTCCAACTATCACTATGTGGGTTCCTTATCGCGTTTCGGTGACGAACCCTTGCTTGAACCCGCAGTTTATCAGCAGACTGAATCAGAAATCACGCCGGATATATTAGTCATTCTTTCCGGTCCGGAGCCCCAGCGCTCTATTCTGGAAGAGCGCCTGCTGTCACAGTTGGTTGGTTCTCCATATACTGCCTTAATCGTTAGAGGAGTTTCGGAAAGCAACAGAAGGAAGACTGTCAACAGCCGCATCACGCTGCTGGATTATGCCAACCGGTGGGTTCTTCAGCAGCTTATCCTAAAAGCAAAGGTCATTATTTGCCGGCCGGGATATTCCAGCATAATGGATCTGGCCGCGGCAGGGAAAAAAGCTATTTTTATTCCCACCCCCGGGCAAACGGAACAAGAGTACCTGGCCTGGTATCACTATCAGGCCGGACATTATTACTATGCACCTCAAAAATCATTTTGTCTGGAAAGCGCCATCCGGGATTCTGAAGGGATGAATGGACTATGCCGGAGCCCATCTTACAGGCTTTTAGACACACAAATCGAAAAGCTAATATCTCAAATAGAAATAAGGGATCAGTAGGTTTTAGTCATGGTCCGGGGGATCACCAATATAAAGTCTGCCAGCCCCAGATGGCTCTCCTCCAGCTCATCCACATCTTCCTGCTCCACGGATGCTATGGTAACAATCTCCACGCCGGGCTGATATTCTTTTAAGTACCAGTAAATGCCCTCATAGTTATTGGAGTGGTAGGTTCCATGGTAGTGTAAAAACAGGGCTCCGTCCGGGGCATTTTCCAGGATAAAATGGGCCATGGTTGCATCTTTAATTGCTTGAGATTTAGGGAGGTTTTCATTGGGTTCATGCCCCATCCCCCCCATATTCAGCATGGCCTTATATCCGGGCAACTGAGGGTCATAGGGTACGGGCAGGGGAGCTATCCATTGCCTGGCCTGTCTGTCCAGGCTGTCCAGGGCTTCAAACCCGGAGCCAGCCACCATAGACGCATACCGGCGGGGAATGTTGGTAGCAAAAAATGGAAGCCCATTCTCCCGTGCCATCTCCACCAAAGGCTTATAATCGGTAACATAGTTTGGCCATAGGCGAGACTGCCCCTCAAAGTTGCGTGCGGAGATCATCCCCTGAAGGTATTCGTCAAGGATAATCTGCCCATCTCTTTCAAACATCTCTGCACCCAGAACCAACGATCTGCCGGTATCATCATTCAGCTGTGCATGTAAGTCCAATGCCAGTTCCAGCTGAAGCCAATGACAAATGGGGTTATTGTGCAATTCCCCGAATAACACCACATCCTTATTCAGGGCAGCCTGCATCAACTCCTCATAGGAAACTTTTTGTCCCCGGGGAGTGAAAATTTCATAGGCCTGCTTCTGAGCCGTGGCCTGCCAGCCGAAAAGAATCATCAAAGAAATGACTAAATACTTCATAGGTAATATATTTTAATTCCCGGGAGGAGCCAGGATACGGTTATAGATTTCAGGACTAGTTAACACCTCAACCGCCTTTAATGTTTTAGGGTCGTTATTCAAAGACGCTATTATGCTTCCTTTTTGGAAATAATACCTGCCGAGGATCTCATTTCGCAACATGGTTTCTATTTCATTTCGGTATACGTGCAAGTCGTCGGCCTTTCCCTGGAAGAGCGCATCCTTTAAGACCGCGTGCTCTGGCTCCACGTTTTCCAAATACCCTTCTTCTTCTGCTTTGTTCATAAACTCCTGCAGTTTTTTTTCTGTACCGGTTTGGTAGGTAAAGTCATTTTCCTGCAAGTATTGCTCCAGTTCCTCATATAAGCTATGAGATATCTGGAATATTTCCGGCGGCTGTATGGAGTCATTTGAGTAATAGAAGCGGGTAACAAAATCAAATATCATTCTTTGATTGATCAGAGCCACAGAGATGGGCTGGTATTTTGGTCTTTTCACTTCCAGGTCGGGATATATGCCTGCGCCATCATACACTGGTCTTCCTCCCCGGGTGGTAAATTTTTGCTTGAGAGAGTCAGGAACATCTCCGGAAGCATTAATTTTGGAGTAATCCACGGCCTGCACACACCTTCCGCTGGGGATAAAATATTTGGCCACAGTCACCTTCATCCTTGTGTTATAACTCAGATTCAGGATATTTTGCACCAGTCCTTTTCCGAAAGAAGTTTCCCCAATGACCACAGCCCGGTCCAGGTCTTGCAGTGCTCCAGCCACAATTTCCGATGCGGATGCACTTCTTCCGTTGATCAGGATGACCAGTGGAATTTCCGTATCTGCAGGGTCATCTGTGGTTCGGTGCACCCGGTTTCTTTCTTTTAGTTTTCCTCTGGTTTCCACCACCATTTCTCCTTTAGGCACAAAGAGGTTCACGATCTTCACTGCTTCATCCAGCAGTCCGCCCCCGTTATTTCGCAGGTCAATGACCAGGCCGTTGAGTTCATTCTTTTCACGGAGCTCCATGAAGGCATCTTTAACTTCTTGTCCGGCTTTTTCAGTAAACTGGCTCAATCTGATATATCCCAGGTTATCATGAATAACTCCTGCATAGGGGATATTGTCCATTTTGATATTTTCCCGGGTCAACGTAAGGCTAATGGTATCATCAAGCGCCGTTCTTAACACTTTCACCTGTACTTCCGATCCGGCCTGTCCTTTAAGCAGGTCGCTGACCTGTCCGGTGGTTCGGCCCACCACACTATTTCCTGCAACTTCCAGAAAGCGATCACCAGGCTTTAGGCCGGCTTTATGTGCGGGAAAGCCTTCATATACGGATTGTATTTCTGTGTACTCCCCCCGTTGCTGCACCACTGAGCCTACGCCTCCATATTCTCCACGTGTGAGCAGTTTAATATCTTCCATTTGTGATTCGGGCATAAATACGGTATAGGGATCCAGTTCTTCAAGCATGGCTTCAATGCCGGTCTGAACAAGCTCCCCGGTTTTAATATCATCCACATAATGAGTGTTAAGCTCACGAATTACTTTGGCGAATATCTCCAGGTTTTTGGATATTTGAAAATCTCCGGAGACAAAGCCTGTCCCTGCAACAGCAATAGTGGTGACTAACAAGACCAGCATTACCGGCTTAAGCATTTTTCTTTTATTGATTTTCATGTCCATAGTTTTTTCAATTTTCAGCAATATACATAATCACACCGGCAGGTATTGGGCATAACATATTCCATTTTGATCATGGTGACCAACATTCACATTGGGTTAATGCCTTACAGGCCCGTATTGTCATTCCTTTCTACTCCCCATTAGCTGTGGAATATCATCAGCATGTAAACCTACTAAACGTTGTATCACTTCATATATTTTTTTTTCCATCTGGGGGTACTCTATTGGTTTATGTGTACTGTACACCAATGCCAGTGCCAGTGTATGGTTTTCATTTTGCCATTTATTGACAATCTGATTTTTTTGTTTCCGGTAGGCTTCCCTGATAAGTCTTTTATAATGGTTTCTGGAAGAGGCTCCGGGGATTTTCCTTTTTGAGACGGCGATAAGGATTTTCACGGGCACCTGTTCTCTGGGTATTTGAAGGGCCATCACTTTAAAGGGAAAGATAAACAGTGGGAATCCTGTTTGAAAAAGGGTTGCAATAACCGTTTTTTGTGAAAGGCGTTCTGCTTTAGAAAGCCTTTGTGATTGATTTTCTCTTGCTGGCAGTTCCAATCGGGTTATTTTTTCTTTCGGCGTTTTTTCTTTCGTTCCTCATCCAGGAACTGATCAATAGCCATAGACATGGAGGGGGCATTTTTTTCCGGCGCTTTCACCTGTACTTCCAGCCCGGCCTTTTCAGCCATTTTTATGGTAGCTGGGCCAAAGGCACCAACAATGGTCTCTCCCTGCTGAAAATCTTTAAAGTTATCTGCCAGAGAATGCACTCCGGCAGGGCTAAAAAACACCAGCATATCATATTCGGGTATATTCAGGTCCGACAGGTCCGAAGGCTTGGTCCGGTACAATATGGCTTTATTGTATTTGATCTTATCCTTATCCAGTCGTGCCGGGATGTCCATTTTATGGCTTTCTGAACAGGGAAGAAGGTACTTTTCATACTTGTGCTTTTTCACCAGGCGCATAAGCTCATTGAGGCTCTGCTTGGCATGGAATACCTTTCGCTTACGGTACTGTATATACTTTTGCAGATAGTAAGCGGTGGCTTCAGTCATGCAAAAATACTTCATGGTTTCCGGTATTTCCAGGCGCATTTCTCCTGCGATACGAAAAAAGTGATCCACCGCTTTTTTACTGGTAAAAATGACCGCAGAGTGTTGCAGAATATCCACTTTATCAGCCCGGAACTCAATGGCCTTAACCCCTTCAACCCGGATAAACTTGCGGTATTCAATCTCCAGGTTGTACTTTTCAGCTAACGATGTATAAGGCGACTTTTCCAGGTCAGCAGGTTGTGGTTGTGAAATCAGGATCTTTTTTACTTTCAATTTTCCAGGTTTTAGTGTGTTCTCGGTAACTGTTCTCTCAAAATCTACGCATTCAGTCCCCACGCAAGCACCATCAGAACAGGCATTATTTCCAGGGTGCAAAGATACAAAATAATATACAATGCGGGGAAGGGGCTATTGCTTTGCACAACCCAAACTCCCCGTACCGCCCTGACTATATATATCCCTGTCACTGCCACCAGCAGTAAAACAAACATGTAAGGAATTCCCTGGTATGCTCCCACAAAGGCCACAGGCAAAACCAGCAATCCCACTAAGCCATTAAAGACAACCATATTGGTAATATAGCGTCGGTTGTTGAGGGATTCTCCGCTCACCCTCCCCAAAAGGCCAAACAGCACAAATTTGGCAAAAAACAATGCAGCTGTCAGTACAGATGCTGCAATAAACACCTGCAAAGGGGAGTATTCGGCTTCCGGAAAGAAGCGTCCGGCAGCCACAGTGGCTGCCCCGCCCATGGAAAGGACATAAATAAAAAGCAATAATACCGTATGGATCTGATAAACTATATTCCCCTCTTTAGCCAAAGCATCCAGGTTTTTTACGGATACCAGTGCGGTGATTTGCCTAATAAAGCCATTCCTGAAAAACCCCATAATGCCGGCCAGTATCAAAAGCTGAATAACAAACACTCCAAAAAGCCAGGGCTGAGGCTGATATGCGGCAGTATTTTGATGAACAGGCATATAAGAATCTTCCGGCTGGAGCTCATGGCCACTGAATACGGAGCTGCGAAGCCCATCCCAACCACCCGCCCGGGGAAGAGTGTCTGGCATAACTTCCCCCTCCAAAAAGCGCAAGAAAAATGTATCCGGATTCCCTTCCATGTTTATCAATGGTCATTTTCGCAAAAGTACAACAGAAAAATAACACCCCGGAGGAAGGCCATTAAATAGTATCAGGGCAAAAGAAACCCGAAAACAAAGCAAGCCTAACACTAAGCGGGATACCTGTACTTTAAAAATGCATTAAAGTAAATTTTTTGAAATTCACTAAGAGAAGCATTGTTTAAAACCCTACGCCGTACTTCACAAACATTAACTGTGTATTCATCGTTTATCTCTGCCATAATACAATGATAATAATAGCCAAAAATAAAGTTTCCCGGGTATTTTTCATACAGTTCACGGGCAAAAGGAAGGGCCCTTCGGGGCATCTTCTCCAGGTCCTGGTAAATGACCACCAAAAAATACTTTGCTTCTGTGGATATAAGCTCATTGTGTGATTTTGCAGCCCGCTCCAGATATTCCAGCCCCCGGTCCTTATCGCCTCTTCTGTAAACAGACAGAAAGGGGCGAAACAATACATGGTGCTTATGTGCATAATCTGCCAGGTACAGGTACAGTCCGCATATCAGCATATTAGGCGGATACTCGTCGTCGTCAAAAACAGGCCCCAGCAGTGAGTAATAATTTCGCAAAGAGCTAAAGGTGGTGATGTAGTCTTTGTTGGTTAACGCCATTCGGGCTTTATAGGTGTAATACATCACCTGCAAAAACCGCTGCTCTCTACCATCCTCCAGGCGGGGTGTGAAACGTGCCAGATTATCCAGGTTATCATAAAATACGGGCTTTTGCCTTGACTTTAACGCACCGGAAAAAATGCGCCACAACTCCATATTGGAGGCAGCAAAATAATACCAGGCCAGATTATCCCGGTCGGATGAAGCACGCTGAATAACCTGCTGGGCCGAATCAAAACGGAGGTTATAAATCTCATAAAACGCACTCTGGATATTTTGATCCGTCCTGCTATTGTTCAACAATGGCTGAGATATTAACAAACAGGGAGCCAAAACACCGGCCAATATCAATAAGCCGGTTGCGAAGGGGTGAATCCAGCATTCTGCAGAGCCCCTTTTTAACCATCCCGGATTCCATTTTTGCACTAACCTGCAACAGCGTTTACCAAATACGTATACTGTTTTCAATGCTTGCCTGTATTTTTGGGCAAAAGTACAAAATAAATTAAAATGATTACTTTTGTATAAAATTTCTTTTAGCCATATGAAAGCCATCATTGCCATTGTTCTGCTCAGCATCCTGTCCTCCGGCGGTTCACCCCGCCGGATCATGCTGGACCAGAAGGTTGAAATTCTCCGTGACGGGAAGGTGCTCACCCAGTCTTCATCCATTTTTTACTCCCATGATGCAGGTAAAATGGTGGTTCTTTTCCACAAACCCCAGGAGATGGTTTTGATCCTTAATCGCCATGGTGAGTTGAAGGTCTACGACCCCAAAAAGAATGAGGTTTACCTGGAAAGCAGCCTGGCCTATAGCACTGATCTTTCTCTTTATTATTTCTTTATGGCCGGAAAAACCTATGACCTTGGCCTACGTGAAATGGGGTTTACGCTTCAAGACACCCGTTTTGAAGACGGGCTAATGATCTCTGAGTATTATCCTCCCTCAGGACATGGAGAAGGACCGGGCAAAGTAGAGCTGGCACACGAGGACGACCTTCCCGTTTTTGCCGGATATTTCGACCAGCAAATGGACCTTAGAAGAAGGGTACACTATTATGACTACCAGCGATTTGGAAATATCAGCTTCCCCATGAGCTCTGTGGAATTCGACTACCTGGAATCGGGAGATTCCATTATCACCCGGAAAACCAACTCAAATATCAGAACAGGAAGCCAGGCCACTTCTCCCCATTTTGATTTTTCCATTCCGGAAGATGCAAAAACCGTTACCAGTGAATCTTTTGATATAAAGACGGGGGAATAAAGCCATAAAATTTATTCAATCTATTGTTTAACACGCTAATTAAAGGTATATAAATGAAGTTCCTTATTGCCATTTCTGTTCTGTCCATGCTCCACTTCCACGCCTTTCCACAAGATGTTGCTAATGACATGGAGCTGGCTGCGCAAAGCCTGGATGGTCATTACCAAAGCTCTGATCCCTCCCGGGGTTTTATGATCCATAAAGACCAACCGGGAATGATTTTATACAACCCGGTGGCCTGGCTGCTTGCCGGGGGGATGTACGTTTATCAAAACGTGATCTCTTCTCAGTTTTCAGCCACTTGCTTTCATTCTCCCAGTTGTTCTAATTTCAGCCGGCAATTAATCCTTGAGTACGGCATCATAAAAGGGGTGTTTTTGACTGCCGACCGCCTGACACGGTGCAACCGGATAGCCCGTACCGATGTCCCCCCCTGGCTCATCAACCCGGAAGACCAAAAGCTTCACGAACCTGTAGAAGCCTATAAAAGCCAGTCATGCAGCCATTAGCCACATTATTCATACTTATAATTTTTTATTCGGCCGCCATGGGCCAGCAAGGCGATGAAACGCCCATGCCCGCAGAACAGCAGGTGGGATTTATTCATCACCTGATGCGCCAGAATAACCACCATCAGGTTTCCATGGAAATTGACCGCCTGGATCTGCAAAAGCTGGACGACAAATGGCAAGACTCCCTGATTTTTTTGAAAGGGTGGTCGGCCTATTGGCAAAAGGATTTGGATACCGCAATTGTTTATTTATTAAAAAGTCGTCCTGAGCATCATTTTTATTCCCGTTCCCGTTTTTATGCGTCCATCTGCGCCACTTCCCTATCAGATTACCAAAGATCAGACAGTATTTTGTTAACCAGCCATATAGAAGGCCCCGTTTACCAGCATCTCCGTGATTTTCAGCTGGCTGGCAATGCCTTGCTTCGCCATGATTTGGGCACCTATGACAGCTTAAGGGAAAGGTTGTCTGCAAGCACCCATTATGCCCTTGAGGAGCCTGGGAAAAATCTGGACATGCTGGCGGAAGAGCTGCATAACTATAAGCCAGGTAACCGGTTTGTGGCTGCCGGTCTATCTGCTGTTATCCCGGGATTGGGAAAAGTTTATGCCGGAAAGCACGGGGAAGGAGTATCAACACTTCTGGTAACCGGGATGTTAGGTGCCATGGCCTATGAAAACTACAGCAAAGCCGGCCCGGCCAACTGGAAGACGCTGGCAGCAGGAAGTATCTTTGCCACCTATTATATAGGTAATATCTGGGGTAGCTACTTTTCCGTACAAATGCAAAATCAACAGTTTTATGACCGCCTTCATAATCAGATACAAATTCATATGCATGTTCCTTTGCGCACCATTTTTTAGCTTTGCGCAAATTGATTCATTATTTGACCTGGCCGGACAATATGCCCATGCCGGGAACTATTCCCGTGCAATCCTTGAATACGAACGCATTGTATATTTATCCGGTCAGCAACCTCAAGAGATACGTGCACGACTGGCCCAGGCCCGGATACTTAAGCAAACCAACCAGCCGGAACAAGCCCTGGACATATTAATATCCACCCCTTTGATGGGTATTGATGACTCCCTGCGCGCAGTATTTTTGTATGAAACCGCACTTTGTGCCTTCCTTTCCAACGATTTTAATACTGCGGAAGCACAGTTCAAACGAATGGAATTTCGAGTGGAAGATACGGCCCTTTATACCCCTTATCAATGGCTATATGTTCTAACGCTGACACAAAACGGCCATTTTGAAAAGGCACGGGAAGCCCTTCATAAAAGCATTAAAAATATCCCGTCCCTGTCGGCTGATGAACAACAAGCACTGTCAAAACAGATTGACTCCCTCTTCCATGAAGATAACCTCCCCAACCTGAAAGACCCGGAAAAAGCCATGATGCTCTCTACATTCATTCCCGGAGCCGGACAAATGTATGCTGGCTACCCGGGAGAAGGACTGCTGAACCTTTCTTTACACCTGGTCTCCCTTTCAGTAGCGGCATATGCAGGGTATCATGGATTCTATATCACCGGGTATGTTGCTGGGCTGGCCGTCTTCCAAAAGTTCTATTTCGGAAGCAAAGAGCGGGCATATCACCTGGCCGAAAAAAATAACAAAAGCCAATTCCAGGAATTCAACAGCCACCTGAGCAGACTAATGTCATGTCAACGCTAGTGAAAAAAACCCGGCAATAGCCCCATGAAAAACTGAATAAAAAAACAGGCTGCTGTATAAAAAAATACAGCAGCCTGTTAAGCCTTTTATCGCTTTGTGTTGGCTTACCACATAAAAAACTTGTCGTTATTTACGTACTTCCGAATATCATCGTTAATAACGCCCATTAAAAGAACGACCCAGTCAACAGTAACAATGATTCCGCATCCACCTCCCGTGAGAATATACCCTACAATAACCAGTGGCCTGGTTCCCAGGTAATAACGGTGTATCCCCAAAGGGCCAATAAATGTACAAAGCAGAAATGCCGTCATGGGTTTCTTTGCCGACAAATTATGTTCTGCCGAAGAAGTGGCATTAACAAAGCTGGCCAGGTCCATTTGCATGATGGACTTAACCTCATACTCTGTAGCTTCATTAAACATAGCATCAACTTCCGAAACATCAATCCGGTAGTTGGTGGCTTGTACTTGAATTGCACTAAACATAAAGAAAGTCAGTGCTAAAAACATGGAAATTTTCTTCATAACAATTGGGTTTTAAGTTAGACATCAAAAATACATAATTTTTATTAATCCAAACAATATTTTAAAAAAAAAATTGCGTTTTGCAGAAATGTTGCATGCCCTATCTCCGCAAAGCAGCACGTTTAATCTTCATATCCCACAAAGAATTTGACGGTTTTGGAGGTGCTGTTTCCCAGTTTATCTTCGGCCTCAATGGTTACCTCATAGAACTTTTCTTCCGTAAACCGGTCCACTTCGGAAATATCCAGCGTATACGGGCTGGAATAGTCTACCATGGGGGATCCATCAATAGAGTACCGGATTGTTTCTGTTCCCACGTGCTGGTCTGTGGCTCCCACATACATTCTGGTATAATTGGGATATACCTCATACCTTTCTCCGTCTTTCTGCCTGGTTCCAATGGGCTTAATGCTGAAGTTCACATAGATTTCCGGCGGGGTATTGTCCACAAACACCGCACTTTCCTTATATGTTTCATGGTTGTTCACATTATCCACGGCCCTGAAGTTAATGGTATGATATCCTTCTTGCGGGATGGTAAACGGCGAGGTATAGGTATTTTCACTACCCCCGTCAATTTTATAATGAGTTACCTGAACCCCGGAATGCCGGTCACGGGAAGTGAGCTCAATATTGGTATTTTGGTTAACAAATAAGGTGTCTCTGTCGAAAAACTGGGGTTGTCCGTAGCTAATAGAAGTGGAAGGTTTCCGGTTATCCATAAACAGGGGCCCCGACCCGGGAACATTCAATACGGCTACCGGGGTTTTGTTTTCCACTTTGTCTTCGGCGGTATATCGTACATTTTGCCGGCCGGTTTCGGGAGGCATCTTGAAGGGTTGGCTGTAGGTTTGAAAAGATTGGTTATTAATAGAGTGCCGAATCTCTTTCACCCCGGCTTTATTATCCTCTGCGGTGATCTGAATTTCTGTTCTGGAAGAGATATAGGTAAACCTTCCTTTGTGGATATCCCCCAGAATCTCTGTGGTCACCTCAGGGGCGGTACGATCCAGATAAAAGCGGTATGTATTATCCGCTTCCTTGTTGTCCACATTATCCACAGAGTAATAGCGCAGGGTATGATACCCGTCACTTAGCCCGGAAAGGCTGATGGGGCGTCTGTAAACATTGTCCGCCTGTTCAATCCCGTAACGTGTAACCTTCACACCGGAAAGGTTGTCCGACATGGAAAGGGAAATGGTGGCCCGGGGCGACAGTATATCGTCCAGTTTGGGCTGACTGGTGGAATGGTTGGTTTGAGGAGCTGTAATATCCACAATAAAGGACTCTTCACTGGGGTCTTCCACATTGCCCACCATATCACTGGCAAAATAACGCAACGTAAAACTTCCTTCCTCATCCATGGTAATATCAGAAGAATAAGTGGAGTAAGCAGCTCCGTTAAACGACTGATAGGTGTTTTCCACCCCGGAAATGGCATCCCGGGAGGTAAGGGCGATCTTTAATCCCTGACCATAATATATGGTTCCCCCTTCCCGATACCGGGGCGCACCATAAAAATTGGAGGTGGTATTGGGAGGAAGGCCATCAGCATATACCTCGAAGTGAATATCCTGCTGGGGATATACCATCTCCAGGGTAGTGGTGTCTACAGCCCAGGAGTGACTGATGTAATGCACTCCCTCTGCATCCAGATAAAAGGGATTGGTATACTCCGGAGTGGCTTCACTCTCTAAAAGCCTTTTTTCCGAATCTTCATCCGGTGAAGTGGACAACCACAAATACAAAGGCAGTGAACGGTTTACAATATACCTGCCGTCAGAATCCACATAGGTTCTTTTCTCTTTCTCAGGCTGAGTTTGAGCATATCCGAAAAAGAATGACAGAAGAAAAAAACCAGCCAGTAAAGTAACTTTTTTACACATGTTGGAAGTTTTTTTGGTTTTATGGCGGCAAATATAAGTATCCCTGACCAAAATTCCAAGTTTGTGACATAAAAACATCCACTAACGGTCACCCGGAACCCGCCAAAAGGAGTAACTCCTGCTAAAAGCTTCATCCAGCAATGAAAAGTAATATTTTTTTATTTGCCCTGGTATTTAAAAATTTTATATTTTTGCCTAATTAATCAAGAGTCCAGTCTAAAAAGGTTACTTTTGATTTTCAGCGGCTTTTTGCCCCGGACCCTAAAGGGTGAAGCCGCTGAAAATCAGCCACCCTTTAGGGATGGGGCAAAGCTGATTTTCGGCGGATGTGAAAAATGTGTGTTTTTAGACTGGCCTCAATCAAATAAAACCATCATGAAAAAATTATTTTTACCCCTTTTACTGCTTTTTATTTTGCCTTCTATGGCATTAAGCAGCAACCATGCGCAGCTTTTCAGTTACGACAAGGAAGCGGTTGAAGCCACCTTTTCCGGGCTAAATGAGCTGGAAGAGCAGGTGTTATCCTATTCAGAAAACGTTGAGGGTTTATATTTTGCCACCGTTGACCTGACAGGGTTCAATAAGCCCGTTGGCGCTGCCTCCCCTTTGTTCAGCATCAGCGAAATGGACTGGGGGGCCTTTGCCTGGGGCTTCTGTTGCTGCCCGGTGGGGCTGTTTACAGTGGTGTTTAATGACGACAAGTCTAAAGCATCCAAAACCTCTTACTGGATAGGGGTGGGGGTTAATTTTGCATTCAATATTATAATGGCCATATTAAATGCCATGCTTGGAGTTATGTCTTCTGCCACTACCATTTAGACCGGCTTCCCTTTATTAAGCTCCTTCCCGGCACCCTTGTGCCATGATCTGTTAATAAAAATTATTTTATTGACACCTGGTTTTATTTTTTATCTTTAGATGTTGCAACCAGCCTAAAGACTCTCACTTTTTCTTTTATGAGTCCAGTCTAAAAAGGTTACTTTTGATTTTCAGCGGATGTGAAAAATGTGTGATTTTAGGCCAGACTCTTCTATTAATAAATTAAATGAAGGTTAATAATGAAACGATCGGGCAATATTTTCCGGGATTATTGAGTTGAAAAATGCGCTTTAACCATGAAAAAATAAATTTATTCAACTGTCGCTGCCTGTTAAAATAGTTTTACATATTTTTGTGTACGATGAAAGTTATTAGTCCCAATTCAAAATCAGTTTTGAGGTTGGGGCGGGCTTAAAATTATCCGAGTCATTGTATACCCTTAAAATGAATGAATTATGAAAAAAAATTTTTTAACAATTCCCTTATTATTGCTTCTTTTACCGTTAATGGCAGTTGGAAGTAATCATGCACAGTTTTTCAGTTACGACAAGGAAGCCGTTGAAGAGACCTTTTCCCAGCTTGACCAGTTGGAAAAGCAAATCATTTTACAGACCGGCATTAATAATGAAAGTCTGTCTGGCAAAAGCTTAATGTACAGCGATTTAACCGGCATAAACGCCTCTTCTGTTCCGGTTTCTCCGCTGTTCGGTATTAACGACATGGACTGGGGCGCCTTTGCCTGGGGCTTTCTTTGTTGCCCGGTAGGCTTTTTTGTAGTTGCTATCAATAAACAAAAACCACAACGTTCTAAAACATCCTACTGGATAGGAGTGATAGCATCCAGCGTATTATCTGCTATCTCTACTATTGCCAGTGGGTTTGCCAGCAGCACTGTGCCATAACACCGGATAAAGCCGCTGAAAATCAACCATGTATACTAAAGATTTTTACATTGTGAAGAAACACCTATTAATAATATTGCTTGTGTTTCTGGCTTCCGGGCATTTGGCCGTTGCCCAGCCTCACTATCGCATCCAGGCCAACTTCTCGGTGAAAGAAGTAAAAAGCGATGGTTCACAAAGCCTTTCCATGGGCCGCGTGTTTTATGATCTCCACCATGGGAAAGTGGTTTTTGATATCTATTACCCTTCCCCCCACCAGATAGTATTAACAAATACTCATGTTTATATTATCCACCAGGGAAAAGTAACAAACACATCGAAAGCCCCTAACATGCTATCTTTTAGCATCTTCAATTTGAGCATGAAGGGTTCTCTCCCCTATTACGGATTACAGGACACCCCTTTTGAGCTTCAGGATATTGAACGAGTGGATTCCATGGTAATAAGCACCTGGCAGTTGCCTGAAGCGCTGGTTAAAAGCAGGAGCAAGCTATTGTTGTCTCAGGTAGACCGCCGTTTGCAGGGGCTGGTCACTTTCGATGAAGATGGAGAGCTGGTCTCTCGCCAGCTGTTTGAGAACTACACCACCGTCCAGGGGTTGTCATTTCCACGCCGTGTGGTTCAGTTCGTATACACTGCCGATGGTAGCAAAGACCAGCGGATCACTACTTATTCAAATATAATGGTCAATAATAGCACTTCCAATGAAAACATGTATCATTTTCGTCTTCCTGACCATTAGCTTTTTCAGCACCAATGGCCAGACCAATGATCAGATTCAGCAGCTTCAGGCTCAGTGCTGCCATCAGGATCAGGAGCGCGGGTTATCCTTTTGGGAGCAGCACACCGGCTTTTTTCCCCGGGTAATTCATGGTCTTTTCCATATATACCAGCACTATATTTCCCCTCAGGATGCCAGCTCGTGTAGCTTTGAACCCTCCTGTTCTGCATATGCCTCAGATGCCATTAAGGAGCAAGGGATTGTGGTGGGGTTGTTAAATTTCTTCGACCGGTTTTCCCGCTGCAACTCACTAAGCCCGGAAAATTATCCGGTAAATGAAAAAAACCGGCTTTTGAAAGACCCCTTAAGAGATTATTACTATGCGCCTGTTCCCTAATAAACCTGCCACCTTTCTGATAATAATAACATGTCTTTTCCCTGCACTACAGGCACAGGATTTATTTGACGCCCAACACTCGGTCAGATATGCCGGCTACCTTTACAATAACCACGAGTACCGTTTATCGGCCGAAGAATACCGCCGGGTACTTTCCCACCGCCCGGGAGACACACTGGCCCGGCTCCGGCTGGTGGTTTCCCTGCGACACCTGGAACAATTACCTCAGGCCAAAGAGCATATACATACCTACTACCCTGCCCGGGAAAGAGATAATATGCCCATCTCCCTGGCGGGAGAGTACAGTAAGATCCTCATAATGACAAATCAGCTGGCAGAATGCCGTAGTTTTCTGGCCCAAAACCGCCATATACCCCACCACAAGAAACAGTTCTTTATGGCTACCACTCATATGATGGAGCACAACTGGGAAGAGGCAGCGAAAACCCTGGCATCCACTGATCACCCTGTGAACAGGAAAATGCAAGGCCTTTCCCGTTCGGCCATGGAGATATCCTATAAAAAGCCCTGGCTCAGCGTAGGCATGTCTGCCATTGTCCCCGGCTCGGGAAAAATCTATGCCGGTCAATGGAAGGATGGCTTAATCAGCCTCTTGTTTACCGGCATGGCCGGCTGGCAGGCCTATCGGGGGTTCAGCAAGAACGGCACCTCCTCCATTTACGGATGGATCTATGGAGCCACCGGCCTGGGGTTTTATGCAGGAAACCTTTATGGGTCAGGAAAAGCAGCACACCAATACAATTACAACCAAAACAAGGAGATCATCGATGCCGTTGAAGACCTTTATATTCGTTATTAATGCCCTTCTGCTTATGGCCCCGGCCCATAGCCAGACCCTGGAAGAAACTTTTGATCTGGCACAAAGAAAAAAGGACGCCGGGAATATGGAGGAGGCCATTTCCGCCTACCGCCGGGTATTGTTCTTTGACAGCACCGAACAATATTACCAGGAAACCGTTTTTCATCTGGCACAGTGCTATGAGAAAAAAAAGGATATTAAAAAAGCGCATCATTACTACGATTTATCCTATAATGCACTCCCTGATGATAGTTTACGCACGCATATCGTACTAAAAAAGGCATTTCTTTTCATTCTAAAAGGCCAGACAAGGCTGGCCTATATGGAGCTTTCCTCGCTTCCCCGGGCCCTTCCCCTTCATTTTTGTCTTCAGCGAAGTTTCTACCTGGGTGTTATCCATTATCAGGAAGAGGATTATGATCCGGCCTTCCATCATTTTGAGCAATCTCTCCGTTCCCGGCCTCTATTGTTGGACAGTCTAAGCCACTACTATTTGGCACTGCAAAAAGCAGACCGCCTCAATCCCTCGCTGGCCGGTTATTTGAGTCTGGCTATTCCGGGGCTGGGACAACTGTATGCAGGATATCCCGGCGAAGCACTCAACTCCTTTGTGCTCAATGCAGCCTTTCTGGGAGTGTACATATATACCATGCAAACTTACGCCATATTGGATGCCATACTATCGGTATATCCCTGGTTTCACAGATATTATATGGGTGGATTCTTCCGTGCGGAGCAGCTGGCCCGGGAAAAAAAAGAACAACGGAAAGAAGAAATCCTTTTTCACATCCTTGAGCTGCACCGAACCTAAGCTTGTTGCCTTATTTACTGCATATTGTATTTCCATGTGATAAAACCTGCCGGGTCAGACTGTCTATCCGGAAATTTTTTTATACTTTTGGGCGGCCAAAAAGGGATTTCTTTAACCGTTTGTAATTAATATAAATAAGATAAAAATATGGGACTCATAGAACAAATCAAAGCTAAAGCAAAGGAAAATCCTCAACGGATCGTATTGCCGGAGAGTTTAGAGGAGCGCACTTTACAGGCTGCAAGCCAAATATTGTCAGAGGGTATTGCCCGGGTAATCCTTACTGGAGACCCGGCAGCCATCAAGGAAAAAGCTTCTGGACTGGGCATTACCAACCTGGATGAGGCCAGGATCATTGATCCGGCAAAGCATGAAAAGAAAGAGGTTTATACCGATCTTTTGACCGATCTTCGCAAGCATAAGGGCATGACCCGTGACCAGGCCGCCACTTTGGTTGAAGATCCTTTGTATTTGGCCACCTTAATGATCAAGAACGGAGATGCAGACGGTGAGGTAGCCGGTGCCGCCAATGCCACCGGAGATGTGCTCCGTCCTGCTTTCCAGGTTGTAAAAACACTGCCGGGTATAAAAGTGGTCTCGGGAGCATTTATTATGATGCTTTCTAAAAAGGAATTTGGCGAAAACGGCACCTTGGTTTTTGCTGACTGTGCCGTTCACCCGGACCCCACCGCCGAGGAGCTGGCGCAAATTGCGGTAGCCACCGGGCATACTACCCGTGCCATTGCCGGCTTTAACCCCAGGGTAGCCATTTTAAGCTTTTCCACCAAAGGCAGTGCAAAACACCCCATGGTGGATAAAGTTATTGAAGCCACCCGCCTGGCCAAAGAGATGGCCCCGGAAATGGAAATTGACGGCGAACTGCAGGCCGATGCAGCCATTATGGAATCGGTGGGCAAGAAAAAAGCCCCCGACAGCAGCATTGCCGGAAAAGCCAATGTGCTGATATTTCCATCGCTGGAAACGGGGAACATTGCCTATAAGCTGGTTCAACGCCTGGCAGGTGCTCAGGCTATAGGGCCGGTGCTACAGGGAATGGCCGCCCCCATCAACGACCTCTCCAGGGGGTGCAGCGTAGAAGATATTGTAAACCTGGTAGCCATTACCGCCAACCAGGCTGCCACCCAGTAAATATATTTTGTAACCTTTTATAACATCCAATTAATGAAAATTTTAGTATTAAATTGCGGAAGCTCATCCATCAAGTATCAACTTATCCAAATGAATGACCAGGCCAACCTGTTAGCCAAAGGACTGGTAGAACGCATTGGAATGAATGACGGCATCCTGAACCATAAGCCCGTTGACAAAGAACCTGTTAAAACCGTACTGCCCATCCCCGACCACCAGACGGGAATCGACAAAATGCTGGAAGCGCTTGTTAGCGAAGAGCATGGAGTGATCAGGGACGTTAGCGAAATTAACGCCGCCGGACACCGGGTGGCTCACGGAGGAGAAAACTTCTCCAAAAGTGCCCTGGTCACCCCTGAGGCCAAAAAAGACATTAAAGATTGTATCGAACTGGCCCCGTTGCATAACCCGGCCAACCTGGAAGGCATCCTGGCCATGGAAAAAATCCTTCCGGAAATCCCACAGGTAGCGGTATTTGACACTTCGTTCCACCAAACCATGCCCCGCAAAGCATACCTGTACGGCGTACCCTATGAATATTACGAGAAATATAACGTGCGCCGCTATGGCTTCCACGGAACAAGCCACAAATTCGTAGCCCCCAAAGCGGCTAAAATGGTGGGAAAAGACTGGAAAGACCTGAAGATCATTACCTGCCACCTGGGCAACGGTGCTTCCATCGCAGCCATCGACAAAGGCGTCTCCGTGGATACCTCCATGGGATTCACCCCCATTGAAGGACTGATCATGGGAACACGCACCGGAGACCTGGACCTGGGGGTTATCTTTTATCTCATGGATAAAGAAAACCTGAACAAAGATGAAATTTATAACCTGGTAAATAAAAAATCCGGGATGCTGGGTATCTCAGGCATATCCTATGATATGCGAGACATTGAAAAAGAGGCGGATAAAGGAAACGAGCGAGCCCAGGCAGCATTGGAAATGTACAGTTACCGGGTTCAAAAATACATCGGCGCATACGCCGCCGGCATGGGAGGTGTGGATATGATCGTGTTTACCGGTGGAATCGGGGAAAATGCCTGCAAAATCAGAGAAGACGCAATAAACGGCCTGGAATTTATGGGCGCCGCCATCGACCACAACAAAAATAATGCGGTCATCGGGAAAGATGCTGATATCTCAGCAGATCAAGCCAGGGTGAAAGTCATGGTTGCCACTACCAACGAAGAACTGGTTATTGCACAGGATACACAAAACATTGTATCCAGGCTGTAATTCCACTGAATATTCAGATAGTCCGGTTTAAGCATAATCTTGCTAATATACCAGACGCCTCAGCAAAGCCACAAAGATTCTCCCGTTGGAGAATCTTTGTGGCTTTTCCATCATTCCCCCAAATTTCAAATGCAATCACAGCCCTCATAATAATGGCAGACCCTGAAGCGGTCTGAACCCACAAACTTCCACATCCGAAAGGAATCAGCCCGGCACATCTTTATGGCAGGCAGAAAAAATCATGTATCTTTGCCGTATAAAAAATCAGGGAAGGGCATGACGGCATTTAAGGGAAAAATTCTGAACCATATTGACACTCCATCAGATTTAAAACAGCTGAGCATGGAAGAGTTGTCTGCTCTGGCCCAAGAGATTCGTGAGTATATCATCCATGTGGTTTCCCGGAATGCCGGTCATTTGGGAGCCAGCCTTGGAACTGTAGAACTTACTTTGGCTTTGCATTACGCTTTTGACACTCCCTACGACAAGCTTATCTGGGATGTGGGACATCAGGCATACGGCCATAAGATCATTACCGGGCGGCGTGAGGCGTTTTTACGCAACCGTCAATACGGTGGTCTGAGCGGATTCCCATCTATGACAGAGAGTGATTACGATGCTTTTGGAGTAGGGCACTCCTCCACATCCATCTCCGCTGCTTTGGGAATGGCCATCGCTGCCCGGCTGAAAAATGATAACCAGCGAAACCATATTGCCGTTATTGGCGATGGTGCCATGACCGCAGGACAGGCCTTTGAAGCCCTAAACAATGCAGGAACATCCAAGGCAAACCTGCTGGTAGTCCTTAATGATAATAACATCTCCATCGATAACAGCGTAGGCTCACTAAAGGAATATCTGCTGGAGATTACCACTTCACGCACATACAACAAGATCAAAGACGCCAGCTGGGAGCTGTTGGGTCACCTGGGGAAAACAGGGCCCACGCCAAGATCCATGGTGCAAAAATTGCAACGGCTGCTCAAAGGGACACTCCTTAAAGAGAGCAACTTCATGGAATCTTTGCACTTTCGATACTTTGGCCCCCTGGATGGGCACGACACCCCACGCCTGATCAAGACCATGCAAGACCTGAAAAAAATTTCGGGCCCCAAGCTATTACACGTTATCACTACCAAAGGGAAAGGATATAAGCAAGCAGAGAAGGATAAGATCCGCTTTCATGCTCCCGGCCGCTTTGACATAAAAACCGGCGAAAACATTACCCCCGCAGTGGATATGCCCATTACTTTTCCGCAGGTATTTGGAAAGACAATCCTGGAACTGGCCAGGAACAACCCGGATATTGTAGCAGTTACCCCCGCCATGCCCACCGGATCAGCCCTCAATGAAATGATGAAGGCTTTCCCACAACGCACATTTGATGTGGGTATCGCAGAACAACACGCTGTAACCTTTTCCGCAGGCCTGGCAGCAAGAGGCATGGCCCCCTTCTGTGTTATCTATTCCACATTCCTGCAAAGAGCCTACGACCAGATAGTTCATGATGTGGCCCTGCAAAAATTGCCCGTGATCCTGGCCATCGACCGGGGAGGACTGGTGGGAGAAGATGGCGCAACACATCACGGCGTCTTTGACCTGGCATACCTGAACTGCATCCCAAACATGATTATTGCCGCTCCCATGGATGCCCATGACTTCCGGAACCTCCTGTTTACCGCTCAGGATAACCCGCAAGGACCATTTGCCATCAGGTATCCCAAAGGAACAGCAGGTAATACGCAGTGGGAACAACCTATGATCAAAATCCCAATAGGTACTGGACGACAAATTCAAAACGGCACGGATCTGGCATTTATAACCATTGGAAATATGGGCATCCAGGTCCAAAAAGCCAAAGATGCACTGGAAAAACAGAGTATCAGCTACGCACACTATGACATCCGGTTTCTTAAGCCCTTGGACGAAACCCTTTTACATGAATTGTTCCAAACCCATGACAAAATCATTACCATAGAAGACGGCACCGTAATCGGCGGTTTGGGAAGTGCCATTTTAGACTTTATGAACCGGTTCAACTATAAAGCGCAAATCATTAAAATGGGGATTCCTGATCAATTTGTGCAACATGGCACCAACAAAGAACTGTATCAGGAGCTGGGACTGGATACCGTTGGTATTGTGAATGTAGCAAAGAAACTTATGGCCGGCAAAAAAGCATCCAGGCTGAGGGCATCCTATTAATCCAAAGGTATGAGTGGAAAACCATTACTTTTTGCGCTGCTTGCAGCATTTGTTATGCTGCCATTGGCTGATCTTTCCGCCCGGGATACCCCCTTTTTTCTCTCCCCTGGTGAGGCTTCACTGGAATATGACCCCATAATTGTAAAAAGTATCCCCACCCAGTTTCAAATCGTTATCACCGATTCCCTTATGAGAAGCCACCTGGAGGGGAGGTATATGGAAGTTTTTATTGACGGGAGAAAACATATTTATCCAGTGGTGGATGGCCGTATTACTTTTCAGCAAACGTTCAGCAAAAGCACCGATTTTCAGGTGCAGGTTGACCAGGCTTCTTTTGAAAAAGGCATGAACCCCATTCCCTTGTGGATGTCCATTCTTCCTCCTCTGATAGCCATTTTAATGGCTTTACTCTTTAAGGAGGTGTTCACCTCATTATTTACCGGCTTGTTGGTTGGGGCATCCATTATTCAATATTATACCAGCGGAAATGTTCTTCTGTCCATATTTCGTGGCGGATTAGCCATTGTGGACACCTATGTCATTGATGCCTTAAGCCACCGGGGCCATTTGTCCATCATTATTTTTTCTTTACTGATTGGCGGCACCATTCACATTATTACACGTAACGGAGGCATGCAGGGGGTGGTGAACCGTTTATCTGCTTATGCACGCAGCGCACGCAGTGGTCAGATGGCCACCTGGTTTTTGGGTTTTTTGATTTTTTTCGATGATTATGCCAACACGTTGGTTGTTGGGAACACCATGCGTCCGGTCACCGACCGGCTCAAGGTTTCCCGAGAAAAGCTGGCATATATTGTGGATTCCACGGCGGCACCCATAGCCTCCATTGCCTTTGTGAGCACCTGGATCGGGGCAGAGCTGAGCTATATTGCCGACGGCATAGACACCATCGGGTTGGCTGCCACCCCTTATGGCGTATTTTTCAACTCCCTGGCTTATGCCTTTTACCCCATATTTGCCCTGGCACTCATCTTTTTCCTGTTGAGACAGAAGCTTGACTACGGCCCCATGCTCACTGCCGAGCGCAAAGCACGGCTGTGGAATCACTCCACAAGCCCCCAACCCCCCTCCTCCACAAAAGATGACCAGGCACTAAATCCGGCGAAAGGCATTGCCCATCAAAGCTATAATGCAATTGTTCCGGTTGTGGTTATTATCCTGGGCGCCTTTTCCGGGTTGCTATACACGGGTATCCAGGAAGCCGGGTGGCATGGAGGCAACTCCTTTGCCCACAATCTTTCCATAGCCATTGGGCATGCAGATACCTACAAGGCATTACTGTGGGCATCTCTGGGGGGACTGCTCTCAGCCATGGCCCTGTCCCTGACCCAACGGCTTTTATCATTAGAGCAGGTAATGAACAGCATGGTAAGTGGCTTCCGGAGCATGCTTACGGCCATAATCATTTTGGTTTTAGCCTGGTGTATTGCCGGAGTAACGCGCCAGTTGCATACGGCCGATTTTATTTCTCAGATATTACTAAACCTGGAAATGACCCCCTACCCTGTTCCGGCCATCACCTTTGTAATGGCCGCACTGGTAGCTTTTTCCACCGGCTCTTCCTGGGGCACCATGGCTATTTTGTATCCTCTTATTTTACCGGCCACCTGGATGATCTGTCAGGAGAGTGGACTGGACCATGCTGCTTCCATGTCCATATTTTATAATGTGGTATCTACTGTACTGGCAGGGGCAGTTCTGGGCGACCACTGCTCCCCCATCTCCGACACCACCATCCTGAGCTCCCTGGCCTCCTCCTGCGACCATATAGCTCATGTGCGTACACAACTGCCGTACGCGCTCACCGCAGGGGGCGTGGCCATTTTGTTTGGCACCCTCCCTGCAGCTTATGGCGTCCCTTCCTATATCCTTTTCCCCGCAGGACTGGGAATACTTTACCTATTGGTCCGGCTGCTGGGACAACCCACGGAAAAATAATTTCACCCCGGCAGCCACCAGTTGCCCGGAGCTTACTATTTTTGTGCAATGAGCTGGCTGGAAATCTTTATATTGATCATCTCTGGAATGCTGGTGGGGTTTATCAATACCCTGGCCGGGGGTGGAACGGTTATTTCCCTGTCAGCATTGATGATGCTGGGCCTTCCCGCCAATATGGCCAACGGAACCAACCGTATCGCCGTACTTATACAAACCATCACCTCCGTATCCATCTTCCGGCACCATCATATGCTGGACACCAAAAAAGGAATCAGGCTGGGCATCCCAGTAATAGTGGGGTCCATCCTGGGAGCAGAAGGCGCCACCCGCATCCCGGCACCGGTATTTGAAAATGTCATCGGAGTGGTCATCCTCACCATGGCCGCATTTGTGATATACAAACCACAACAATGGGTCCACGGGAACATACACCTGCAGCAAAAAAAAACCGGAGTGCTCAAATACCTAATGTTTTTTGCCCTGGGTCTGTACGGAGGATTCCTTCACGTGGGTATAGGATACTTTCTGCTGGCAGCACTGGTGCTGGGAACAGGCTACGACCTGGTGAAAGCCAATGCGGTGAAGGTCCTTATCGTGCTTATGTATGCCCCGTTTACGCTACTGGTGTTTATCCTTAATGATGAAGTACACTACCAATATGGCCTCTTACTGGGGGCAGGAGGATTTTTAGGAGCATTTATTGCCTCTAAACTATCGGTAAAGAAAAGTGCCGGGTTTATCCGGTGGGTCATGGTGGCCGTTATTATACTTTTTTCTGCCCACCTTTTTGGACTGATTGACTTTCACTTTGAATTATAAGCCTGGCTGACTTGGGAATTGAGAACCGTTACTGGGCATAAGAAGCAGTCAAAAACGTTTCGTTTGTGCGTGGACGATGAAGAAGCTAAAGGTCAATAAAACTATAATCAGGGTAAGTAAATATTTTTGCATGGTTCTGTATTTTTTTATGATAATAACTTATTGATTTAAAGGCTACTTTATACCGGGGTTTTAAATTTATGCCGCCCCTGGATTGAAGTGAACAATCGCTTAGCGCTTTTTATCAAAACCTGGTGTGGCTTAATGTAGGAAAGCCCTGGATAAAACCAATGGAAATATAAAAAACGCGGAACGGCTTACATTCCCTGAACTCATAGCACCACTCCTTCCCATGGTATAATTTATGAATGATCTTATGGATAAATCGCACCAATAACGCTGAAAGGCTTTATGCCGTAGAGAGGCAGAGCTGCACGGTCGTGGGCCCCTACGGGTGGTTCACTTTGACGATTTTCTCCCTTCTCACCTTCTCGCCGGTGGTCATTTCCAACCAATATACGCCGCTGCTATAGGCAGACATATCCAGGGTGAAGCGGTGGGTGTGGGCCGGGATATCCCACTTTTGGAGCAGCTTCCCCTCCGGACTGTAAAGACGCAGTCCGGCCTGGCCCGGAGCCATGCTTTGGGGAAACTTTACATGCAGGTTGTCCTCGCAGGGGTTGGGATATACTTCCCAGAGGGGCTCCCGGGCTTTTTGGACTATGGAGGTGGTATCCTCCTCATAGGTAACCATAATGGACCCCGTTCCGGTGCAGCCGTTGGT
>PWNQ01000226.1 GCA_003557725.1 Bacteroidales bacterium | reverse complement strand
CGGCTTATTGCTTCCATGTGTAATTTTTCAGCTACAATAAGCCGTTTTTAATTCCGTTCTCCTGAGATGGATCGTTTTTTTTCAGTTGTGCGCTATGCATTGTTGCTGCCATTATTATTCTTTTTTTCCCTTTCATCTTTTTCCCGGGATGGCAGGGGTGGCATAGAGGTGTTGTCATATCATCCTGACGGCATGGTTATGGAGTTCTCTTTACCAGACTATCAGCTTGCTTCTCATGATCATTTTGCCGGGGATTTTTTTCGCATTCACATTAAAGGGTTTTACCCGTTTATGGATCCGGGAGCGCCGGATTTGCCCTTATTGCGCAGGCTGGTCTCTGTTCCCGCAGGCAGTAGCTTTCAGGTGATCGTGCATCATTCTGACTACCAGACCTTATTGTTAGATTCGGACTTTCCGGGTCAGTTACTGTTTCCGGCACAGCCCTCGGCCATAAAGACCGGAGAGCCACCGGAGTTTGCTTTAGACAGCACCATCTACCAGGAAGACCAGTACTTTGGTAAAGATGCTGTATCCATGGAACATCTTGGCATTGCCCGTGACCAGGCCCTGGCCAGGCTCACCCTGTCTCCTTTTCAGTATAACGCGGTAACCAACTCTTTAAGGGTGCTTCGTTCGGCCACCATTGAAATAAAGTACACAGATACAGACCATCAAAAAGAAAGCCACCTAAGACAAAAAGGCCGCTCTCACTTCTTTAACCCCGCTGCTACAGGCCTGCTGCAAGGAAGCCCCGCTGTAAGGGACTCCATTTCCACGGTCCCCGGAAAGTATGTGATCGTCTCCGACACCCTGTTTCAAAGCAGCCTACAGCCCTTTGTGCGCTGGAAAACCCAAAAAGGCTTTCAGGTGGTTGAAGCTTACTTATCTGACCCCCAGGTTGGAAACACCCCTTCCTCCATCCGTTCCTACTTGAAGGACCTGTATGATCAGGCTACTCCTTCCGATCCGGCACCTGTATATGTTCTCCTGGCAGGTGATCCGGAGCTGGTTCCCACATTCCAGGGCCAAAACGGCTCCCACCCCACCGATATGTACTATGGCGAATATACCAACGACTTCATTCCCGATGCCTACGTGGGCCGCTTTTCCGCTACCGACACCGCTGAACTCAATGCTCAGATAAGAAAGACATTAACCTATGAACGATATGAGTTGCATGACCCCTCCTACCTGAACAATGCCGTGCTGATCGCCGGCCATGACGGCACCTATGCTGCCACTCACGGCAATGGACAAGTCAATTACATTGAAAGCGAGTACATGAACCCCTCCACCGGCTTTCAAACACACAGCTACCTTCACCCTGCCTCCTCATCTCAAAAGTATCAGGTCATCCAATCCCTCAGTGATGGCTTCACCATAGCCAACTATACGGCCCATGGCCGGTCGTTTGGCTGGGAAAACCCCCAGCTGTTCATCAGCGACCTGTCCAATCTGCAAAATACAGGTAAATATGGTCTGATGATCGGCAATGCCTGCCTTACCAATCAGTTCTCATTGCCCCTAAGCTTCGGGGAAGCGGTGATGCGGCTGGAAAACCGGGGAGCAACCGGATACATTGGCGGGTCCAACAACACCTATTGGGATGAAGACTTTTACTGGGCTGTGGGTGTTACTTCGCTCATCACCTCCTTTCCCTATTTCCAGGGGACCAGCGAAGGGGCCTACGACTTGCTTTTTCATACCCATAACCAGCCTTTTGAACGGTGGTACACCACCCAGGCTCAGATCATGTTTTCCGGCAATTTGGCCGTAACCCAGTCCGGGTCCAACCGCATCCCTTATTACTGGGAGGTATACAACCTTATGGGAGACCCTTCCCTGATGCCTTACCTGGGGGAACCATCACCTGTTCCGGCCAGCTATATTCCTGTTTTGCCTGTAGGGCTGGCACAAAAAGAAGTGATCACCCACCCCTATGCCACCGTGGCACTATCCAAAAATGACAGTCTGATTGCTGCGGTACAAGCGGATGGAAATGGACAAGCCACACTGCAGTTTGCCCCATTTACACAAACAGGAAGCCTGTTACTGGTGATCACCGCACAAAATAAACAGCCCCTGATAGACACCATCTCCATAATCAATCCCTCAGGGCCTTATATCATTAGCCAGGGCTATTCCATTAATGACAGCCTGGGCAATAATAATCAAAAGGCAGACTATGGGGAAAAGCTGTATCTCCACCAGGAGTTGCGCAACTTCACCATGAACGCGGCCAGCCACCTTACCGCCACTCTGTCCTCACAGGATACCAACATTACCATCCTGGACAGCCTTCATGTTTGGGATACTATTCCGCCCAACAGCAGCCGGGAAGAAAAGAATGCCTTTGTTGTCCAGGTAAAAGACCATGTCCCCGACAAGCACAATGTCCAGTTTGACCTCACCATTACCGATACCATGGGAGGGGCTTGGGTATCTCATTTTATAATGCCTCTTCATGCTCCCCTTATAAACTTCAGATGGGCTACGCTGGAAGAGCTTCAAGGCAACGGGAACGGCATTCCGGAGCCGGGAGAAACAGCCAGGCTCACCGCCACACTGGCCAATTACGGATCTGCCGATGCCCGGAACCTGAGCTCAATCATCATGGCGCTCTCCCCGAAAATCAGCATTAGCGGCACAAGCAATAAGTCACACGGTGACTTGCAAGCGGGAAGCATGACCACCATATCCTATGACCTGTATTTGGACGACTTGATGTGGTATGGAGATACTTTTAGCCTTCAAATGACCGCCGAAACAGGCGCTTACAAAGCAATAAAAAAATACGGGTTTATGGCAGGGCAAGCCATGGAAGACTTTGAATCGGGCGACTTTAGCCAGTTCCACTGGGAACACCCCGGATTCTTCGACTGGCATATTAGCAGCAACAACCCCCTGGCAGGGTCCTTTAGCGCTAAAAGCACAGACAACCTAAACCATAACCAGGAGTCCGTACTCGCCATCACCATGGATGTTATCAAAGAAGATACCCTCTCCTTCCTGTATAAAGTGTCGTCAGAGGAAGACTTTGACTTTTTAGAGTTTTGGAAAAACAACCGGCTCCTGGGAAAATGGTCCGGAATACACGACCAATGGGAGAAAGCTGCTTTTCTTATCCCCGAAGGAACACACACCTTTACCTGGAAATATGTGAAGGATTATAGCGTTAGCCACGGAGAAGACTGTGCATGGATAGATAATATTATCTTTCCCCCTTCAGATATCTATGCTGCCGCCGGATCACAACAGAAGAACGATGCATCATTAACCGTGTTTCCCAATCCGGCCCGGGAGCAGGTGAACATCCGTGCCACAGACCAAATGAAACATATCCGGCTCAAAGACCTTTCCGGCCGACTGGTGTGGCAAGAAACCCTCAACGGAAAACAAAACAGTTACATACAAACCGGGCACCTGAGCAGAGGGGTATATATTCTCAGCGTGTCCTGGGCCAATAATAAGGTGCCCGTTCATCAAAAAGTCATCCTTAAATAAAACAAGCATTTTATGAATAAATACATTTTGATCACTGTGCTCATATGGTTCCAGGCAGCCTTGTTTGCCGGCACTCCGGGCTCAGGAAGTTTTCAGATATTAAGCCGTACCTCCAATGAACTGATCATTAAAGTTACCCCGGAAGCATTTGCCCTGACGCCGGTCACCCACCATGACACCATTAGCGGTTTTCTTCCCCGCATCAATAAAGGAGCCCACCATCTGATGCAGGGAGCTCCCGCCCTTCAACACCTCACCACTTCCCTGATCCTTGAAGGGCAAGATGCCCACGTCCAGGTGCTCAACAAAAAGGTAAAAACGTTCCATAATGTGGATGTCCTGCCCTCCAGGGGGAACATTTACAGAAACCAGGACCCCTCCACCATCCCCTATAAGAAAGGGAGCCTCTACACTAAAGACCAGTTTTTCCCGGCTCAGGTGGCCGCCTTTGGTGATGCATATCATTTTCGCGACTTTCCCGGCATCCCCCTGAAGGTGACCCCCATGCAGTATAACCCGGTGACCCGGGAGTTCCGTCTGCTGCAAGAAGTGGTGCTAAAGGTCACGTTTACCAACCCCTCACCGGCGCCAAAAAATGTAGCCCGGGAGTATATGCCCACCTATCACCGTCATTTTTTAAATTATGAGCCGGCCAAGTATACGCCTGTGGAAGAAAAAGGAGAAATGCTGGTGTTCACCCATCCGGATTTTGACCAGGATATAAAACCCTTTGTGGAGTGGAAAAATATTACCGGCGTTCCCACCAGGCAAATACGTATAGACACCCTTGGGTCGGGCAGTGCTCAGGATATTAAATCATATATTGCTCAGTATTATCAGTCAAACAACCTGGCCTTTGTCCTTTTGGTGGGTGATGCACACTATGTCCCTACCAATAACCTGCCCACGGGCCACTCAGACAATGCTTACGGCTATCTGGTAGGGAACGACTCCTATCCCGAGATCTTTGTGGGCCGTTTTTCCGCCACCCAGTCAAGCCATGTTCAAACCATGGTTGACCGTACCATTATGTACGAGCAAGGGCTGAGCAACAGCAACGACTGGATGAACACTTCGCTGGGAATCGCTTCGGACGAAGGCCCCGGAGACAACAATGAGATGGATTACGAACATGTGCGCAATATGCACCTCCAGCTTCAGGGATATACGTATACCCATTTGCTGGAAATGTTTGAAGGGTCACAGGGGGGCAATGATGCTCCGGGAGACCCCACTCCTTCCATGGTTTTTCAGGCAGTGGAACAAGGGGTTGGCAACATCCTGTACACTGGCCATGGCAGTTCTTCTCTTTGGCACACCTCCGGATTTAGCAATACTCATGTGAATCAACTTACTAACACATCGGCCTGGCCATTTATCTGGTCTGTAGCCTGTGTGAATGGCGACTTTGTAGGGAAGACTTCTTTTGCAGAACACTGGCTCCGGGCCCAGCATAACGGCGTCCCTACCGGCGCCATCGGAGCATTTATGTCCACCATCAATCAAAGCTGGAACCCACCCATGCGGGCACAAGACGAGATGGTAGACATCCTGGTGGAGTCCTATGCCAATAACATAAAACGCACCTATGGCGGCATCTCCATAAACGGATGCCTGGCCATGAATGATGCTTACGGCTCCCATGGCGATGAGATCACCGATACCTGGGTGATCTTTGGAGACCCTTCTGTAATGGTACGCACCGATACCCCGGCAGTGCTGGCCCCCTCTTTCAACCCGGCGCTGTTCCCGGGAGATACTGCCTTCACGGTTAACTGCTCTGTGGAAGATGCACGGGTAGCCTTATCAGTAAACGGAGAGCTGCTGGACGTGCAATATGTTCAAAATGGCACCGCACAGCTCTCCTTCCCTCCATTTTCAAACCCGGACACGCTCTTACTGTCCGTCGCCGCCTATAACCACCACCTTTTTGTGGATACCATACTGGTGCTTCCTTCCGCTGAACCTTTTGTGATATTTAATGAGGTGGTGCTCCAGGATGACCTGGGGAGCCAATTTACCAGTGCCGAACAGGGGAAAAGTTACTCTATGGATGTTATGCTGGAGAATATCGGGTTAGAGAATGCCTCAGCGGTTACTGCTACCATTACTCCCACTGACACCAGTGTAACCGTCCTGCAGGACCACGCCGCCTGGGGAAGCATTGCCTCAGGAGATACTTCCCTGCAGCCTGCTGCCTTTGAGCTTCAGGTAAAACCCGGCATAAAAAACAACCATAGCATCCCCTTTACCCTGATTGCAGAAGACAGTGCAGGAACCTCCTGGTCATCCTCATTCACCATTCCCGCTGCTGCCCCGGACCCAAAAGCAGCAGCTCTGGAAGTTATCCGCGACTCTGCTGCAACAGTGCCCGACCGGCTGGAAGCCGGAGAACCGGCCACCATCAATATCCACGTGGAAAACAAGGGCGACGCCAAGTATCCTTACGCCTGGTGCACACTCACTTCTTCCAGCACATACGTATCCGTAGACCAGCCCTTCGAAACAATAACAGACCTGGACTCAGGACAATTTGTGCACTTGTCCTTTCAAGTGTCGGTGAGCCCGGATATCCCCGACGGAACCACCGTCATCTTTGACCTGGATATGGATGGGGCACACTATTCTGCCCGGAAAAGCTTTTTTCAGGTCATCGGAAGCATTGATGAACCCTTTGATAAAAAAGACTTTAGCAACTTTTCCTGGCAGCCCGTGGGCGCTAACGGCTGGAAAATTGACACCACAGAGTATTTTTCCGCCGGGGCTTCTGCCGTTTCCGGACTGGCCTACGGGCAACATAATGCCACCTCTACCCTCTTGCTTACCATGAATGTGCTGAAAGAGGACAGTATCTCATTTTACCGTAAGGTCTCTTCCGAAGAGGATTATGACTTTATGAAGTTCTTCATTAACAACAAGCTTATGGGCCAGTGGTCGGGGATAAAAGACTGGGAGCGCTTTGCCTTTCCTGTTCCCCAGGGGGCGGTGGTGTTTAAGTGGACTTATGAAAAGGACCAGTACGTAAGCCAGGGAGCCGATAAAGCCTGGCTGGATGAGCTTAGCTTTCCCTACATCTCCTCTCCGGCTACCACGCCACAAATAAAACGCGTCTCCTCAGCCAGCATATACCCCAACCCCGCTGAAGACTTACAGTATATTGAATTCATTCTGGATCGGCCGGCACAGGTGACCATCACACTACAGGACATCTCCGGAAAGCATATCCGCAATATCCACAATAATACAATGGGGAAAGGAAGTCATACCATTGCCTATCCGGTGAGCACCCTTAGCCCGGGAGTATACCTGGTGCAATTAATGATAGGTGAAACACAGCAGCATAGCTTCCGGATAATTAAGAAATAAAAGGCGGAATTTTATCTGCAAACGGATGCTGCCATAGCCGCTAGCTATCACGAATTGCCCATCATTCCGGGGCATGAATAAAAGTTCTTGCTCCCGGCAGGAATCGCTTTTAAAAGCTATACTTAATTTTTGTATAAACCATATCATTGTTGTTAAACTGTCCAAATCTTCCTTCATCGCCAAGAAAGATATTTGCTCCAGCAAGAATATGGAATCCATCAGCATACTGATACCCCACTGATGGGCGAATCAGGGCATCTTCATAATTTATTCCGGCATATGCAAACAACTCCACATCTAGTTTTTCTCTCAGAAAAGTGTTTCTAACCATCAAAGTAGCCATGTTTTCCATTTTATCTTGTATCATTTCATCTTGATGGTCCAGGATGTATTCCTGAATAAACTGCATACTGACATTCCAGTCCCATATATTTATATCCATTCCGGCCATATAATGGAGGTATTGCTTTTCTATTAGAGCGCTGTTAATGTTGGGGTTCATAGTTTGGAACTGTTTACCGTTGTAGAAGGCTGCTTCACCACGAACGATCACATTACTTACCGGCAAGCTAAAACTGCCCCCTCCCATGGTCAGGCGATGGTGTTTTGGCGTAGCAGTCAGACTGTCAGGCATTCCCCCGTGGCTGGATATATGAGGTTGAATATGCATTGAAGGATTCTCATCTAAAAAATGGGCTGCTACCATTTCAATATCCATGCTTCTGCCAAGCCGGGAATACCGGAAAAAGAGCTCACTGTTTTCCAGAGTAGTTTCTGGCATTTTTTCTGAAAAGTCCATATTTACGGGAACAGGATAAGGAAAACTGATCTCCGGTGACCACGGAGACTGATGGTCAGGCTCCCGTGCAGGGGTGAATACCGGCACCCATACTGCCTCAAAGGTGCTGGCTCCACGATAATAATTTAGCTTTGCTGCCGTAATACCCATGCGGATTTCATTAAAATCAGGTAGTAAAAACTCACGCATATCCTTGGGAGACACCACATCCGTTATAAACACCCCTTCGGCTTTTCCATAAATGACCTGCTGACGCCCAATGCGAAAATCAAAATTGCTAAAATACAAATCCAGATAAGCTTCCCGCAAACCTGGCTCCAGAGAACGATCAAACTGATGGTTAATGTATGGATTGACCGTGAAGGAAACACTTTCCATGCGACCTGAGATCTCCATATCAAACGTATTTTGAACAATAGATAACCTCCCCCCCTCCCGGGTGAATACCCCCAGATAATTTCTGGCAAAACCATTGAACTGGACATGGCTTTGACCATACAAACTGGCAGTCCCTGTGAAAAGAAAAAACAACAGTAATAACTGCAATTGAGCTGTCTTTTTCATATGATAAATTTTTATTTCAATAACTTTTTTTATTGACTTCCTGGCGCACCCCATTTGTTATAAGCCCCGTGACATAGATCTTTCTGTAAACTGGTTATCGCTAATTCCCGTATTGTACTGGATGTTGCTTAACCTCATAATGGTTCGGTGGTTTCTCTGATTATTATGCATTTCCGTTTCCAGGATAGTCCAAAAACCGTTGATCTTTTCAAACTCACTTACCTTTAATGTTTTCAGAAGCTTTCCATTTTGATCATAAAACTCCCTTTTAAGACCCAGGTATCTGTCTTTCATTACCCAGGTAACTGTTTTAGAATACATGTAGTTTGAATCCCTGGGTCTACTTTCCACAATGTAGCAAGCGTGTCCGTCAAGTGTTTCTTCTCCGGTAAGAGTATGCCGGTCTTCATCTGGATGCCGGTCGCCCAGGTCGTCATAGGTAAAGTCAGACCCCATAAAGTAGTCACTTTTACTATCACTGGAAATCCTTCTAACACGCTGTAAAGCGGGCAAATATATCCATTGGTCATCATCCCGGCCATCCGCATAGCTGAAATTCATAAAGCTGGTATTACGCACATCAGGAGGTGAAAGGAAAAACATAATTTTCTTTTCTACTTCAGAGGTAGTTTTCATAAACTGGCGTAATTCCCGAACGCGCTGTTCCCCCCGGGCGTTGATAAGGGTCATGCTCAAGTTGCTCTTCATATCATCCCCCGATGGACTATGATACACACGTTCCACAACTTGTTTGCCGGAAGGCTGACTTTTTACTTGACTTACTGGCAAGGTGAACAAAGCCACCATAATAATACCTGTTAAAATCATTTTTGTCTTCATAATACTTACATTTTTAATGGGTTATAAATAACTTGCTATTAATTAATGGATTGAGGAGCGGTCTTTTTGGGCAGATGACCGGCCGGAGTGCTTTTGTTTGGCGTGTTTATTGTTCGTTTTTATTACAAAAACATTACTGACATATATTAAAACCATCATAATGGTGAGTGTTCCTATTAAACTGGTAAACATATTCATAGAAACCAGCGCCCCCAGGGTTCGGTTTGGAGGAAAAACGGAAAAAAGCAATACCAGGAAGCCAGTAATAACTACAAGGGCGTTGAACATAATGGCTTTCCCAGTATGCCGTACGGTTTTGACCAACGCATAGCGCTTTTCAGAATGAGATAAATACATGCGATAATGCTGAATAAAATGAATGGCATAATCTATACCAATTCCAATGGCAATACTGGAAAGCAGAGCAGTAGTAGTACTTAAAGGAATCCCCAGCAACCCCATTACCCCAAAACTGATTAAAGCTGTTATGGTAATGGGCACTATACCAATTAGCCCGGCACGAATACTCCTGAACATCAAAGAAAGAATAAGCAGCACCAACACTAAAGAGACAGCAATACTTATCATCTGCCCCTCCAAAATCAACCCTGTAAAAACTAATGCTTTATATCCTGATCCCGCATAGTTGAGCTCTATACCTTTTTGAGCTAAATCATGCTCAAAACTATTAATCATATCCAAAGCGGATTGAATAGTCCTGGAGTCGTCACCTTTTAGCTGAAAAGTAACATTGCTTTTATTGTAATGATAGTTAACTACCCTATCCAGGTTTTCCGGATCACCAGACATCTCATACAGCAGCAAATATTGTGCTACAAGGCTTTGCGCCTCCGGAATTTTGTAGTAGTCATGGTCGTCCTCATTTATCGCCTTGTTCATTTGTTTTATATAATCAACCAGGGAAAATGAGTTACCCACCTCTGTTAATGTAGTGGTATTCTTTTGCATTTCTTCAATGATCCTAAGGACCTCAGGGTCTTTAAACAGCCCTTCCTGCTCTCCTTCAAGAATCACATTTAACGTGGAAGTACCTCCAAAATGCTTATTTACAAAGTTGTCTGTTTGTACAATATGACTGTCTCGCTCAAAATTGTCCAGAAAACTGGAATTTATCCATACCCGCTGTATTCCAATTATGGATATAATAGCCACCAGTATAGTCAGGAGGTAAATGCGCCTTTTTCGATACAGAAAAATGCGAACCATTTTTTCCCATCGATTTCCCCCCTTTTTGGAAGAAACCGCCCTTTTCTTAAAGCCGAAAAGATAAACAACGGAAGGTAATAACAGCATGGCAAAAAGATAGGCACAGAAAATCCCAAAAGCCGTAAACAGCCCGAAGTACTTGATCGGATACACCTGACTGCTCAACAAGGAAATAAAGCCAACCATAGTGGTAAATGCAGCCATTGATAACGGTTTCCATAGTATATTGATAGTATATTTTATCCCTTCCAGCTTGCCAGCAGACGGGTTAATGTGCATATATCCATTAAGATGATTAAAGAAATATATACCGTAAGCTACCCCAATGGCTATAAGCATTACTGGTATCATTGTGGTTACAGAATAAATGGGCACGCCTAAAGCAGCCATCAAACCAAATACCCATATTGTGCTAATAAAAACACTGAAAAGAGTCGCAGCTGCAGCACGCTTGCTTCTTAAAACCACAAAAAGCACCAGAGCTATTACTGCTAAAACTACAGGCACCATACGCTTCATATCCCGGGGGCCCAGGAGGGCCATAGTGCCCTCCACAATCGGACGACCAGCAACATAAATGGCCTCCGTATCCCCTTCAAACGAATGAGCAAAATCCATAATCTCACGGTAAAACTCCTGAGTGAAAGACTCACTTTCCATTCCAGCAGTTATCAAAGCTACCGTCTCATCTTTGGAAATCAAACGTTCATAAACCATTTGGTTGTCCCGGACAACCTGCTTTAATGCCCGTAACTCTTCAGGGTCCCGGGGCACATCCGTGTAAAAAGGAGCTACATCCATCCCCAGTTCACTACCGGTGATATTGTCTGCCATATATAAGGACATAATATCCTCTTCATGCAACTCAGGCATCCGGGATAACCCCTCACTGATCTCTTTGATCTTTTCCAAAGTCCCTGAATTATATATGCCATCAGAGTTTTCAATGGCTATTAAAACCCCGTCTTTAATATTAAACCAGTCCTCTGCCTGATCACTGTAAACAAATGCCGGGTGATCCGAAGGCATATATTCCTCCAGGTTGGTCTCCATGCGGGCATTGTTCATCAAAATAATGGTAAACCATACACTGCCGGATATAATAATTATAATTATACCTAAAGCCAAATAATTCCATTTGTTCATGATTATAAGAGTTTTAATTTGTTTTAACAGGTTATCATACTTTCATACAATTGATTTTTTACCTTAATGTGAGTTAATATTAACCAACCTTTCCGGTTTAAAAAAACGGAACACCATCAGGGTTCCGTATACCGTATGTTTTTCAAAAGGCTTCCCTCTTGTTATATCAGCTTTCTCATATTTTCGGTCTGTGTTTGTATGTAATAATTACTAAACTATTCTATTATGGTTTTTTTCCATTTCTTGATTTGGAGAAATAACAGTGATGACTGAACGCACCATTTTTTCTCCTTCTTTAACCAGGTTAAATGTATATTTGGAGAGTTGCCATTTTTTAATGAACAGTCGAAGAGTCCCCAAAACAATAGTGGCTATCTGTTCTGCCTCCAAATCATTTCTAATCTCCTGACGATCCTGCCCCTGACGAATAATCTGACAGAGGGTATATTGGTTTTCCCGGATAATATCACCAACTTTATTTAGCAATTGTGGCTCGTTACGAAATAGCTCTTCAGAAAAAATCACTGGAATAAGGGAAGGGGTTTGGTGAAATTTTACAAAATGACGGGAAAAAATTTCTTTAATCTTGATGGGAGCCGGTTTTTGCTCATTTTTCCTTTGTTGAAACAGCTGAGTAGACTGTTTTTTAAATAAATCAAGGATGGCCAACATAATGTGAGTCTTACTCTCATAATGCCGGTATATGGCAGCCTCTGAAATACCAATCCGACTGGAAATCGCTTTGATAGTCAGAGAGGTAATCCCCTTTTCGCTGACAATCTCCAGCGCGGTCGAAACAATCTCTGCTTGCCTGGCAGTTTGCATAATGTGGATATTTATTTGGCTGCAAAGTTAGTTAATATTTATTAACCTCAAAATATATTACATTAATTAACAAATTTTAACATTTATCCATCGAATAATGCATGATAACGGCCATCCATTCTCATTCCGTTTAATTTCGATTGCCTTGTCATCAGCCCCAGGAGCCACTGCGGTGAAGTGAGGTGGCTTTTAAAAACTCCTCATACCATTGAGCGCCATATTTCCTTATTAGGGCCTCCTGGCAAAAGAGGCTAAGCGGGACGTTATTCTTTTTGCCTACAGCACGTGCCGGATCACATACGGGCCAGTGATGATAATTCAAGGCATCCCGGTTATTGAAGCGGGACACACGAATGGGGTACAGGTGGCAAGAGAGCGGTTTGCGGAACCTGACAGTCCCGTCCTTCCAGGCCTTCTCTATGGCACAAAGTGCTTTTCCCTCTTCAAAAATGGCAAAAGCGCATTCCTGCTGATTCACAAGCGGTGTTACAAAAGCTCCATCTTCATCATACTGCAACAGCCCGGCCCGTTGGATGGCTTCCCGGCCCTTTGCATGCATATAGGGTTCCACCGCCGGCAATATGTCCTGCAGGATGCCCACCTCTTCCGGCTCCAGTGGCGCCCCTGCATCTCCCTCAACACAGCAGTGCCCCCAGCACAGTGATAAATCGCAAGAAAAACAGGCCTCTACAATCTCATCTGAGACCAGCACATCACCCACTATGATCATAGCTCCTCCGTTAAAAAATATGTGGCAAAAATAACCATTCCAACAGTTCCCGGGAATTAATATATTTGCCTAAAAAAATATTATGAGCTATTTAACATTCCAGGGCATTTTACTACTGTGGGCACTAACTGCCTGCAGTTTCACGTCGCATCAGGAAAATGAGGACCCCGTTGTGAGTGAGCATGCCAAAGAGCCGTCTGCAACTATGGCCCCAACTCTTACAAGCCATCTTAAAGAAAAGGCTGTTTTAATGGAAAACGCCTCCCATCTGGACTACCTGGTAGATACTGCCGGTGGTGCCCGGCTGGTATTGCTCGGAGAAGCCAGCCATGGCACCCATGAGTATTATGCCTGGCGTGACTCCATCAGTCGCCGACTGATAGCCGAACAGGAGTTTAATTTTATTGTGGTGGAGGGTGATTTCGCCAGTTTGTATGCTTTAAACCGTTATGTAAAACACCTTCCCGGGGCGGCAAGCTCGGCGCGGGAGGTACTTACAGGACTGGATCGCTGGCCATTATGGATGTGGGGCAACCAGGAGGTGCTGCACCTGGCGGAGTGGCTCAGGGAGTACAACCACCCCCGTTCGCCGGAAGACCGGGTAGGGTTTTACGGCATGGATGTTTATGATGAGTGGCGCTCCATGGACCAGGTACTTACCCTGCTGAAAGAAAATGCTCCCAGCCTGTATGAAGAGGTAAGCGAGCTATATTCCTGTATGACCCCTTACAAAGGTGATTCCTGGGGGTATGCCGGGCAGGTGCGGCAAGGACAGGCAAACTGCTCACAAGGCCTTTCCCAGGCTGTAGAGGTCATTGAGGCCAATGGAGAGGTGTTTGACAGCGAGCGGGACCATTTTTATGTACTGCAAAACGCTTATGTGCTCATGAACGCCGAGCGCTTTTACCGCAAGTCGGCCCTGGGCCGGCAAAGCGAGTCATGGAATGCCCGGGCCACCCACATGTTTGAAACCGCCAGACGGCTGAAACAGCTATATGGTGAAGACAGTAAAGGGATTGTATGGGCACACAACACACATATCGGAGATGCACATTATACCAGCATGCGCCAGCACAACCAGATAAATATCGGACATCTTTCCCGTCGCCACCTGGGTGTGGACAAGGTGTTTCTCATTGGCCTTACCACCTATCAGGGCACTGTTAAAGCCGGTGCACAATGGGGCGAAGCACGGCAAAAGATGAAAATACCACCGGCAGTGGAAAACAGCATTGAAGCCATTTGCTATGAAACAGGCCTGCCCTCCTTTTATATGGTCTTTGAGGAAAAAGACCGCCATATGGATGCCTTTATGGAGCCTATGGGAAACCGGGCCGTAGGAGTTGTATACAACCCCCGTAACGACCCCAGACAGTTCGTCCCCACTGTGGTCCCCATGAGGTACGACGCACTGATATTTTTCCGGGAAACCAAAGCGCTAACCCCCCTTCAGAATTGATTATGCAGGCCCGCACCGGCAAGAATTTAACACCGCCCCCCTGAATGATACCCCCTAACGGAAAAGACAAAGAGGCAAAAGGATTTCCTGCATAGTTCAGGGCCTTTGCCTCTTTGTCTTTTCAGAAAGCAACGGCGCTCACTTGCGAGCGCCGTGCTATATTATATACTATTCGTCATCGATTACCTGACCTGGAACTTTTTGATTGTGGTTCCCTGAGCGGTGGTAACATGGATAAGATACATTCCAGACTGATAGTGAGATACATTCAGTCTTGCTTGCACATCCTTTACCTCTTGAACATGTACTTTTTGTCCCATCATGTTATACACCTGCACTTCATGGATTTCCAGTTCCCCTCCGGAGACGTTAAGGAAGTCATTTGCCGGATTGGGATACACATGGATTCCATTATCTGTCTGCAGTTTTTCCACACTGGTAACGTTGGAGACCGACACATCATCAATAAGGTAGAAGTATGGGCTGTCAGTGGTGATATGGAAAGCCAGGTAATAAACGCCATCCTGGTCCACTTCAAAGTCGTGCGCCATATAAGTAAACACGTCCGTTTCCACGGTTCCGGGGTTGGCAACTAATGTGGTAAGCGCCTGTGGCTCAGGACTTGTACCCATGACCACCTGCACTGTTTCCGGGATAACCATCCCCCAGAAAGATCCGGCACGATGGTAATATCCAAGCTGATATGTTTTTCCTGTTTCCAGGTTCAGGCATCTGGACACCACATATTCGTCCTGTTTTGCGGAGCCACCGGCCACAAAGACCACATTGGAGCCACTTTGAGCCCATTGGGCGCCCACACTTTCTATCACCGGGATGACACCGTCCTGGTTTCCATCGATAAACGTCCAGGCATAGTTATCATCGCCCGGGCCAAAGATGGTGGAGTAAGGAATAACTGCGGGCTCCACATTATAGAAGTAGGTCGTGGCTGTATCATTTTCCTGGATGCTGTCGCCGGCCAAATCTACAAAAGCCTTTATCTCATAATGATCATACGCTGATGCATCCATCTCTGTATTAAAGACATACATCATAGTATCTCCCGGAAGGATGGTGGACGTGATATTTTCCACAACCGGCACATCATTGTTAACGGAGTATCCGGCATCCAGGGCGGTAATGGTATCCAATCCATTGTTATATATACCGATTTCTATCTGAACAGTAGTCATGTTACACGCCGTTTGAACATCTGAGATCCCTGTGATGATAGCGTCTTTATCAACTGGTTCAGAAATAACGGCTTCAATCATCCAGCGGCCCATATCAGACGACAGGGTCAATGGTTCTCCGGTTAATCCGGAAACAAAGAAGAAGGCACTGTCCCTACCCGGCTCTTCCACCTGACTGTTCATCGGGAAGTAGCCATTGGTAGCATCGGCGATCTGGGCGAAGCCCACATACACATCCTGGTCGGCGACGGTAAAGGGAGTTATGGGCAGCTGCACATAAGTATTCGTATCTGCAGCAGCGATAGTCACCTGCGGTCCAGTACTTAGCACATCTCCGGCGGCATTAAGGATAACGCCATAAAGGTTCTGACCTGTTGCACTTCCTGCCACATTCACCCGGGCAGCGCTAATGGCTTTGGCCCCATGCACATGGTACCGGGCAACCATCATTCCTTCCCCTGTATTAAAGCCAATCCCCATCTCAATAGCTGAAGTATCCGCATGATTAAACGTCTGCTCTGTCACCTCCTGGTGATACCAGCCGGTGTTGTTCAACGCATTCTCGTCGCTTTCCACGGATACGGAAATGGTTTGCGCACCCAGCGCCGAAGGGCTGATGCCGTGAAAGGTCACCGTATCCCACTCCAAAGACTGAATGGCAGGAATGACGATGGTGTCATGATGAGTATTGGCTCCGGTAATTTCCAGATATACCTGCTTATTGGTCTGGTCTGCCGTTCCCATATTGCGAATCAGTGCCGTTACCCACTGGGGGCTCCCCCCATCTTTGGGGGACTTCCCCAGAGCAAACACTTTTTCCACGGATATATCATCGGAATAACAGCCGTTGCCAATAAAGTTTACCGTTTCATGGCTACCGTCAAAAGAGTAGCTTGAATCTACAAGCACGTTGTTAAAATGCACCTCATATCCCCCGGGTGAAAAGATGCCATCTCCAAAGGAGTCATATATATGGAAGGTGTAGCAATCAGAGGTGAGGCCACAAACAGTAGTGGTATAGGTGGAGTCCGACACCGTATAAACCGGGCTTTCGGCCACAACCTGTCCTGCCTGGTTCAGCAACTCCCAGGATGTTTCTGAGGGGTAGGTATCCGTGGTCACCATTATGGTGATTTCACCATCCCCGCTAACCACGCTTGTGGTGGCCGTATCGTTTCCGGGATGATTATCCTGTGGATATTGGGTATAAGCAACAATGTCATATTCCTGATAGGCGGACAGGTCGGCCTGTGTGGTGAAGGTATAGGTAAGATCCTGACCGGGAATCAGAGTATCGTTGACCGTCTCACTCACAGGCGCTCCTCCATTAATATGGTACACAACATCAAAGCCATTGCTGATGGTGTCCGACCCAAAGTTGCGTATATTGACCGTCACATCCTCATTGGCGGTAAACACACAGCCATAATTATTGTCAGGATAGGAAATTTGAGTAACGCCAATATCAAAAGCGGGTGGCTGGTATAATTCAATCTCATTGATTGCCAGCAGGAATTTATCATACGAGTTATTTCTGAAGGCAATATAGACCTCCTGCCCGGAAAAGCTGTTGAGCGAGGCGGTACGGTTGGTCCAGTAGCTATTTTCTTCTGCGATATCCACCAGAACATGGGTAAAGCTGGATACGGCTGAATCCGTGGTAGATATGCGCACCTGATATCCGTCGGCATAGCTTCCATCATAGGCAATGGCACTCCAGTTGAGCACTGTCCCTGCAGGGATATTCATTTTGGGCAAAACCATCCAGTCATCAGCAGCCCCCGGCGGATCATACCAGGAAGTACTGAGGGCAGTAAACTGTGTGCTGTCCTGAAGATTTTCATATATTACCCAGGCATCATTTACAAATGCCACATTGCTGGCCGGGGTTAAGCCATCCTCATCATATAAGATATAGTCTGAGGGCATCACACCAGCGGAAAAGTCTTCAAAGTAGATAACGGTCCCTTTTGTGGCTGAGGGAGTCTTAACAGCGATTTTCTGTGCGGGGGCTTTCTGCGGAGCCACCTGCAGCGCAGGCTTTTCCTTTATCTTTTTTTGAGTATCTGCGGAATGAGTATCTTTTCTGATACCCACCTGCCCCACGGCCATGGCGCTTATGAGCAGGCCAATAACCGTTAAATAAATGTTTTTTAGCATGAAGTCGGGTTTAAATAATTACTGAAATGATTATTATTGCCGCTAACCAAACCGCCCATCAGATTACAGGAGCTGTTGATCAGGGATTGGCAAAGATATAACAATTAAGATATATGGTTATTTTTTTCTTTATTAAAATACCATTACCCGTGGTTCCATCATGTCCATAATGGCATATTTCACTCCCTCTCTTCCCAGTCCTGATTCTTTCACTCCTCCATAGGGCATGTGGTCGGTGCGGAATGTGGGGGCATCATTAATGATTACGCCTCCCACTTCCAATTTTTCCCAGGCCTGTTTCATTCGGCTGATGCTATTGGTAAATACGCCGGCTTGCAATCCATAGCGGCTGTCGTTCACCATTTCCAGTGCCTGGTAAAAATGGCTGAACGGTTCCACGGTAACCACGGGTCCAAACGCTTCCAGGGCATTTACTTTCATTTGGTTGTTGGTATTGGTAAGGATGGTTGGCTCCACCATGGTTTTGTATCGGCCTCCTCCGCACAGTACTTTCGCCCCTTGCTGCTTCGCTTCGCTGACCCAGTCGGTCACCCGTCGTGCGTTGTTTTCATCGATCATAACACTCATGTCCGTATCCGTTTTCATGGGGTCTCCCAGGGCAAGGTTTTTTGCTTCTTCCACGAAGCGTTCCAGGAATACATCAAATACCGGGGCTTCCACAAATATCCGCTGGGCATGGATACATACCTGTCCTGAGTAAGCGAACGCTCCGGTGATGCATTTGGGCATACACGTATCCAGGTCTGTATCTTTACTGATAATGATTCCTGCATTTCCTCCCAGCTCCAGTACCACTTTCTTCTTTCCTGCATTTTTTTTCATTTCCCATCCTACTTCGGGGGATCCGGTAAATGTGAGCAATTTAAACCTTTGGTCGGTGACCAGTTGATTTCCGCTTTGGCGGTTCATGGGCAGCACGCTCAAAGCTCCTTTTGGCAGGGCGGTTTGGTGTGCGATTCTGGCCAGTGCCAGCGTGGAAAGGGGGGTAGAGGAGGCGGGTTTGAGTATCACCGGGCACCCGGCAGCCAGTGCCGGAGCCACTTTATGCACTGCCAGGTTGAGCGGGAAGTTAAATGGTGCAATGGCAGCAACCAGTCCTACGGGGAAGTGCTTTACCCAGGCTTCTTTCCCTTCGCCGGCCGGTGTCCAGTCCATGGAAAGGTGTTCTCCGGGGAGTCTGCGGGCCTCTTCTGCAGCTACCCGCAGCGTTTGCACCGCACGTTTTACTTCACTGACGGCGTGCACCATGGGCTTTCCGGCTTCCTGAGCCAGCAGGCGGGCGTGCCATTGACTATCTTTCTCTAATGCTGCCGCCATTTCCCTGAGGATGGATGTACGCTTCCATCCGGGCATGGTAGCCATTTCTTCTTCAACATTTTGAGCGCGCTCAATGGCGACTTCCAGCTCTGCTGATCCGGCCCTGCTGGTGGTGGCAAAAACCTGTTGATCATAGGGATTGATCACCTCCAGGGCCTCATTGGTAGTGATAAATTTGCCACCACAATAAATATCATAATGATCCATAAACAAATCGTTTAGTGTTCAGGATGTACTCCATCATTTTTTTCCAGGCTTAGAAGTTTTTTTTGGGAAATTGCTCTTCCCACCAATCGTCCTGGTCTTTAAGCCATTTATTGAACCAGGCCAGCATGGCATTATTCCAGTGTATACGCCGCTGATAACTGACAATATGATGGTCTTGTCCTTTCACTTTCAGCAGTTCCACCGGCTTACCAAGGATTTTCAGGGCTGTATACATTTGCACCGACTCTCCCGGGGGCACGTTGGTATCGCTATCGCCGGTGATCAGCAACAGGGGTGTATTCACTTTATCCGCTCTGAACAGAGGGCTTTGCTCCACATATATCTCCGGGCTGTCCCAGGGGTATTTGTGAGCTGTGGCGTGTGCACTATAGGCGTAGCCCCAGTATCCTTCTCCCCAGTAGCTGGATATGGAGCTGATGCCTGCGTGGGATATGGCCGTGGCAAACAGATCGGTATCCGTTACCAACAACATGGTCATAAACCCTCCGTAGGAGGCTCCGGCACAGCCAATCTTAGTACTATCCACAAAGGGATGCGCTCTCATAAAGGCTTTAGTACATTCAATAATCTCTCCGGAGACGGTCTTTCCCCAGTTGTTCACATGGGCCGCAGAAAACTCCTGTCCGAACCCGGTGGCACCACTGGGTTGTAAAACATACACCACATAGCCCTGTCCGGCCCACAAATTAAAAGGATACCGCCCTCCAAACCGCCGGGAGACGGGATTGGTACCTCCATAATAGTATACTATTGCGGGATAACTGGAATCTTCATCAAAGTGGGGCGGCACATAAACCCTTCCGCTTATTTCCACGCCCTCCCGGGTGGTATGGTTCCACTGGCGCACATCCCCAAAGACCACCTGCCGGTAGTTTGCTGTCTCCGTATCTTCCAAAAGGGTCCAATGGTCTCTGTCAAGGTCGATCCGGTAGCCCCTGGCGGGGCGGGTGGCTCCCTGCACCATGGCGGTAGCGGTGGAAGCATCTGAGGAAAACTGCACACCCGACACAATATCCCCGGGGGCGGAGAGCTGGGTGATGCGCTCCCTGCGCAGGGTGTAACGATAGAGCCTCACCTTATCACCATCCTGTGCCGTCCAGTAAATATGACCGTCATGGCGGTTCCATGTGGCAGAGGTAATAGATGGGTCAAACTCACGGGTCAGAGCCGTTATTTCCCGGCTATTAATATGATATAAATACGCTTGTGTATCATAATTGTTGGCCAGCATATTGGCGGAGATATTTTTCCCCGCCTGATCAAAGGCATCGGGGCCACCAGTAAAAAGTATGTGGTCTCCATCCGGAGAAAAAGAACCGTTCACTGGCCACTTTTTCCTGTAAAAAAGGGTGTCTGCCGTCATCTGGGACAGGTCCATCATATAGATATTCTGCAATGAATAGGGCCGTTGCTCATAATGGGGCCAGGAATGGCTAAACAACACATACCCGCCACAGGGACTGATATCATGGAGTCTGGTGGATAAGGCCCCGTAAGTTAGACGGTAGGTAGTCCGTGAATCCACATCCAGGTAATACAAAAATGCCCTCACCCGGGAATTGCTCTGCCGGTCACGCATCCCTAAAATATGCCGTATATGGTCCGGATCATGGTTATGGTCCTCACGGGCAGTATATATAATAAAATCTTCTTTTCTGCTCCATTGATAACTGTGAAAGCGCTCCACGTCTTCCAGCAGCAGCTCAGCATAGCCCTTCTCCAGGTCATGGCGGTAAAGATCCGCCTGACCCCCTGACTGTTTAACATAAGAGAAGGCATGGCTTTTGGGCAACCACTGAAAGCCACTGATAGGGGCATGCCGGAAAGAATGTACCAGTGAATGGTCTTCTGCTTTTTTTACTTCAATCCACCTTTGGGTGCTACCGCCGGGTGGTTTGGACTGCCGGTAGGCTACTGCGTAGTATGCTCCGCAGGGAGATGGTCTGAGCCAGCTCACCTTCCGTCCATTGAGGATATCGTGGATGGTTTTATGGCGCTTTGGGGAGGTGCTCACATCCATTACGGCGCGGCAGCTATCATTTTCGTGCTTCAGCCTGGCCTCTACCGTCCATTCTGGCCGTTCTTCCCCGGGGGTATACAGGGTTTTGACCATAACCCGGTGCTTCCCTCGCTCCAGCTTTACGTTACGCCGGAAAGTGCCCGGATCGTCGTCAGGGCCTTCCACGCTGGTCTTGTGGCCCAGCTGTTGGCCATTAAGATAAACGGTGACCACCTGGGGCGTCTTGATCTCCAGGGATCCTTCCATCCAGCGATCGGTGGAGATATAGGTGGCCAGGTACCTGAAGCGGGGCTGTGAAACAGGGCTATCTACAGGGAAAGCCAGCTGGTTCTCATGGTTGACCATGGCCTCTGTCCATGTCACTGATCTGCCTCCTTTCCATGGCATTTGGTCACCGCCGGAAGGGTACACCGTATCCATCCGTATATGCCTGTATTTAAGCAGGTCTTCAGATGAAAAGGACTCCCCCGCCACGTTTTCCGTTTCATAGAACAAAGGATACACAACGGGAAGGGGCTCAGTAGTGAGCCACTGACTTAAGGGCGTTTCCCGGTCATTATTACCTTGTAAACCGACTGCCAAAAAAAGGAATAACACTGTGAAAAGCTTACACTTCATGGGTATAAAATTTATGGGCCAGCAGCCTGCGAAAATACAAAAAAAACGGGCCGGCAATATAGCCGGCCCGGAGAATGTTTTTACCTCCCGTCAGGCGTGATGCGTGCTGACGGGCTGGTTGCCAAAATTATTCAATAATGGTCATCTCTTCAATGAGGTTGGTGGCACCGCCCAGTTTTTCCGTGATAAACAGGATATACCTTGCATCCACGCTAATAGTGCGCTGCAGTTCCGGTTCGAAAGCAATATCCCCGCTCATGGCCTCCCAGTTTCCATCAAAGGCACACCCGATAAGATGTCCTTTGGCGTTGATCACCGGGCTTCCTGAATTTCCTCCGGTGATATCATGGTCGGTAATAAAGCCCACAACCATACGCCCGTCCTCGGTGCCATAGCGTCCATAATCTTTGTTCTCATACAGCTCCACCAGTTTTTCATGCACACGGAACTCGCGGTGGGTGGGGTCTTTCTTCTCCATCACCCCTTCCAGGGTGGTGTAATAGTCGTAATGCACTGCATCCCTGGGGTAATAATCTTCCACTGTTCCATAAGTAAGCCTGAGGGTAGAGTTGGCATTGGGGTAATAGCTCTTATCGGGGTTCATCTCACGCAGGCCGGCAACAAACAGGCGCTTCCCCTGGGATATTTTGTTCTGTCCACTACGCTGTTGGGCATAAAGCTCCCGCAACTTACTGATAGCCGATGCGGTAAACATTAAGCCCGGGTCGTCCTGAATCTTCTCATACTGGGGGTCATTCAAAAAATCTTCCAGGCGTTCTTTGCTAACAAACAAAGAGTTCTCATAAATATTGTCCACAAATGCCTTCACATTTCCCCCATAGTCTGAATCGATGCTATGCAGGATTTCCGGATAGAATTCTTCATCCACCTGCTCATAAAACAGTTCCAACAAAGCTGTAAACACTTTGCGGTCCATCTCCGTATCATAATTATCGTACTGGTCATCCAGTTCCGCTTTATGGCTTCTGATCATGGGGTTGATCACTGAAGTATCCAGGGCGGACTCCTGGAACATTTTCCAGAATTTCCAGCCCACCTTATCCTGTTCATGATAGGACTGTAGCCTTCCATACAGGGTAAAGTAGCTAAAGGCGGGCATAATAAACTCTCCGCCCTGAAAGATAGCTTCCTCCATATACTTAAGTGGTTCCACGATTTGGTTAGTGATTTGGTATCCTTCCTGGATCAGGTCCAGGGCTTCTCCATATTTTTCTTTTCGTTGTTCATGTTCGTTGGCCCACTGTTCAAACTCTTCTTCCAGCTCCTTTTTCTGGCTGTAAACGTCAAGGTTTTTCAGCCCCCGGATCTGTCCTTTAAAGTACTTCCATCCATTTGCTGAGCGGGAATATTTTGCTGAATACATAATATCCAGTGCGCGGTCTTTATCCATTTCTTCGCGCATAATGCTCAGCTTTTCATCGCGCACCTCCACCACTATGGGGCTGCTTTGTTCAATGGATTGCTGTACCCCATGCGAGGTGAGGTACCTTTGTGTCCCTCCTGGGAATCCCCAGATCATGGAAAAGTCACCTTTTTCAATTCCTTTAATGGATATGGGGAGGTGATGTTTGGGCTTCATAGGGATATTATCCTGTGAATAAGTGGCCGGAGTTCCATCAGGAGCGGTATACACACGGTACATGGCAAAGTCACCCGTATGCCTGGGCCACATCCAGTTATCAGTATCTCCGCCAAATTTCCCCACAGACGACGGGGGCGCTCCCACCAAACGCACATCTTTGTAGGTGATGTAGGTGAACATATAAAACTCATTCCCCTCGAAAAAACTCTTCACGGTCACATCATACTTCCCATCTTCTGAATGCTCTCGGGACAAAGCTTCCCGGGCCTCACGGATGGCGCTGCTGCGCTCAACCTCCGTCATGCCAGCCTCGAAAAAGTCCATCACCTCTTGCGTAACATCATCCATCCGAACCAAAAAAGAGGCTGTAAGGCCTTCGTTGGGAAGCTCTTCCTCCAGACTCAGAGCCCAAAACCCCTGATCCAGATAATCATTGTCCACACAAGAGTGCTCCTGGATATTCCCGTATGCACAATGGTGATTGGTCAAAATAAGACCATTGGGAGAAATTACTTCGCCGGTGCAAAAGAAACCTTCAGGCGCACTGCCACTGGCCAGGCCAACGATGGCATCCTTCAAACTGGCATTATTGACATCGTACAGCTCTTCCGGGGTGAGCTGAAGACCCATCTCTTTCATCTCAGCATAGTTAAGACGGTCAACAAACATGGGCAACCACATCCCCTCGATGGGAGGAGTATAGGCCATGGATTTGATAACCAGCGCAATGCTGAAAAATAATAAAACTAGTGCTTTTTTCATGATTTAATTCTGATTTATACAAAAATAACTTAATTTCAAAGGATATAACTACTTACATATGTTTGCGTTCTGTATGTTTATCCGGCCATGAAACCGGGCTATTGCTCCGGGGAGCTGCTTCCCAAAGGGATGCAAATGTACTACAATCTCTCCGATTTTCACACTGTTTTTCCGTTATTTCGCAGCACTACCTGGCCCCTGGTTTCCGGGTGCCCTGGGGTGCAGTGTTTTTCACAAATAGCGCTATTCCTATTCCTATTCCTTTGCAAAAGGGTATCCGGTTTCATTGGGGCATTTTACCTCAGGATTTTTGCCAGTTCCTTCATCTGATCGGCTGCATTTTTATTCTTATACAACACGTTATACACCATTTCCATGACGGGCAGGGTCAGTTTATTTTTTTCGGCGATTTTCATCACACTTTCTGCGGCATAATATCCTTCGGCGATCATGTTCATTTCGGTGAGGGACGCTTTCAGGGAGTATCCTTTCCCCAGCATATTCCCCAGCATTCTGTTTCTGGAGAATTTGGAGAAAGAAGTGACGATAACGTCGCCCAAATATACGGAGCGGGACAGGTCCCGGCCATTTTTCTCTATGGTATTGAGCAGCATTTTCATCTCTTCAACGGCATTAGCAATAAGTACTGCCTGGAAGTTATCCCCATATCCCAGTCCCACGCTTATTCCTGATGCAATGGCGATAATATTTTTCAGTATGGATGCATACTCAATTCCTTTCACATCACTGGACACACTGATTTTCATGAACCGTGTAATAAGTAATGTTCTAAGCAGCTGGGCATATTGATTATTATATGCCCCTACGGTGAGGAAAGATTGTTTTTCCATGGCCACCTCTTCCGAGTGGCATGGTCCGGAGATCACGCCCAGTTGGTCTTTAGGCACTCTAAACCCTGCATGGAGAAGCTGAGTAACGGTAGCCACTTCGCCGGGGACGATCCCTTTTACGGCAGAGAAAAAGATTTTTTTCCTCAGCATGTTCACATTTACCTTTCGCACTTCTTTTTTCAAAAATGCGGACGGGATGGCAATCACAATAATGTTTGACTTTTCCATCACCGCGTTTATGTCGGTGGAGATGTCAATATTTTTGGGCAGGTCAGCCGACCGGAGATAGCTGGGGTTTTTACCATAGGTCTTCACGTGCGTCACGGTTTTTTCCGAGCGCACCCACCAGTGGAGGTCGGGGGTATTTTCTGAAAGGAGTTTTACCAGGGCGGTTCCCCAACTTCCTCCGCCCAGAACTCCAATATGTAGTTTGGAATGGTCCATAAAATAAAATGCAAAGAAACAAAGGATTACTTAAACTCCACGGTTTTTTCCAAAATTTTATTCTCGCGGAGCACTTTCAGGGTAACAGAAGTGCCTGCTTTCATCTTTCCCAGGGCTTCCATATAGGATGCCATTCCCTTGATTTCATGTTCTCCCATACGGGTTATCACATCTCCGTCTTTCAATCCGGCCCGAAAGGCATTTCGATTGTTTAGCACCCGTTCTATGCGGAATCCTTCACCGTCATAGGCATGGTCGGGGACTACACCCAGGGAGACGGTCCGTGCCGGGGGCCGCTGCAAAGCGTCTGCCGTGCCAGTACGATGAAATGCGGGCTTCTGCCGGGCAGGAAGCAAGGGAATATAAGACTCCGCCAGCTGTATAACCTTAAGCATCCCGGGGTAATAAACACTTTCCGGTGTATCGGAAGGCTTGTGGTAATCATCATGAATGCCGCTGAAAAAATGTAATACCGGGATACTGTCCATATAGAAAGAGGTGTGGTCTGAAGCGCCAATACCCGAACGGGACGTCTTCAGTACCAATCCTTTATTTCCGGCACGGTGGATGATGCTGTCCCATATCGGCGAAGTGCCTGTCCCTGACATGCGCAGGGTGCTATCTTTCACCCTTCCGATCATATCAAAGTTCATCATGGCAGCTATTCTGCTGTTGTCATAAACATTACTGCTCAAAAAGCGGGCAGACCCCATCAGCCCTTTCTCTTCAGCGGAAAAGGCAATAAAAAGATAGTTAAACCGCTGGTCTTCTATGGCCTTCAGCCTCCTTCCCAGCTCAAGTATCCCGGCCACTCCGGATGCATTATCGTCGGCTCCGGGATGGACTGCAGGACCACCGGTATGCCGGGAAGTGGGGCCGCCCATCCCCAGATGGTCGTAATGGGCTCCAAAAACCAGCGTATAAGGGGCATTGTTATTTATTATACCCAAAACATTATAGGCCGTTTTGCGCACCGTCCGGATATTAACCTCCAGGTTTACCTGCTGGCCAACCTGTTCCAGTATTTCATCTGCCAGCTGGCCCTTCACAAAGACCACGGGGATTCCGGCAGACCGGACCCGGACTGACAGCATATCCCGGGGGTCGTTCTCTTTAGGGCCACTGTTATACAATATAACTGCTGCCGCATTATACTTTTCTGCCGCATGCACTCTGGCGGGAATATCAGCAATGTGCCCATCCTGATGACCGCCTTCCGGGGCTTCAGGAATGGCAATATCCATAAGAAAGATACTCCCTTCAAGCTCTTGTGGGTCCCGGCCGGAAAAGTCATTGATCTGCGGGTCGGAAGCATCCAGCCCGTGGCCCAGGTCCCTCAGCACAGCGTTCACCTTCCCTGAGGCGGATAAGGACAACGGAAAGAAGTCCCTGCCGGGCACATAGTGCCTGTGTCCGGCAATCAAGCGGGTCCCCTCCTCATAGGTGAGCCCGTCAATAAACGGCACCGCCTGAAAGTAAGTATTATCCCCCAAAACAGGCTCCAGATGCATCTTTTGAAACTCCCGTGCCAGATAATGCATGGCCATTATCTCCCCTTTGGTCCCCGCTTCCCTCCCCAGTAAGGAGTCGGATGCCAATATATATACATCCTTCTTCATACGGGAAATGCGGTCCTCAGAAGCCAACGACACTGCCTGCCCAAAGGCAGACCCTGGCATTAACCCTGAAAACCACAATATCAAAAAGACAACTAAGGGCTTTAACCTAAATAATTCAAACATAGTCGATTTTGTTTATCCTGTGTTACGTTGTAGAGACGCACGGCCGTGCGTCTCTACGGTAGGCACATTCACCATTCATTCCGGGCATCATTCCCCAAATTAATCCAATCCCAGGTTGGCTTTTCCCTGATCAAACACAATATCTACGGGGATATTATAGGTTTCCAGTCGTTCCATATCTTTTTTCAGGTCGCCTCTGATCCGGCCATTTTCTTCCACCATCTCCCTGGCCTGCTCATAGTCACCGTCTCCCTGGATTTGAATTATAAGTTGCATAAAGCTAACCATATCCTTTTCCAGTTGTTCAAAGTTTATTCGGTATTGCCCTTCGGGGGTTCTTTCCAGGGACCCATTCTGCAACAGATAGTTAAACGCCATCATATTAGCTTTTCCGTGGGCACTGGCTGTTCCAAAGCGAATGGATCGGAAAATAGAAGCGATAAACGTGACGTAATTGTTTTCGGGAGTACCCTCCAGTTCGCCTTTTTTATGAAACTCCTGCCCCAGGTATAGCCCCATGATGTCTGCTTTGGCTTCTTCAATGGGAGAGTATTGCTCTTTCAAGGCTTTACGTACAGTTTCCCCGTCATTTACCGTGTTTTTCACTCCCATGCCATGGCCCACTTCATGGAACATTACGTTTTGAAAGAAGGCCTCAAAGGTAATATACTGGCGTTGTTCTTCCACGATCAGGTGCTCACTGATGGGCATTAATATTTTATCAAATTTGGCTTTCATAGAGTTTTTCAGCTGCAGTTTGCGAGATCCTTTCTCTTGCTGAACGCGCTCATCATTGGGCAGGTTAATGGCGATAGACTTGCTGCCAGCATTGCAGTCGCCCCGGTAATAAACAGCTTCATAAGCATTCAGGTCTGCATCAGTACCGATTTCATCCTGTTTATATTTCTCTGGCACGGGCAGTTCTTTCTGCATTTGGGGCAGGAATTGGGCAAAATGAGAAAGCCTTTGGCTCCACTCTTCATCTTTTATCAGTACGTAAGCGGTAAAAGCGGCTTTATATCCATAAAGGCGGTCTTCATAATTTTCAATTGGTCCGTATACCAGTTCCAGGCGGGAGGTTTTCATATCCAGCCATGCCATATCGCTATCAAAATAGTCGCTGGTAAGCAATGCTTCCGCTCTAAGGTTAAGATAATTTGCCAGGCCCTGGTCTTCGGTGATTTGGGCCGCTTCCTTCAGGATGTCTGCGGCTTCCTCCAGCCGGGATTTATAGGCATCGTGATACCAAACCACCTTCAGGCGGCCTTCCTCGTCTCTGCGAATAAGGGTGTACAAGTTGCTTTTATCCCCATCCTCCAGGGCTTCAAACTCCTCAGGGGTAATATCTGTGGGATAAAAGTTTGCTCCGGCAGGTTTATCACCAAAGCCTTCTATAAAAGGGGCATTCCCTGCCAGGCGATCCCACGGCCCATAGTGAATCCGTACATAATCGCGTGCCTTTTCATTATTCAGACGCTGCATCAGGCTCTGTTTGTTGCCCAGCGACTGCATCCAGAACAGCTCCTCCATAATATCCGCAGCATCAAACATCAGGGAAAGCACTTGGGTTTCTGAAGGGGAGAGATGGCTGATATCTGCGGTGAGCTCCACTTCCACAAACTTACTAAGGGCATGATCAATATCTACCTCCTCCTTTACAGCAAAGTCCCCTTCCGGCGGTACCAGTCCCAGCCGTTCTTTTTCCATTTTTTCAATGGTTTTTTCCGCTGGTGATCCACAGGCGACCCAGCCTGCAAGGGCTAATCCCAGCATAAAAATGGTTATTTTCTTGATAATCATAACGCAGAATTTAGTTGGTTTTGAATGGACGAAGATATAACAAATATCAT
>PWNQ01000084.1 GCA_003557725.1 Bacteroidales bacterium | reverse complement strand
CCTGTCCCGAGAATTCGGGACCTGTCCCGAGAATTCGGGATTGAATGTGATTGTGAGAACCGCTTTGCTAAACATATAAAAATTATATTATTCGTGCATTCGTGGCAACGAACAACGAACAAAATTTTAAACAGATGAAAAAAGCCCGCGGGTGGTTATCCGCGGGCTTTTGTAATTCTACAGGTGCATTGATGGTGACCAACAGAAATTATTTGTCTTTATCGTCATCCACTTCTTCGAAGTCCACATCGGTTACTTCGTCGTCATCTCCACCTCCTTGTGTCTGTTGGTTCTGAGCGTCTTGTTGCTCTGCGCCCTGTTGTTCTGCGCCCTGAGCGCCTTGTTGCTGTTGTTGGGCCTGATAGATCTCCTGGCTGGCGGCCTGCCAGGCGTTATTCAGCTCTTCGGTAAGTTTGTCTACCTCTTCCATGTTTTGGCTTTTATGAGCTTCTCTCAGCTTATTCATAGCCTCTTCGATGGGTTTCTTTTTCTCTTCCGGCACTTTATCGCCAAACTCTTTCAGTTGTTTTTCCGTTTGGAATATAAGTGTATCGGCTTTGTTCAGCTTTTCTACTTTTTCCTTGGCTTTTTGGTCTTCGTCAGCGTGAGCTTCCGCCTCTTTCTTCATGCGGTCGATTTCCTCCTCCGACAGCCCTGAGGTAGCTTCAATGCGGATATTTTGCTCCTTTCCGGTGCCTTTATCTTTGGCCGATACGTTGAGAATTCCGTTGGCATCAATATCGAAGGCTACCTCAATCTGTGGCACACCGCGCGGGGCAGGGGGGATGCCGTCCAGGTGGAACCGCCCGATACTCTTGTTCTGGTTGGCCATGGGACGCTCTCCCTGCAGTACGTGGATCTCTACAGAGGTTTGATTGTCGGCAGCTGTGGAGAAAGTCTCCGATTTTTTGGTGGGGATGGTGCTGTTGGACTCAATCAGTTTGGTCATAACCCCGCCATAAGTCTCTATTCCCAGAGACAGCGGTGTTACATCAAGCAATAGCACGTCTTTCACATCTCCGGTAAGTACTCCCCCCTGGATGCCGGCACCGATAGCTACCACTTCATCAGGGTTTACTCCCTTGGAAGGTTTCTTTTTAAAGAAGTCTTCCACCACCTTTTGGATGGCCGGGATGCGGGTTGATCCGCCTACCAGGATCACCTCATCGATGTCTTCCGCTTTCATGCCTGCATCGCTGAGTGCTTTTTTGCAGGGCTCGATAGTCTTTTGAATAAGGTCATCGGTAAGCTGTTCAAACCTGGCCCGTGACAGTTTCTTTACCAGGTGTTTGGGAATTCCATCCACGGGCATAATGTAGGGCAGGTTGATCTCCGTTTCCGTAGAGCTGGACAGCTCTACTTTAGCCTTTTCTGCTGCTTCTTTCAGGCGCTGAAGGGCCATGGGGTCCTGCTTAAGGTCAATGCCTTCATCATTTTTAAACTCCTGGGCCAGCCAGTCGATGATCTTTTCATCAAAATCATCTCCACCCAGGTGGGTGTCTCCGTTGGTAGACTTCACTTCAAATACGCCGTCGCCAAGCTCCAGGATGGAGATGTCAAAGGTGCCTCCACCCAGGTCAAATACCGCAATCTTTACGTCTTTATCCCGCTTGTCAAGCCCGTAAGCCAGCGAAGCTGCCGTGGGCTCATTGATGATGCGCTTTACCTCCAGCCCGGCGATCTCACCAGCCTCCTTGGTGGCCTGGCGCTGAGAATCACTGAAATATGCCGGAACGGTGATCACCGCCTCACTGACATCCTGACCCAAATAGTCCTCTGCCGTCTTCTTCATCTTCTGAAGAATCATGGCGGATATCTCCTGAGGACTGTACATGCGGTCATCAACTCTTACCCGGGGTACATTGTTCTCCCCTTTTTCTAACTTATATGGTAAGCGCTTAACATCTTTCTGAATGCGCTCCCAGGTCTCACCCATAATACGCTTTATGGAAGATATGGTCTTTTCCGGGTTGGTAATGGCTTGCCGCTTGGCAGGGTCTCCAACCTTCCGCTCATTGTTCTCCGTAAATGCAACCATGGAAGGCGTGGTACGCTTCCCTTCACTGTTGTTGATCACTACCGGCTCATTGCCTTCCATTACTGAAACGCAGGAGTTGGTCGTTCCAAGGTCAATTCCTATTATTTTTCCCATTGTTATTCCTTTTTATTGGTTTTATGACAACTTTATTGGTTTTATGACAAATTATGGGTCAATGTTTGTGCCAAAAAAGATGCCACCGGAAAAAATATGAGGATTGTATTATAACCATTTGATGGATAAAGAAAAGCAGAGGTGTAGGCTAAACGACATTATGGCAGTCTGCCCCGTCCGGCCGCCGCCACTCCCGGCAGTTGACAATTCCTTCACAGCATGCGGTAAGCGTAACTGATTAGGGTATCGGTTTAACGAATCCCAGGTGACGGGTATGTTGTCCATTGATCAGGGAGTCCTGGGAGGCAGGATTAAGCCTTACGGTGCGATGTTGGCTGAACCGGCTGGCAAACAGCCCGATGCCATTGCTGATGTTGGTGTATTCGGGGCGTTCCTGGATAATACTTCCCGAGGGGCGGTTGATTTTCATATACGTATTGAACTCATCGTTGGCTACAGACACAATAAAGCGCACCGAGTCCAGTGTGCGGTCTACACCGGAAAGGGCTTCCAGGCTGTTCTCTAATATGACATAAAACTGTTGCCCTATAAGTTCTGTAGACATTTCACTTCCTCCCTGAAGGCCGGAGGCTTCACGGCGGGAAAAATGCCAGTCTACATGCTTCTTTTCCTGGCTTCCGTCGGGGTGGTAGTTGGTATAGAAGGAGCGGACGGTCAGTTGGTACAGCCGGCCGTTCCTGGCGGTGTTCCAGATGACCTCCTGTGGAAAAACAGAGGTGAAGTTTATAAATAGTTGTCCGGCCAGAGGGCGTTTTATGGAAAAGTTATGGATCAGTTCCGTCTCCGACTCAATATATTTTTGCCGATCTTTGTTATATATTTCCAAATGGTAGGAGTAGTCGGTAGAAAGCTGCACATTTCCTGAAGTGCGGTAAACCATTTGTTCCGGGTAGGCGAACACTCCCGAGTCCACGTTATGGATCATGGCAGTATCCAGGTCGAACACCCGGCGTACGGATGAACCGTTCATTTCCAGAAGGCGCACCTCCAGGATATCCGGGTCGTAGGTGATGGAATCCAGATGGGATGCCATTTGAAGGGCATCTCCCTCTCCCAGAAAGGCCCGGTTAATGCGGATATAGTGAACCTCATCCTGCTGGTTTAAAATACCATATACTACCGGAATATCCTGCCATTCAGCATTTAAATCCACATCGGTATCACAACCATATATTAATATCAAACCCGCAACTCCGGTTAGTAAAAATATTATTTTACGTATCATATTTATGGTTTACATTGGTAAAGCGATAAATCCATTTGTTGAGTTTACACAGAAAACTTCTAAATAAACAACCTGTTTTTCGGCATTTTATTTTATTGTAAGCAGTTTGAAAGCACATAATTATTTGAAGTTATTGATAATCAGATTTTTCTATTTATGAAGGGTTTTGGTCATCAGAATATTCTGCTCATTGATTAAAGTTGATATATCTTTGCAGCGTATTTATTCACAGAATTATTCATATAATCTGGAAGTTATGTCCACATACAACACGGTACCACCGAAAAAGATTACCACGCATGTGCTTCAGGAGATGAAGTTAAAGCAGGAGAAGATTTCCATGTTGACCGCATATGATTTTTCTTTTGCCCGCATATTGGATAATGCCGGGGTTGATGTGATTTTGGTGGGAGATTCGGCATCCAATGTGATGTCGGGTTATAATACCACTTTGCCCATCACTTTGGATATGATGATCTACCATGCCTCTGCGGTGATGCGTGCGGTAAAGCGTGCTTTAGTGGTGGTAGACATGCCCTTTGGCAGTTATCAGGGGAACTCTTTGGAGGCCATTCAGTCGGCCATTCGCATCATGAAAGAGTCTGGGGGCAATGCTTTAAAGATGGAGGGGGGCAGCGAGATACTGGAATCGGTGAGCCGGATATTGTCGGCAGGGATACCTGTAATGGGCCATTTGGGGCTCACTCCCCAGTCTATACATAAGTTTGGAACCTATGTGGTTCGTGCTACACAGGAAGATGAGGCCAGCAAGCTGGTGGAAGATGCCCATGCTTTGGCCCGGGTGGGGTGCTTTGCACTGGTGTTGGAAAAAATCCCTGCCAAGCTGGCCGCTCGGGTAGCCAGAGAGGTGAAGATCCCCGTTATCGGTATCGGGGCCGGTGCCGAAGTGGACGGACAAGTGCTGGTGTTGCACGATATGCTGGGAATCAATCAGAAATTTTCACCACGCTTTCTAAGAAGATACCATAACCTGCAGGAAGAGGTGACCGGGTCGGTGAAAGCCTATATCAACGACGTAAAATCCATGGACTTTCCCAACGAAAGGGAGCAGTATTGATGCTATGAGCAGCGCTGAGCCGTTACAGGAAAAGGATATTATCTACGGGGATAACCACTTGATCATAGTGAATAAAAAGCCCGGAGAGATTGTTCAGGGAGATAACACCGGAGACCTCCCTTTGGTGGATAAGGTAAAGGATTACCTCAGGGAGCGTTATAACAAGCCTGGTAACGTCTTTGCCGGTCTTATCCACCGGCTGGACCGCCCGGTGAGTGGTGCCGTCGCCTTTGCCCGTACCTCAAAGGCGCTGGCCAGAATGAACCAAATGATCAAAGAACGGCAAGTTACCAAAACCTACTGGGCCCTGGTGGAAGGAAAAATCAATGAACCAGAGGATACCCTGGCCCATTATCTGAAGAAAAACCCGCGTATAAACAAGTCTTTCGTGGTGGATGAAAATGAAAAAGATGCCCACCTGGCACAACTGCAATACCGCCTCAGGGCCGTTTCAAACCGGTACAGCTTACTGGAAGTAAACCTGATCACCGGGCGACACCACCAAATCAGAGCGCAACTGGCCGCCATAGGACATCCCATAAAAGGAGATGTGAAATACGGGTTTAAAAGATTGAATAAAAACGGGAAAATGATTCACCTCCATGCAAGAGCCATGCAGTTTGTTCATCCGGTGAGAAAAGAAAATATCACCGTAGTGGCACAACCACCAAATGAAAAGCTTTGGGATGTATTTGACGGGATCATCAACAGCACCCGGTAAGTTTTGTTCTCCAGTCTTTTTCACTTTTCTTTGTTGTATGGCCATTGATTAAACTCAAAATGGTTATCTTTGCCATTCGGTAGCTCTTTTTCGCAGTTTGTCGCACTATTTTCGGGCAAAATGCCGGTTTTTTTTGAGTGAAAACCAGGGGCAGGGCGATAGATTCCTGTAAGCAGTATACCATAGCAATATCAATCAATATAGCCATATGGAAGAGGGAAAACAGCCCCGTAAAGGGGAAGAGCATTTAATCAGCAAGAACAAGTATTTTGATGTGGACGGGCTGGTATTCTGGCCTGCTACCGTTTTGATCCTATTGTTCATTGCGGTGACTCTGATAGTCGGAGAGCCTATGAGCGAGATATTTGCCACTGTCCAGGGAGCCATCTCAAATTATGGAGGGTGGTTTTTTGTGGTGACGGTAAACTTTTTTTTATTTTTTGTTTTATATCTTGCCTTCAGCAAGTTTGGCAAAATACGATTGGGTGGTGTTCGTTCCCGGCCTGAGTTTTCTATGGGGTCCTGGTTTGCCATGTTGTTTGGTGCGGGCATGGGGATAGGTATTCTTTTTTGGAGTGTGGGGGAGCCCATGAATCACTATTTAAACCCGCCAATGGGAGAGGGGGGCACGCTGGAAGCCGCCCGTACGGCCATGAACTCTACTTTTCTGCACTGGGGGCTTCATGCCTGGGGGATATACGCTCTGGTAGGCATTGCTTTGGCATTTTTTACCTTTAACAAAAAGCTTCCTCTCACCATTAGTTCCGTTTTTTATCCCTTATTGGGCGATAAGATTTATGGAGGTTGGGGAAAAGCCATCAATGTGCTGGCTGTGGTGGGCACCCTTTTCGGACTGGCCACATCGTTGGGGATGGGTGTACAGCAGGTCAGTGCGGGGCTGGCTCACTTGTTTCAGCTTCCTGACCAGGTCTCCACACAGGTGATCCTGATTATTTTGATCACCCTGGCGGCCACAGGATCTGTTGTGGCCGGTCTCCATGGAGGGGTGCGAAGGCTAAGTAATATAAATATGGTTATTGCTGCTCTTTTCCTTCTGTTTATGCTGTTGGTGGGGCCCACCTTGTTTATCCTTGACTCTTTCGTGCAGAATACGGGAGCCTATATCCAGGGCTTTTTTGCCATGTCTACCTGGACAGAGACCTATCAGCAGTCGGACTGGCAAAATAGCTGGACCGTATTTTACTGGGCCTGGTGGATCAGTTGGTCGCCCTTTGTGGGCATGTTTATTGCCCGTATTTCCCGTGGCCGCACCATCCGTGAGTTTGTGCTGGGCGTTCTGATCGTGCCCACATTGCTCACCTTTTTGTGGCTTAGCGCCTTCGGTGGAAGCGCCATTTTCCTTGAGCTCAATGCTATGGCCGATATTGCGGGAGCGGTGTCTCAAAATGTGGCCACTTCACTCTATGTGCTCCTGGAGCAGTTCCCTTTGTCTTTTATTACTTCCCTGGTGGGCGTAATTCTGGTTATCGGATTCTTTATCACCTCTTCCGACTCAGGGTCTTTGGTGATCGACTCCCTCACCGCCGGAGGAAAACTGGATGCTCCTGTGGCTCAGCGAATTTTTTGGGCAAACACAGAAGGTGCTGTGGCAGCAGTGTTGCTTATTGGTGGAGGACTGGGAGCACTGCAAACCGCAGCCATAACCACCGGATTGCCTTTTGCCATCTTGCTGGTGTTTATGGCCAGAAGCCTTCATAAAGGCCTTAGCCTGGAATATGAGGATATGATGAAAGCTCAGCGGGGAAAAGAACGGCAACAATACCAGAGTACCATTATGAATATTATGAAGAAAAGAGAACAATCAAAAAAACCCCAACCCGGGGATGATACACCGCAAACAAATAAAAATGAATAATATGCAACATCTACTGGTGGCTCTGGATCTGAGCGAAATGGATGAACCCCTTATCCGATATAGCAACTTCCTGGTGGATAAGTTTCATCCTCAAAGCATTACCTTTATGCATGTGGTGAAATCCTACGATATCCCTCAGGATATCCTGGCCGATTTTCCCCAAATGGATCTTCCCCTAAAGGACATTATCCGGGAGGGAATAAAGGAAAAAACTGACCAACTGTACCGTGACCGGGAGGGAACAGAAATGAAAGTACATGTGTCGGAGGGCTATACCACAGAAAATATGGTCCGTTATTCCCGGGAAAACAAGGTAGATTTGACGCTTATTGGTAAAAAGATGGGTTATCAGGGAAAAGGAGGCGTTACCCGGAGGATTATGAGCCTCACACCTTCTTCTGTGCTGCTGGTCAGCGAGACCTCCAGGCCCGAGATCAATCACATCCTGGTGCGGATGGACTTTAATAAAATTTCTGAAATGGCCCTAAAGATGGCGTTGAAGATCAGCCGGGAATCCGGTGCAAAAGTGTCTTGTTATCATGTGGCCAAGCTGCCGCTCAAGTATTTCTCCAAAGAGTCGGTGAGTGACTTTCCCCGGCTGGAGGAAAAAATGAAACAGCATGGCAGGAAAGAGTTTGAAAAGCTCTTAAAGCGCTTGAAGCTATCACCGGATGATATCCCATTCCAGACGGCCCTGGATGCAGAAAATGAGGAAGAGTTGTTTCTCTACAGCCAGGCACTGAAAACACAAGCCGATATGATTATGCTGGGATCACGCATTAAATCGGATATGGCCGATGTGATCCTGGACAACACTTCAGAAAAACTGGCCGTAAGCGAAAAGAATATTTCTGTTTTTGTGGTTAAAGACCGCAAGCTGACCACCGGCTTCCTGGAGGCTTTATTTGATTGATATGATCACATTATAATAATGTTGAATAAATCATTTACCATGGATGCAAAGACATATTTTATAAGCGTTTTAGCGGCGGTCATTGTGCTCTGTATGCCTTTCTGCAATGGAAAGCCTGAAAAGGTGGAGGAGCCGCAGGTTGTTCGCCTGGTATATACCCACTGGTCCGAGAGTGTAGCCCTTACCAACCTGGCCCGGGTATTACTGGAAGATTATCTGGAGTATGAGGTGATCATGAAGCTCACCGATGTGGAATCGGCCTACCGGGAAGTGTATAAAAAGGAAGCTCATCTGTTTCTGGATGCCTGGCTACCGGAAACACACAGCATATACTATAATCAGTATGCGGATGGGCTGACCAGGGTGGGGGTGATCTATCTCCGGGCACGGACCGGGTTGCTGGTGCCTCAGTACAGCCCGTTCAGAACCATTGAAGACCTGAAAGGGTATGAACATGCTCTGGTGGGTATCGATTCGGGTGCCGGGGTGATGCACAAAACACGGATTGCACTGGAAAAGTATAACCTGGACAACCCCTTGCTTAGCCTCTCGGAAGAGGAGATGACCCAAATTCTTTCTGACTCAGTGAAGCGAAGAAAAAATGTGGTGGTAACCGGATGGGACCCCCACTGGATATGGTCCCGGTATGAGTTGCGCTTTTTGGATGACCCGGATAATATCTATGGGGAAAGGGAACAGATCTGTGCCATTGGGGGCGGTGAGCTGGACCAAACCCACCCCCGGGTGGTTAAGCTGCTGGAACGTATGCAGTTTACCGAAACCCAGTTTAACAGGCTTATATATGAGGTGCGCCTGGCCAACGACCCCTTGCAGGGGGCCAGAAACTGGATAAATAAAAACACCTATACCGTTAATCACTGGACCCGTGGCCTTCGTCCGGAGCGTAAGAAGATCATGTAATAGAAACGGGG
>PWNQ01000011.1 GCA_003557725.1 Bacteroidales bacterium | reverse complement strand
CGATTGCAGCCGGGTGCGGCAAATTATGGCCCAGCTTATTGGCAATTGCTTATCCAACTGCTCCGATGGGGATGAGCTGGAATTTGGATACCGCATCCTTAAGGAGGGAAAGAGCAGATTGATGCTTTATGTGGAAGACAATGCCAGTGAGTATACCAGGGAAGAACTGGATGCCATACTAAAAGAACCGCAACTGTATCAGGAGTCATTGACTCAGGACCTGAAGATGGAAAGCGTTGATTTTATGGTGCTCAGAACAATGATAGATTTTTTGGATGGAGAAATGGATATCATTACCGGCGAAGAGAAAGGTATACGATATGAAATTTCATTGCCCTATAAGCCCGGGGAGAAAAAGCAGGAAGTGCCGGATGATGAGCTGAACATGGAAGAAATGCCAAGCGTTTTTGAATGGGCCGACTACAAAATCCTCATCGCAGAAGATGTGGAGTCCAACTACTATTTATTGGAGTCCGCACTGGAAGAAACCAATGCACAGGTGTTGCACGCAAAAAATGGGGAGGAAGCCGTGAAAATTTATAAGGAAAACCCCGATATCCACATTATTCTGATGGATATAAAAATGCCGGTGATGGACGGACTGGAGGCTACTGAGATGATCAAAAAGATCAACCCCGAGGTCCCCATCATTGCTCAAACAGCCTTTGTGGTTGATTTTGACAAAAATGCTGCCATGGAAGCAGGATGTGACGACTTTGTGAGCAAACCGCTGAACTTTGAATCCTTATTTAAAACCATGGACCTGTATCTGAAGAACACCCTATAAATAATGGCTGTCTATAAACGATCAAAGACAGCATAGCGTTTGACATATTTTCTTTGCCATACCTGAGCCTTTCAGGTTGGCCTTTATTCCCACAGATGCCCGATGGTTTGTGGGTTAAAAGATCTTTTGTATTTCTTGCTTGATGGTTATCAGCGCAACATCTACAGGACGGTTGCCCCGTTGGACGGTATGTTCAATAACTTTTGATGCCAGCTCCCGGGCCGTGGCATCCTCCTGGAGCTCCCCATGGGCCGTGTTGATCACTTTGATCAACTCTTCTTTGGCGTTCTTTACGCTTTCCCAGGCATCGATTGAGAGATATACCTGCTGGGAAAGATTATGCTCGTATTCGCTGCGGATAGCGTTGATGAGCTTTGTGCGCATTTCTGTAGCACTGATACCGCTTTCCACTGAGCGAAGAAGCAAAGAATTGGGCGAGATGCGCTCCAAAAGCAAAACCACCCGCTCGTAGGCTTGCAGACGCAATGGACTAACCACCTTTTTATTCTCCGTTTGGATGCGTGCCAGAATCTTTTTCTGTTCATCCTGCTGAATATCACGGAGTATAGCCATGTGGCGCTTCATAAATACCCGAAGTAATAAATAGGCCGTGGCAAAAACAATTAGCGATGGAATGGTGGCGGCCAATATAATATCCCAGTTCATAGTTCTGTGTTTTTCGTTGCTGCAAATATCCGAAATATTTGCGAACCCCCAGCCAAAGGAATGCAAACTAAAATTTATGGAATCCCTTTTGTGAAAAGAAAAATATCCCTCAACCACTGTATATTTGAAGAAAGGAAGTATTTTTGTCAAAATTGAAAAAACGATTTATTATGCAAAAGATAGCGCAAAGAATATTGAATTTATCAGAGTCTCAAACTCTTGCCATGTCACAAATGAGCCGTGATCTGGCGGCTAAAGGGCATGATGTGATCAACCTGAGCGTGGGGGAGCCCGATTTTAATACCCCCGACTTCATTAAGGAGGAAGCAGTAAAGGCGCTGGAGCAAAACTATACCCGTTATACACCCGTTAACGGATACCCTGAGCTTCGGGAGGCTATTGTCAAAAAGCTGAAAAGGGATAACCAGGTGGACTATGACCCCTCACAGATTGTGGTTTCCACCGGAGCCAAGCATGCACTGGCCAACGCGGTGATGTGCCTGGTGAACCCCGGCGATGAAGTGCTGGTGCCCAGTCCCTATTGGGTATCTTACCGCGAGCTTATCCGGCTTGCCGGAGGAACCCCCGTTTATATCCCGGCCAAATTGGAAAATGACTTTAAGATCACTCCCCAACAGTTAAAAGAAGCCATCACTCCCAGCACCAAGCTGCTTATGTTTAACTCGCCCTGCAATCCCACAGGAACCGTATATAAGCACGAGGAAATGAAGGCGCTGGCACAGGTGCTGGAGCAATCGCCACAGGTGTGGATCCTCTCCGATGAGATTTATGAACATATTGTCTTTGATGGTACCCATGTTTCTTTTGGCAGCTTTCATTCCCTCAGCGACCGACTGGTTATTGTTAACGGAGTGTCTAAAGCATTTGCCATGACCGGATGGCGTATCGGCTTTCTGGCTGCTCCCAAAGAGGTGGCCAAAGCTTGCAATAAGCTTCAGGGCCAAATGACCAGCGGTACCAATGCCATTGCTCAAAGGGCTTCCATCGAAGCTTTCCGGCGAGACCCAAACGGCATTGAAGAGCTGATGACCATGAAAAAAGCATTCCTGGAGCGCAGAGATTTGCTCCTTAGATTGCTGAAGGAGATCCCCGGAATAAAAACTAATGTGCCTCAGGGAGCCTTTTACAGCTTCCCGGATATTAGCTGGTATTTTGGAAAGAGCAACGGAGAGGTAATGATAAATAATGCCAATGACCTTTGCCTGTATTTATTGGATAAAGCTCATGTGGCCATGGTGCCCGGTGAAGCCTTCGGTGATGATAACTGTTTGAGAATTAGTTATGCAGCATCCTCACAGCGCATAATTGAGGCCATGGAAAGAGTGAAAAAGGCATTGGAAAAACTGGATTCATAGAAGAATGGACTACAAAAAAGTGTTTGATGCTTTCCAGCATCAGAAAGTGCTTATTATTGGCGATGTGATGGTGGATGCTTACCTCTGGGGACGGGTGGAACGCATCTCCCCAGAAGCCCCCGTGCCTGTAGTTTCTGTGGATAAAAGAGCCAACCGCCTGGGTGGTGCTGCTAATGTGGCACTCAACGTGAAAGCAATGGGAGCAGAACCTATCCCATGTGCCGTTATCGGAAAGGACAGACGGGGGGAAGATGTGCTCAGCCTGCTGGAAAAAAGAGAGATATCCCAGGAAGCAATGGTGCAAAGCAAGTACAGAAAAACCACCACTAAATTCCGTATCATTGGGAACAATACCCAAATGCTACGGGTGGATGAAGAAACCACTCAGCCCCTGAACCATCATGAAGAAGAAGAGTTTCTGAAAAATTGCCAGCAGGCTATTGATAATATAAGGCCTGATGTGATCATTTTTGAGGATTATGATAAAGGACTGATCACTCCGGCAGTTATTAAGCTTGTGGTCAGCCAGGCCAAAACCCTTGGAATCCCCGTAGTGGCCGACCCCAAAAAGAAGAACTTTTTGGAATATCGTGAGCTGGCACTGTTTAAGCCCAACCTGAAAGAGCTTCGTGAAGGGCTCAAGCTGGATGGCCTCCAATCATTCAGGGAAATAGAAAAGGCCCTGTTAAGGCTTCAGGATATGCAAGGCCATGAAAAAGTAATGGTGACCCTGTCAGACAAAGGGCTTATGATCAGCGACGGACGGGAGGTGATCCGCCTGCCGGCACACTACCGCTCCATTGCCGATGTCTCGGGGGCCGGAGATACAGTGGTCAGTATAGCGGCCCTTTGCCTGGCACAAAATATGGACCTTAAGGATATTGCAGCCATATCTAACCTGGCCGGCGGACTGGTATGTGAGCAGGTGGGCGTGGTGCCGGTGGATAAAAATACGCTCCTTAATGAAGTGATCCGACTGCTGTAATGAATTGATCCGTCGGATATAGTAAACGGATCCATATGCTATATAATAAACGGATCCATTTGCTATAGTAAAGTGATCCGGCTGTTGTAATGAATTGATCCGTCGGCTATAATAAACTGATCCGGTTGATATGAAAGAACAAAGGGAAAATCTCTTTCAGGGAAGAGCGTATAAAAAAGATTCATTGTCCTGCAGCATGGTGCAAAAAGACCCCCGGAAGCAGTTGGAAGACTGGTATGCACAGGCGGTGAACCAGCAGGTCAAAGAGCCCAATGCGATGACACTGTCTACCGTGGCCCCCGACGGACAGCCATCCAGCCGGATGGTATTGTTAAAAGAACTGAGAAACGGAAATGCAGTCTTCTTTACTAATTACCACAGTGATAAAGCGAAACACCTGGAAGCAAACCCGGCATGTGCCTTGCTGTTTTATTGGCCCCAGATGGAAAGACAGGTGAGGATTCAGGGAATAGCACATAAAATTGAGGCATCCTGCTCAGATAAGTATTTTATGTCACGCCCTGAAGATAGCCGGCTGGGGGCATGGGCATCACCACAAAGCCAGGTTGTACAAAGCAGGCAGTGGTTGGAAGAACAGTTACATAAAGCCAGACAAAGGTTTGAAAACAAACCGGTGACCAGACCCCCACATTGGGGAGGCTATGTGGTGCTGCCGGAAATGATGGAGTTTTGGCAGGGAAGACCCGGAAGGCTTCATGATCGCATCCGGTTTGTGCTGCAGAAAAACCACCAGTGGAAAATACAACGACTGGCACCATAAAGGAACCGTGACAACCAGGATAAACTCCCGTAAGATAACACCAAATGAAAAATCTATGACAGGATTTTTGACACACAGGAGGATGATTATTTCCTTACGGAAAGCTCCCGCGCGCGCCCCTCTAACTCCCCTAAAGGGGAGGACCGGGCCAACCCGCGGCAGCTTGCGGTGAAGAAACGTTGGTGAGGCAACCATGCGCGATGGCCCTCCCCTTTAGGGGCCGGGGGCGCGCGCCGGGAAATGATGCGAGGGGCCAATGAAGCGACTTTAGCGACTTAAGCGAACGAAGCGAGCAATGAGCACCGAACAACAAGCTGACAATCATTCGTAAATCATACAGTAATGAACACAACAGGTCATTACTCGTAATCAACATAAAAATAATAACCCCAGTTTGTATGGAAAGCATTCCTGCACAGGTAAATCGTTTTCTGAAAAACCATATTTTGACCCTTAAGCGCGGAAGGGTCACCTTATTTATAGTACTGGTAATCATTGTAGCCTTTTTCGGAGCAACCCTCTGGGGGTCAGCTGCCATTGGCTCATCCCGCCAGTTTAGACTGCTCGCCCTGCCGGCACCAATAGTAATGAGTTGGATGGTCTGGCTGTTTGCCAGCGAAAAATATCCGTCAAAATATATGCTGATAGCCTTTCTGGCCTTTCTTGCCAGCTTCTTTTTGGGTAAATTTATAATCTTTTCTCACTTTTATTCCTTCCTGCCCGGTTATACCGGGGCCGCATATGCGGATAACCTGGAAGCCGTATTTGCCTACTACCCTTATCTGTTTCATAGCACCCATTGGAAAATAATGCTTAGTGAATGGGATAAGGTGATTGATAATCAAGATTTAATCTATATCCTGGCCGCACCATTTGCCATTTATAAATACCGGTGGTGGCAGGGAGGCAATAATGGGCCCGGGGAGCAAAAAAACAGAAAGTACATTAAACGCCGGTTCAATAATTGAGTCTCTGTGGCATGTCACAATCAATATAATTGTAAAGACCTGTAAAATTATTTGTTATGCATGTTTTCCCCTTAATATGGATATTGATGTTCAGTTTTTTTTCCCTGGCTCACGGACAGGAACAAAGGCAGGATGTGCTGGATTCGTCCCGGGCCCTTGTGAATCAACAACAGTACCAATCCGCCTTTGACCTGCTTCAGCAGGCCGACCCCAACAATAACAATCCTTTTATTCTTTTGGAAAAGACCTCGTTGCTTACCCGTTACTATGTGGTCTCCATGGGGCATGTGTTCTTTGCCCTGAAGGATATCCCCCAGGGGCGTTCCCTGGAAGAATTTCGTGACCAGCCGGGGCAGTTCCGCCTTACCCAGTTTGATGCCGACTCTCTTACCCGGCGACTGCTTGGGCAATATCCGGATAATTACTTGCTTTACCGGAACCTGGCCGGATACTGGTATGAACGATATATGAAATATGGAGATCCGGAGGAAGGAGCAGAGTCTCCCCTGGATACCATAATAAAATATGGAAGGAAGGCGCTGCTGCATGGAGACAGAGACCCCCGTGCTTACTATGTTCTGGCTTATAGTTATCTGGCCTCCGGTCGACATGGTGATGCCATCCCTCATTTTCACCAGGCCATCAAAATTAATGATTCAATGGCGGTGGCTCACTACAACCTGGCACATGCTTATTTGCAGACCCGGGAGTGGCCCAATGCACTCGTTCATGCCAACAGAGCCCTGGAGCTTTATGACGACCCCGCATATAAGGCACGGGCCGCCAGGATGGCCGGAGTATCACTGGCAGAAATGGAAGAGCCGGAAGCGGCAAAACACTTTTTTAATACCAGCCTCCGCTATGAACCGGAAAACTATAATACCCTGAAAAGCACCTTAAATCTGGCACTGTCCGTCGATAACGATGAAGCCCAAACCATAGCCGCACGGCTTTTTGCGCTGAACCCGGAAAGCCCCCGTATCGCCAATGACCTTATCCATATCTATCAAAAGGAAGAACAATGGCAACAGTTATTGCATTTTTTTAATGAACAATGGACACAGTATCAGCATAGCCCGGTAGCGCTGGGAAACATAAGCTTTGCCAAAGCAAAATTGTTGGCCCGGGAAAAACCCCATGAAGCACGCAAAGAACTGGAAAAGGCGGAAAAATACTTTCAACAGGAGCTGCCCCCTGAGCATGATGTGTTTAGCATTATAAAACAAGCTAAAACATCCCTGGGGGAATAGCGTATGATATTCTGTAGGTAAGTAATAATAACCGGGTTGTCCCGTTATTGAATGGCTATAACAGGGATTTTCACCGTATGAAAACTAAAAAGGTATTGTTGATCTGTGCTTTACTGAGCATTGGTATGACTGGTTACGCGCAGTTGCCCAAGAATCTGCCGCGCTATGACCAGCAAAAATTCCATTTTGGTTTTACACTGGGAGTTAATAGCATGGATTTTCGTGTAACTCCCGTGCCCCGATCGGAACGGATATCTGATACGGTACTGCTGCTGGAGCCCGTTAGCCAGCCTGGCTTTAATATTGGGATCGTCTCCAGTATGAGCATTGGAAAGTATACCGACCTGCGCTTTGTTCCCACGCTGTCATTCGGAGAAAGACACCTGAGATACCGACTGAGAGCCAGTGATACCACCATATTTACCGATTACCAGATCATAGAATCCACGTATATTGACTTCCCCGTTTACCTTAAGTATAAATCGGAAAGACTACACAATACACGGGCGTACGTGACACTGGGAGCAAGATACAGCTATGACCTGGCATCACAAGCCGAAAAAGATCATGTGAGTGGAGCCATGCAGGTGAAACTGAAACCCCACGACCTGGCAGCAGAGCTTGGAGTGGGTTTTGAATTCTTTCTCAACTATTTTAAGTTCGGAACAGAGCTGAAAATGGCCTATGGAGTACTTAACCTGCTACAGGAAGATGATAATATGTACGCCAGAGGCGTGGAAAGACTCCAATCCAAAATGTTTTGGCTTACTTTTACATTCGAGTGATTATCAATACTTTTATAAAAGAAGAAAAAAAACGACCCGGAGGGATGCGTTTTTTTAAAAAAAAACTTGCAGGAAATAAAATTGTATTATCTTTGCACCGCGAAAGCAAAACGTTCTTTTTTGGTCCGTTCGTCTAGCCAGGTTAGGACGCCAGGTTTTCATCCTGGTAACAGGGGTTCGAATCCCCTACGGACTACTTTTATTTTTGCAATGATCCTGTTTTGATTACAGTATCTCCCAACTCAAAAAAAAGTCTTTACATGGTTTTATGTAAAGACTTTTTTTGTTTGTATACACCCAACTCCTTATTGAGGTAGCTTCTGTAACATAAGGTGCGATAGTAGTACATGTACCGCAGCCAGGAGTAATCGGCATAGTTCTCGGTAGCACACGTCACTCGTTTGACATACAATTGATTGAAAAGGGAATGATGCAATAATAGTGCAGACGCTGTTAGAACACCGGTCGATCAAATCCACAGAGAATTACCCGCAGGTGTGAAACTCAAATTAATAAAGATTCAAAGCCCGATAGATAATTTGGAACTCAAGACTAAATGATTATTTTTGCAGTGGATATAATAAATGGTCTTTCGTGGAAAAGGGCAAAATGTGGTTGTGAAACTGAATATATGATAATTACGGGTAGTGAAATACGGAAGACATTAACGAAATACAGGCAATAGGGTAGTTGATATTTACGAGTTATGGGCAAGCGAAGGAAAACCTTATCGTAAATGACAAACAAGTCAAAAAATTTTAGCGTCTGACTTATTCAACATTGTCCGGTGGAATTAATTTATAAATTTACAAATAGATAAAAAAGACGTATCAACATTACTAGATAACCTTGACAACACAAATATGAGTAAGACAAAAATATCCATGCGTTTTTTTGATGATCGTGAAGTGCGGGCTGTTTGGGACCATGAAAATGCCAAGTGGTGGTTTTCGGTGTTGGATATTGTAGCCATACTAACCGACCAAAACGACTATTCCAAGACCCGCAACTATTGGAAATACCTTAAGTCGAAGTTGAAGAAAGAAAACAGCCAAGTGGTTAGTGCTACTACCCAGTTGAAATTTCCTGCACCTGACGGCAAAAAGCGTTTAGCCGATATGTTGGATTACAACGGCATTATTGCATTGGGTAAAGAGTTTCCCAGCAAAAAAGCAAACCGCTTTATTGAATGGTTTACTTTCAGTGATGAAAGCATAGACGGAAAGAGTAAAACAAAAGCGTATGCCATGTTTGATAGTTCTTTTATCAACAGCATTGAAGTTGGCACCACCAATGGATTGCAACAAATCCATGCTTATTTGTTTGGCGGCCTGTATGATTTTGCGGGACAAATTAGGCAAAAAAACATTTCAAAAGGGG
>PWNQ01000185.1 GCA_003557725.1 Bacteroidales bacterium | reverse complement strand
CTCCCCTAAATGGGAGGACCGGCCAACCCACGGCAGCTTGCAGTGAAGAAACGTTGGTGAGTCAACCATGTGCGGTGGCCTTCCCCTTTAGGGGTTAGGGGCGCGCGCCGGGAAATGATGCGTTGATGGGAGGAGGCGAACCGAGCGAGGAGGCGAACAAAGTTGGAATCGATAAACCATTCAACGGATCTATGATTCAACAAGGAGCATAAAAAATTGCATTAGCGAAGACCGAAAGAGAGCATTAGAAACAGCCTTTTTCCGGCAGGTGCTTACACAGGCATGGCTGACGGGTCAACGGATATCCATGGGCTGGTTTTCCGAATACCGGCCCAGAAGGTTGTTTACCTTTTGCAGGTATCTTGTTTCCGTTTCGGGGTCCATTTTAAGAGACATGATATGGTGCTCTGTATCCTCCTCAAGCCAGGGGATCATACATTTGGGTGAATTGTAGCACTTTGTATCTGTCTCCATCAATATATGGATCACCTCATCGGCAAGCTCTTCAATAAGCTTTTCCGCTTTTTGTATTTTTTCTGGATCGTCCATTATATGATTCTTTAAATCAGAACTAAAACAAATGCCTTGCGGGAACAGGGCATGGCAAAAGTACTGATCCGGTTCTATGCAAAAATAGTACTTTAGTGGGATTAAAACACACATAGTAAAAAAAATGTTATTAACATATTAACTTTTTTTATTTCAGCGTAGTATCTAAACTTTTATTGCCATGAAAAGCGCCTTTATTTTATTTATTTTGTTTCTCGGGATGATTCTTCTTCAGAATCTGGGAAAGCTTCCTCTTTTGGATGATGAGGCTCTTCGGGGTTTGGTATCCATGGAGATGCTATACAGCGGTGACCGTATAACGCCCACTACGGCCGGGGAGCATTATTTTAATAAGCCGCCGTTGTACAACTGGATACTTTTGTTCTTTTTTCATCTCACGGGCAGCATGGGGGCATTTGTGCTTCGGCTGCCCAACATATTGGCTATTATAGGGTTTGCCACCACTTTATTTTTCTATTTAAGCCGTCATTATCCGGTCAAAACCGCTCTTTTTTCCGTACTGTTCACATTTACCACCGGGCGCATACTGTTTTATGAGTCTTTTTACGGCCTTATGGATATCACCTTTTCCTGGGTTGTATTTTTTCAGATTGTTGCTTTATATGAGTTTTTCCGGCAGCATCGTTACCGTGAGATGTTTCTTTCTGCCTATGGTTTAGCGGCGGCGGGATTTTTGCTAAAGGGCATGCCGGTGGTTGCTTTCCAGGGTATTACTTTATTAGTGCTTTCTGTATTGTATAAGCGTTGGAAGTTTTGGTTCAGCCCCTGGCATTTTGCCGGCCTGGGGTTGTTTTTGCTGCTTGTGGGGAGCTATTTTTATGCATACCATTTGCATAATCCGGGCATGGTGAGGCCATATCTGGAGGCTTTAGTTTATGAGAGCGGCTCACGCACCCTGTTTGCCCATTCCGTCGCTGACAGCTTGCTTCATCTGGTCACCTGGCCTCCGGCCATCCTTGTGCACTTCCTGCCCTGGTCGGCACTGCTATTGCTGCTGGTAAACCCTGCCGTACGGCGGGCCATAAGAAAAAATCCCCGCTCCCGGTTTTTTCTACTGGCTGCATTGTTCAATGGGTTGATATACTGGATTTCCCCGGAAATATACCCGCCATATATTTTAATGATCGTGCCACTGGCCCTAACTCCTTTAACTCATGTGTACCTGCATGATGAAACCCCTTTTGTGAAAGCTTTCACCGGTTGGTTCCAATGGATTTGCGGTGCAGTAATCATTATGGCTATCCCCGCCATAATGATATTTAATTATCTGGAGTCTTTTCGTGTGGTAAATGGGTTGCTGTTTAAAACCATTGCCTTTATGGTGGTGCTCACATATCTTATGTTCCGATTTTTCAAGCTTTCGCAAGCAAGGGTATATATTGTGGTCATTGCGCTGATGATAGCCAGAACAGGCTATAATACCATTGTTACACCACAGCGCCAGAAAGGCCCCCACAGCATGGTTGAAGAAGAATCCCGGCGAATGGTGGAACACACCCGTGATGCATCCCTGTATATTTTGTTTCACCCCCCGGATGATAAAGAGAACTACCATGGGCGGATAGGGCATGATTACCGGGCACAATTTTACCTGCAAGGGTTTAAAGGGGAAGTCATCCCTGTAAAAACCACTTTGAAGCCCGGCCCTTTTTATCTGGTTTCAAAGCACCACCTAAAACGGCATGACGATATAGAAGTGTTTGATAATTATACATATCACCCCTGGTATTCGCCGCGCTATCTCGTAACTGTAAAGCAGAAGTTTGCCTTTTAAATTTGAGTCCAGTCTAAAAACACACATTTTTCACATCCGCTGAAAATCAAAAGTAACCTTTTTAGATTGGACTCAAATTTCGCTCCTGTATTTCATTTCCAGTGCATCTGCTCAAATATCCCCGCCGAACCGGGCGGGTCCAACAGAATGAGCAAACAATGGGCTATAATAATTGTTTTACTATTTTTGCAACCAAGTGGATTTTTGCTAAATATATAAACCCAAATATTCGTGCATTCTTGGCAACAAATAAACATATGAATTATAAACTTCCTGTGTTGATCAAGCTGGCGATGGCATTGCTAACCATCATAATGGTCACTATCATTATGATCCATGCAAAGATGGTTTTAGTACCTGTTTTGGTGGCGCTGTTGCTGGCCATATTGATCAGTCCACTCACCGGCTTTTTGGACCGGCTAAAAATTCCTCCCCTTATTTCTGTCATTATTAGTTTAATAACCCTTTTGGCGCTATTAACCGGCATGGGCATATTCTTCTACAACCAGCTTTTGGGTTTCAGCGGAGACCTTTCGTTGCTGGAGGTGCGGTTTAGTGAGTTGCTGGGGCTGCTCAATTCGTTTATTTCTGAGCACATTGAGGGTGCCGTTCCCATTTCTTTTGATAATTTTCAGGCCGTTATTTTCCAATATCTTTATGACAATACGGCCATGCTCACCGATGGCATTATTGCCACTGCCACCACACTCACCCTGGCTTTTATGGTGCCTATATATATAATCTTTTTTCTATTGTTCCGGCACTTTTTACTGGAGTTTATTCTTAAAGCCTTTGGCTCCGGCAATCGGGAAAAGACGTCAAATGTGGTTCATAACGTGAAAAAAGTGGTTCAAAACTATATCATTGGCATGTTCCTGGTAATCTGTATTTTATTTGTTCTCAACTCCATAGCTCTGTACAGTCTGGGCATTGAGCATGCTCTTTTGTTTGCCGGGTTTGCGGCGCTGCTTAATATTATCCCTTTTGTGGGTCCCTTTTTGGGAGCCGTTTTCCCCATTACTTATGCCTTGCTCTCCACCGATTCCCTTTGGTATCCCGTTGGGGTATTCATGTGCTTTTATGTAATCCAGCTATTTGAAAGCAACCTATTTACTCCCAAGATCGTAGGGGGGAAGGTGGCCATGAACCCTTTGATGACCATTCTGGCCTTGTTCATTGGAAATCATATTTGGGGGATTGCCGGAATGATTTTGTTTATTCCGGGTATAGCGATCCTGAAGGTGATCTTTGATGAAATCGAAGGCATGGAGCCTTACGCATTTCTGCTGGGAGATATCCGCAGTATTTCTCCCAAGAAGAAGAAAAAACAGCATAACCTGATCCGGGATGGGTTGAAAAAGATAAAGCAAAATATGAAAAAATAATCCATTTATCCGGGGCATTTGCTTTATAAACGTTTATTAATGTCTGTCTATATAGTCCAGTGTTTGATTCATAATATTCCAGATCAAGGCGTGCGAACCCAACGAAGTGAGCTATTGAACACCTTTGATAGTAATTAACATTGAGGCCGGTCTAAAAACACACATTTTTCACATCCGCTAAAAATCAAAAGTAACTTTTTATACTGGACTCAAGATTGTGAATAATATTATAAACCGCAGTATACTAACGTATATAAGGATTTATAAATTTCGCAACAATGCAGATATGGGACATTATGGCCAAACACTAATTATCCGCTCAGGGCTGGGTTTTTATATTAGTCAGCCCGGCCTGCTTTGCCGCATCAACCGCTTTTCTGTACTCTTCACGGGTAATACGGCGATTGATCTCTGAGTAAAGGGATGCCCGGAACACTGGCATATACTGGGACATAATATTCACATAAGTGTCCTTTGGAAGGTTTTCTCCGATCCAGTTCATCACTTCTTCGGTACATGCCACATTGTTGGGCATCACCAGGTGTCGGATCATCAGGCCCCGCTCCATCCGTCCTGTTTCCTGGTTAACCTGTACACTACCTACCTGGCGGTGCATTTCCAGGTGGGCTTTCCGGGCCATCTCTACATAGTCCCAGGCTCCTGGTGAGTATTTTCCTGCTTGTTGGCTGCATCCATACTTGAAGTCGGTAAGGTAAACATCCACTATACCATCCAGATAGCGTAATACTTCCGGCTTTTCCCATCCGCAGGTATTATACACGATGGGAATTCGAAGGCCTTGAGCAGCAGCTTTATCAATGGCAAGGATAATATGAGCGATGTAGTGGGAGGGGGTCACCAGGTTGATGTTATGCTGTCCGTTTTCCTGGAGCTCCAGCATTATTTGGGCCAGGTTATCCACAGAGTACTTCCGCCCATGGCCTTTCTGGCTGATGTCCGCATTGATGCAAAAAACACACTTCAGATTGCAATGGGTGAAGAAGATGGTTCCCGAACCCTTGCTGCCTGTCAGCTCCGGTTCTTCTCCAAAATGCGGCCCGTAAGAGGCGATCATCAATTGGGAGGAAGCATTACAATCGCCCCGCTGACCCTCCAGTCGGCGGGAATCACAATCACGGGGACAAAGATCACATACACGCATGCGCTCCCACAAAACTTTTCCACGTTGCTCTAAAGTCCCTTCACGGTGTAATTCCAAATAGGACGGAATATAATTATTTTCTCCCATAACTGTAACCTTATGTTTTGAACGTTGATCATCATTCTCCTGTGCTTGCTGGTTCTGGCAGGAAAAATGCCAGTAAGTCAGTAATAAAAAAAATAATAGGTGCAGAATAATACGCATAGGTCCCGTCTTTTTCGTTTATACCATAGTTTTTCTGTTATATATGGGTCCGGTCTAAAAACACACATTTTTCACATCCGCTGAAAATCAGCTTTGCCCCATCCCTAAAGAGTGGCTGATTTTCAGTGGCTTCACCCTTTAGGGTCCGGGGCAAAAAGCCGCTGAAAATCAAAAGTAAACTTTTTAGATTGGACTCATTTATTAATCCTGAAATATATAACTACTGTGAATTCCTTGCTGGTGCAAATATATATAATAACTCCGGAATAAAAAAAATCAATCATCCCTTATGGGTTTAGGCGCTGAAAATCAATTAGTCTTTAAGAAATGTGGCAGAGCGGATTGCATACAGTTGGAAAAAATGGTGATTTTACGGTGGTCCCATATAAACAGTGGGTAATTGTTTGAAATTATCTATATTTGCACGCCAAAAAAGCCCTTTTTTGGATTAGATCGAAATATTCAACGAACAATAATCATATGAGTTTTAGGATTTTAGTTTTAGTAAAGCAGGTCCCGGACACCCGCAATGTGGGGGAGAATGCCATGAAGGCGGATGGGACGGTTAACCGTGCTGCATTGCCGGCGATTTTCAATCCGGAAGACATGAATGCACTGGAGATGGCCTTGAAGGTAAAGGATGAGCGCGATGATGCTCAGGTAATTGTATTAACCATGGGGCCTTCTCGCGCAGCGGATGTGATCCGTGAGTCTTTATATCGCGGTGCGGATAAGGGTTATTTAATTACCGACCGCAAGTTTGCCGGGTCGGACACGCTGGCCACTTCATATACCCTTGCTGCAGCAGCGCGTAAGTTAATGCCTTTCAATCTGCTTATTGCCGGTCGCCAGGCCATTGACGGGGATACGGCACAGGTGGGCCCCCAGGTGGCCGAAAAGCTCAACCTGCCACAGGTTACCTATGCCGAAGAGTTGCAGGATGTATCCGGAGCGTCCGTGATAGTGAAGCGACGTCTGGATCGGGGTGTGGAAACTGTGAAGGTAGATACCCCGGTGGTTCTTACCGTCCACTCTTCAGCAGAACCTTGCAGGCCCAGAAATGCCAAACGGCTGCTCAGCTTCAAACATGCCAGAACGGTTACGGAGCTACAAAATGAAGTGAAAGACTATACCTCCTTATATAATGACCGTCCATATTTGGAAATTGAAGAATGGACTGCAGACAACCTGAAGGTTGATGATGAATGGCTGGGACTATCCGGGTCGCCCACCAAGGTAAAGAAAATTGAAAATGTTGTCTTTAAGCAAAAAGATTCGGTTCAGATAACCGGTGCCGATGAAGACCTGGATAAATTAATGAAAGACTTGGTAGACAGCCATGTTATTGGATAGTGTTAAACGCTAAAATTTAGTATTGTGGAGAATATATTTGTATATTGCGAAATAACCGAAGAGGGTCATGTGGCGGATGTGAGCCTTCAATTATTGACCAAGGGGCGTGAGTTGTCCCGGCAGCTGGGAGTAGAGCTGGAGGCCGCCGCATTGGGTAAGGATATGGATCAGGTCGCTCATCAGGTTAGGCCCTATGGGGTTCATAAGCTGCATTTGGCTGATGACGACTGTCTGTTCCCGTATACTACGCTGCCCCATGCAGCTATTATTGCCGGGTTATGCCAGCAGATCAAGCCGCAGATTGCCCTGTTTGGGGCTACTCCCGTGGGGCGCGATCTGGCACCCAGGGTGGCATCACAACTGCAGTGCGGCCTTACTGCCGACTGTACCAGTCTGGTAATCGGTGACCATCACGATAAAAAATCGGATACAACCTATAAAAACCTGCTGTATCAGGTCAGGCCGGCTTTTGGAGGAAACATTATTGCCACCATCATCAACCCGGAAACACGGCCACAAATGGCTACGGTCAGGGAAGGTGTTATGAAGCAGGAAGTAGCCGATAAACCGGCGGACATGGAAATAAATACGCTGGAGGTTAGCGATCTAACTAAAGCAGAGCATTTCCTTATTGACATCCTGGACCGCCATATCGAGCCAAAAAAGGTGAACATCACGGGCTCTCAGATTATTATCAGTGGAGGCTATGGCATGGGGTCCAAAGAAAATTTCCAACTGCTATACCAGTTGGCTGAGGCCCTGGGCGGTGAGGTGGCCGGATCACGGGCCGCCGTGGATGCCGGGTTTGTAGAACATGATCGACAGGTGGGACAAACAGGCGTTACCGTTAGACCCAAGCTATATATTGCCTGCGGAATCTCCGGAGCAGTACAGCACCGGGCCGGAATGGAGCAAAGCGCCAAGATCATCTCCATAAATACAGACCCCGGAGCTCCCATCAATAATATCGCCGATTATGCCATAACCGGTAAAGTGGAAGAGGTGATCCCCAAGCTGATCAAGTATTATAAAAAACATGCAAAGTAAATCACGAAAAAACAAGAATAATGGCCAATTTTTTCTTAGATAATAATCATTTGAAATTTCATCTGGAACACCCTCTGATGAAAAAGATCACCTTGTTGAAAGAAAAGCACTTTGAAGATTTTGGGAAGTATGATGACGCCCCGGAAGACCATGAAGATGCTTTGGATAACTATGAGAAGGTGCTGGAAGTGATCGGGGAGATTGCAGGGGATACCATTGCTCCCAATGCGGAGGAGGTGGATGCCACAGGTGCTAAAGTGGTTGATGACCGGGTGGTTTATGCACCCGGAACGGAAGAAAATATTAATAAAATCCGGCAAGCTAACCTGTTTGGGCTGTCGTTGCCACGGCGGTATGCCGGGCTTAACTTTCCCATTGTGCCCTATGTTATGTCTGCCGAGATCATCTCCCGCGCTGATGCAGGGTTTGCCAATATTTGGGGCCTTCAGGACTGTGCTGAAACGGTACATGAGTTTGCCGATGAGCAGTTGAAAGAAGATGTGCTTCCCCGGTTTAACCGCGATGGCATTACAGCCGCCATGGACCTTACCGAGCCGGATGCCGGCTCTGACCTGCAGGCCATACAGATGAAGGCCCACTGGGATGAAGACAAAAAAACCTGGCTGCTCAACGGGGTAAAGCGATTTATTACCAACGGCGATGCGGATGTATCGCTGGTGCTGGCACGCTCGGAAGAAGGCACCACCGACGGACGGGGACTGTCTTTGTTCTTATATGAAAAGAACGAAGGGAAAATGATCGTGCGACGGGTGGAAAATAAACTGGGCATCAAAGGGTCTCCCACCTGCGAGCTGGTCTTTAAAGACGCCCCCGCACGACTTATCGGAGACCGGAAGCTGGGGCTTATCAAGTATGTTATGTCGCTGATGAACTCCGCACGACTGGGCGTAGGAGCACAGTCTGTAGGAATTGCTGACGCCGCCTACCGGGAAGCCCTGGATTATGCCAGAGAACGGGAACAGTTTGGAAAGCCTATCATCCAGTTCCCCGCAGTATATGAAATGCTGTCGGAAATGGAAATGAAAACCATTGCCATCCGCTCATTGTTATATGAAACAAGCCGGTATGTAGATGTTTATAAAGCATATCACTTTATCTCTGAAGACCGCAAGCTGGAAAAAGATGAACGGCAGGAAATGAAAAAATATCAGCGCCTGGCGGATGTGTTTACACCTCTTACAAAGCTTATTTCCAGTGAATATGCTAACCAGGTGGCCTACGATTCCCTGCAGGTGCACGGAGGAAGCGGATATATGAAAGATTATCCCATTGAGCGGCTATACCGGGATGCACGAATCACCAATATCTATGAGGGAACCACACAACTGCAGGTGGTGGCAGCCATCCGTGGCGTGAGCAACGGAGCCTACCGTAAGGCCATGACTGAATTTGCGGAAGAAACCCTCCGTCCGGAACAGGAGTACCTGAAAAAGCTGCTGGAGAAAATGACTGCACAGTACGATAAGGCCGTCAGGAAAGTGAGAGAACAGGAAGACGATGAGTACTGGAACTTCCATGCACGCCGTCTGGTAGAGATGGCGGGAAATATCCTTACAGGCCACCTCCTTTTACTGGATGCCCGGCGGGACAGCAGCTATGACCAGCCCACTGCCAAATTTATCCTTAAAGCACGCAGTGAAAACGTGAAGCATTACAGCTATATCACCTATGTGGGCATGCGGGAAGCCAACGACTTTAAAAAGTCCTGACCGCTCTCGTGTACATACCTGGATCCGTCTTGGCTAATGACGCACAGGTAAAGCATTGAAAAAAGCCCGTATTCCAAACTATTTTGGAATACGGGCTTTTTCGTTATTTTGCTGTTTATCAATCTTTTCCTTCTTTTTTGCCTTTTTCTGCTTCTTCCAGTGATTGAGTTCCTTTCTGCACCACCACTTTCACTTTCTGTTCTTTTTCCTCTTTTTTGCTGCGGTCCAGCACCATTTTTATGGTATCGCCTTCTGCCAGGGTAGAGGAGATGATCTCTTCAGCCAGAGGGTCTTCAATATATTTCTGAATGGCTCTTTTCAGTGGCCTTGCTCCATACTGGGCATCCCATCCCTTTTCCACGATATAATCCTTGACGCCATCGCTGAGTTTGATCTTGTATCCCAGGTCTTCCACCCGTTTATACAGTTCCACCAGCTCAATGTCTATAATTTTACCAATATGCTCTCTTTCCAGCGGGGAGAAGGTGACCACGTCGTCCACGCGGTTGAGAAACTCCGGGGCAAAGGCCTTTTTCAGGGCACTTTCAATAACACTCCGGGCCATATCTACCGACGAGGCCTGGCGGGAGGTGGTCTGGAATCCCACTCCGGCCCCAAAGTCTTTAAACTGGCGTGTTCCAATGTTGGAAGTCATTATAATAATAGTGTTTTTAAAGTCGATTTTGCGCCCGTAGCTATCGGTCAGCAAGCCGTCGTCCAGCACTTGCAGCAGCAGGTGGAACACATCGGGGTGTGCCTTTTCGATCTCATCCAGCAGGATCACCGAGTAGGGCTTTCGGCGTACCTTTTCCGATAGCTGTCCTCCTTCTTCGTAGCCCACATAGCCCGGAGGAGCCCCCACCAGTCGTGATACGGCAAACTTCTCCATATACTCGCTCATATCCACACGTATAAGGGCCTCATCACTGTCAAACAGCTGCCGTGAAAGCACTTTAGCCAGGTGGGTTTTTCCCACGCCAGTGGGGCCCAGGAAGATAAAAGAGCCAATGGGCTTGTTGGGGTCTTTCAGGCCGGCCCGGTTTCTGCGAATGGCTTTCACCACCTTCTCCACGGCTTCATCCTGTCCGATCACTTGTTTTTGCAGCTCTTCATTCATATTAACCAGTCTGCGGCTTTCATCCTGCTGTATTCGTCGGGCCGGCACACCGGTCATCATGGCCACAATCTCTGCCACATTGTCTGCATCTACCGTTTCCCGATGCAGTTTGGTCTCTTCTTCCCATTTTTTCTTGGCCTCTTCCAGTTCTTTCTGAAGCGACTGTTCCATATCCCGGAACCGGGCTGCCTCTTCATACTTTTGGGTCTTAATGGCTTTAGTTTTGCTCTCCCTGGTTTGTTCGATTTTCTCTTCAACATCCAGGATATTCTGGGGGACATTAATATTGGAGATATGCACTCTGGCGCCGGCCTCGTCTAATGCATCAATAGCTTTATCCGGCAAAAAGCGGTCGCTCACGTATCGGTTGGTTAGCTTAACACAAGCTTCAATGGCTTCCGGAGTATATTTTACCAAATGGTGGTCTTCATATCGGTCTTTGATGTTATGAAGGATGACTCGGGTCTCGTCCACCGTAGTGGGTTCCACCAGGATCTTCTGAAAGCGTCGTTCCAGGGCACCGTCTTTTTCAATATTTTGCCGGTATTCGTCCAGCGTGGTTGCGCCGATACATTGGAAGTCGCCCCTGGCCAGGGCGGGTTTAAACATATTGGAAGCATCCAGCGATCCGGTGGCGCCTCCTGCGCCCACGATAGTATGCAGCTCATCAATAAATATCACTATATCCGGGTTTTTCTCCAGCTCGTTGAGCACCGCTTTCATCCGTTCTTCAAACTGTCCACGGTATTTTGTTCCGGCCACCAGGGAAGCCACATCCAGAGTGACAATGCGTTTATTGAACAATGCCCTGGACACCTTACGCTGCACGATGCGCAGGGCCAGTCCTTCGGCAATGGCCGACTTGCCCACGCCGGGCTCTCCAATCAAAATGGGGTTGTTCTTTTTCCTTCGGCTAAGAATTTGGGAAATGCGCTCCAGCTCACTTTCACGTCCTACCACCGGGTCCAACTGGTTCTCTTCGGCTGCACGGGTAAGATCGCTACCAAAGTTATCCAGCACAGGGGTTTTAGACTTTCCTTCCCCTTTTTGGCGCCCCGACGACGGCCCCTGGCCATGGGGGGGAGGCCCTTCTCCGGTAAACTCATCCCCGGGAGGGCTGCCAGGCATCTCTGAACGAAAACCAGACACGTTGCGTTCCCCACCCGGAGGCAGTTCTCCCTGCAGCTCCATCTTAATGGCATCATAATCGATGCCCTTTTGCTGAAGGGCCTTGGTAACCAAGTTGTCCGGATCGTGGAGGATGGCCAGTAACAAATGTTCCGTGCCAATCTCATCGCTTTTAAACGACTGGGCTTCCAGATAAGTGAGCTTTAGCGCCCGCTCAGCCTGCTTTACCAATGGCGTATGACCATGATCACGGGGCGGAGCCACATTGCTCTCACGGATGGCCTCCTCAATTTTTTTGCGGAAAGTCTGAACATTTAAATCCAGAAAACTTAATAACCGTACCGCCTTTCCGTCTCCCTGACGAAACATGCCAAGCAATAAATGCTCCACACCTATATAATCATTACCCAACCGGGAAGCCTCTTCCCGGCTATAGGTCAATACATCCTTAACTTCCTGTGAAAACTTAGCTTTCATATTTTGTTCCTTTCAATAGCAATGGTGTGTCAATATAAATATATACTCGTCTATAGTAAACACAAAAATTGTGCCTTTTGTTTGGGGGCTAAAATAAGGTGGTTTTTTATTAATATGTGCCGTTTTCGCATATTGATTTTCAACAATATTATGTTCATAAATAGGGGTAATTTTTTCCGGGAATATTAGCTTCGGGTATCACATTTTTTCTTATCTTCGTACATTAAAATAAACCCCGGGACAAGGGTTTTTTTATTACTGATAGACAAATCGTTATAAATATTTTTGCAGATGGAAGGCGAAGGAGAAAAGATTTTAAAAGTCAATATTGAGAGCCAAATGAAGACGGCCTACATCGATTATTCCATGAGTGTAATCGTATCCAGGGCGCTTCCCGACGTTCGCGACGGCATGAAGCCGGTCCACCGCAGGGTTTTGTTTGGCATGCATCAGCTGAACCTCACCCATGATAAGCCCCACAAGAAGTCAGCCCGTATCGTAGGGGAGGTGTTGGGTAAGTACCACCCCCATGGTGACAGCTCGGTATATGATGCCATGGTACGTATGGCCCAGCCCTGGTCCATGCGTTATATGATGGTGGACGGCCAGGGAAACTTTGGCTCCATCGATGGTGACAGTCCGGCAGCCATGCGGTACACTGAGGCCCGGATGCGCCGCATATCGGAAGATATGCTGCTGGATATTGATAAGGAAACGGTTGACTTCCAGATGAACTTTGATGACACACTGGAAGAGCCCACCGTATTGCCCACGCGTGTTCCCAACCTGTTGGTTAATGGGGCTTCGGGCATTGCTGTGGGGATGGCCACCAATATGCCGCCCCACAATCTGGCTCAGGTGGTGGACGGTATTATCGCTTATATTGAAGACCATGACATCACCATTGAAGGTCTTATTGAGCATGTTAAGGCTCCTGATTTTCCCACCGGAGGGATTATTTACGGCTATGAAGGAGTGCGAAAAGCCTTTGAGACCGGCCGTGGTCGCGTGGTAGTCAGGGGAGAGGCCCGTATTGAAGAAATGCCCAACTCCGACCGCCAGCGTATTATCGTCACCTCCATCCCATATATGGTCAATAAGGCGGAGATGATCCGAAAAACTGCCGACCTGGTCAATGATAAGAAAATTGAAGGCATCTCCGACCTCCGTGATGAATCGGACCGCAGCGGATTGCGTATTGTCTATGAGTTGAAGCGTGATGCAATGGCCAACGTGATCCTCAACAAGTTATATCAGTATACCGCACTGCAAACCGTGTTCAGTGTGAACAATATTGCCCTGGTTAACGGCCGTCCCGTACAGCTTAACCTGAAGGACATGATCCGCCATTTTGTCAATCACCGCCACGAGGTGGTAGTGCGACGGACAGAGTATGAGCTGAGGGAAGCCAAAAAGCGAGCACATATCCTGGAAGGCCTGATTATTGCTCTGGATAACCTGGATGCCGTGATCCGGCGCATCCGCAGGTCTCACACCCCGGAAGAAGCACGCCACGGACTGATGGAAGAGTTCAGCCTCTCCGATGCTCAGGCACGGGCCATCCTGGCCATGCGCATGCAAAAACTTACCGGACTGGAGATCGACAAAGTAAGAGAAGAGTATAAAGAACTGATGAAAACCATTGAATACCTGGAAAGCATTCTGGCTCAGCACCACCTGCGGATGGAGATCATCAAAGAGGAACTACTGGAAATAAAAGAACGCTATGGGGAAGAACCACGCACAGCCATAGAATATGCTGCCGACGACTTCCGGATTGAAGATACCATCCCCAATGAACAGGTGGTAATCTCCTTTTCACACCATGGCTATCTGAAACGTACCGTAGCCTCTGAATACCGCACGCAGGCCAGGGGAGGACGGGGAGCACGGGGCAGCAGTACCCGGAATGAGGACTTTATTGAGTCGCTGTATATCGCTAATAACCATGACTATATGCTCATATTTACCGAGTTTGGAAAGGTTTTCTGGCTCCGTGTATATGAGATCCCTGAAGGCAGCAAAAACTCCAAAGGACGACCCATTCAAAACCTTATTCAAATCGACCCCAACGACAAGGTGAAAGCGGTGATAAAAGTACAGGACCTTAAAGATGAAGAGCATATCCGAAATCAATTCCTGCTGCTGGCCACCGAAAAAGGCCGTGTGAAAAAGACCCCGCTGGAAGCTTACTCCAGAATACGCCAGTCGGGAATCAACGCCATCACCATTAAAGACGGTGATCGCCTGCTGGCCGTAAGGAAAACATCCGGAGACGATGATATTATGCTGGCCACACATTACGGAAGAGCCATCCGGTTCCATGAAAAAGACGTGCGGTCGATGGGAAGAACCGCCTCCGGAGTTAGAGGAATAAGACTCAATGCCGAAGATGATTATGTGGTGGGAATGGTGTGTATAACCAATAGCGAAACCGAAAATGTGCTGGTGGTATCCGAAAAAGGATTCGGAAAACGATCACACCTGGAGGATTATCGAATCATCACCCGCGGAGGAAAAGGGGTGAAGACCATGAAAGTTACTGATAAAACCGGTAACCTTATCACCATTAAAAACGTAACCGATGAGGATGACCTGATGATCATCACCCGAAATGGGCTCACTATCCGCATGGCTGTTAACAAATTGCGACTGATGGGCAGAGCAACACAGGGTGTAAGACTGATAAACCTGACCAATAGCGATGAAATCGCCGCCGTGGCTCGGGTAGGACTGGAAGACATGGTGGAACAGGAGGGTGAAAGCCAGGAAGATAACGGCAATGAACCGCCAACAGAAGAAGATACCGGGCAAAGCCAGGAGGATAACGGCAATGAACTGCCAACAGAAGAAGATACCGGGCAAAGCCAGGAAGAAAGCCAGAAAGAATAAATATACCGTATTTGCCAATATGCCATGACAATTAGTTTGGCAAGATAATTGAATAATTTTTTGCAAAACCAAAAATCAAGTATATGAAACGCTTAATATTCATAACGATCCTGTTGGGATGGTTTAGCTATAGCCAGGCACAACCCGTAGAATTGAACAGTGCGATTAATTACCTTAACGACCTGCGCCTGGAAGAAGCACTGGAGAGTATCCACAATGCTGCAGAACATGAACGCACCAAAAACGACCCGGCCACCTGGTTTTATAAAGGACGCATTTATATGGCGGTGTATATCGTTAACTCCATGCATGAATCAGTACAAGTGGGGATGACCCGGGGCCAGGTGAAGGACGTATTGGGTGACCCGTCAAGAGAAAGAAGAAACCGGATGATGTATGAACCGGATATGACCATCCACTTCGACAACGACCAAAAAGTGGAAAGCTTTAACAAACCTGCCGACGGCGCATACGAGGGAATGGTGGAAGAACCTCTGGTGAAAGCCTATGATGCATTCCAGAAATCCATCCATCTGGACGAAAACAGAGAGTTCCTCAACCCGGCTAGCAAGCAATTGTTCCAGCTTAGCGACCTGTACTATAATGAGGCCGTTAAACTGTTTAACCTGGAGGATTTTCAAATGGCCGTAGACTACTTTGAACGAACATATAACCTGAAATCAACCTTCGGACAAACGGATACCGGAAGCCTGTTCAATGCCGCCATAGCCGCTAGTAATGCCCAAATGCCGGAGAAAGCAATGGAGCACTATTCCACACTGATTAAGCTTAATTATAATGAAGAAATTATATATGTAGCTGCTGGTGAACTACTTATGATAAAAGAGGACACCGCACAGGCCAAAGAGGTGCTGCAATTGGGCAGGGAAAGACATCCGCATGACTATGACATACTTATCACCCTGACCAATATCCACCTGCTGCAAGGGGATATTGATAAATCTCAGGAACTGCTCAATCTGGCACTGGAACAGCAACCGGATAACGAACAACTGTACTTTAACGTGGGAGTGGTATTTGAAGAATCTGCCGGAGACACCACACTTTCCGATGAGCAACGCCAGGAATTTTTTGATCTGGCCGCAGAAAACTATGAACAGGCCTTCAAGCTTAATGAGGATTACTTCGATGCGGTGTACAATCTGGGTGCTTTGTACTTTAATAAAGGAGTAGAATACGTGAGTAAGGCAAATCAAATGCCCATAGAAGCCGAAGATGAGTATAACCAGCTAATGGATAAGGCTAAAAAACAGTTTGAAATGGCGCTGCCGGTTATGGAAAAAGCCACTGAGATGAGACCACATGACGTCAGCACACTCATCGCTCTAAGGGAATTATATACACGAACCGACCAGATGGAAAAACTAAAAGATATTGACCGGAAGCTTAAGGAATTACAATAACAGGAGGAGTTAAGCTTCACGGTTATAAGGGGAGGCTTTCGGGCGTCCCCTTATTTATTACCTTCTCAACTTAACATAATATTAATTATAGGAATTTTATATTTTAAAAAATACTTATTTCTTTTTAAGAATATCCTGTATATTTGCATCTGCTTGTTATGGCGAGGAGTTTTATCCTATTAAATACAGCTATGAAGTTGTCGGTGGTCATTGTAAATTATAATGTACGTTATTTTCTTGAGCAATGCTTACGCTCAGTTGATAAAGCCTGCGAGCAGATTGATTCGGAGATATTTGTTGTGGACAATAACTCGGTGGATGGCTCTGTGGATATGGTTCGTAATTTCTTTCCCTATGTGCGGTTGATAGCCAATAAAGACAATGTAGGTTTTTCCCGGGCCAACAATCAGGCCATAAAGCAAAGCACGGGCAAGTATATTTTATTGCTCAATCCGGATACGGTGGTTGAAAAAGACACTTTTACCAAATGTTTGGCCTATATGGATTCCCGGGCGGATGCCGGTGGTCTGGGTGTAAAAATGATTGATGGTCAGGGCCGTTTTTTGCCTGAGTCCAAACGGGGTTTGCCCACTCCCTTTGTGGCTTTCTGCAAGATCTCGGGTCTGTCCAGGCTTTTTCCCAGGTCGCAAACTTTCAACAGGTATCACCTGGGGTATCTGGATAAAGACCAAATCCATCCGGTGGATGTGCTTTCCGGAGCATTTATGTGGCTACGCAGAAGCACACTGGAGAAAACAGGGCTGTTGGATGAGGATTATTTTATGTATGGTGAGGATATAGACTTGTCATATAAGATCATACAAAAAGGGTATAAAAACATTTATTTCCCAAAAGCACGCATCATTCATTATAAAGGCGAAAGCACCAAAAAGCGCAGTGTAAACTATGTATTCACCTTTTACAACGCCATGGTCATTTTTGCCCGCAAGCATTTTTCCCCCAATCATGCCCGCATTTTCTCTTTTTTGATCAATGCAGCCGTGTGGTTTCGTGCGGGCATATCTTTGTTATCAGGCTTTTGGAAAAAGGCGGCCCTTCCCATTGCCGATGTGGCCCTTATATTTTCCGGCATGTGGTTTCTCAAGCTCTTTTGGGAAACCAGCATTAAATCTATGGAAGGGGTAACCTATCCCCCACTCTATATGCTTGTGATCGTTCCTACATATATTGCGGTATGGGTTTTTTCCATGTATATGCACGGCGGTTACGACCGTCCCTATTACAGCCGTGGGGTTTTTAAGGGCATGATATCCGGCACGGTAGCCATTTTAGTGATCTATGCTTTATTGCCTGAGTCCTTGCGTTACTCCCGTGCCCTGATTGTTATGGGAGCCGTATGGGCCATGCTGACCTCGCTGGCTATTCGCCATATTATCAGGTCCAACAGGCGTGAATTAAAGCATTACCTTAACCCTGAGGAAAAACGGTATTTAATCTGTGGGGATAAGAAGGAGTCCATGCGTGTGGCCCGCATCCTCAAAGATGCTTCTCCTTCAGTGGGCTTTATCGGATTTGGCAATGCCGGTGCGGCCCCTTCTGATGACCCGCACTTTTTGGGCAGCATGGATCAGCTCCCGGACATAGTGGAAATATACAAGATTGACGAAGTGATCTTTTGCTCCAAAAACCTGACAGCCAGACAGATTATGGACCATATGTGGGCCCTCAGTTCCGACCGTATGGATTATAAGATCGCACCCGAAGAGAGCATGTATCTCATTGGAAGCAACTCCATATCCACCCCTTCCCATCTTTTCTCTGTGGATATAAACTCCATTTCCAGGCCTCAGAACCGCAGAAGCAAACGGTTTTTTGATTTGGTGGCCTCCTTTTCACTGCTCCTGCTCTCCCCTGTGTTAATCTGGATGGTCCCACGCCCGGGAACCATGCTGATCAACCTGGCCAAAGTGCTCTTTGGCCAATATTCCCTGGTGGGATACCACCCTTTAAAGCAATCTTCCGCACTTCAACTACCACCAGTGAAAAACGGAGTGCTCTTTCCCGGCGATGGGTTTCCTGACAAAACTTTGGATGATAATACCCTGTATAAGCTAAACCTGTTGTATGGAAAAGATTATAAAGTGAGTACCGATTTTAATGTTTTATGGAAAGGACTAAAGAACCTGGGCCGAAGGGTGACACCATAAACCGCAGATGGTATTTTTACTGAACAGGGAAACATGAGGTAATAGGAACATGGTAACATGGGGTAATAGGAACATGGAAACATGAGGTAATAGGAACATGGTAACATGGGGTAATAGGAAAATGGTAACATGGGTTAATGGAAAAATGGCAACATGGGTTAATGGAAAAATGGCAACATGGGTTAATAGCAGAATGCAATAATTTGACAGGAGTTGTTCATATTTAAATGAATCAATTGTTTCATTAAAATCTTTTTTTATTATGGTACATTTTCAACGTTTAGCCATTATTTTATTGGCTGTTGGTCTGGGATTTTTTTGTTTTACTGCCCAGGCGCAGGAAGGCGACGAGTCCTCTCCGCACATTTATCTTAAGTCGGGCGAGTATCTTTTTGGCGACGAGGTGCGTTTGGAGTTAAACACCAAGGGGCGTTTAATTGCCCGTGAGCGGGATGATCTCATTATTGTTGACGGGGAGAGATTCTCCGCCGATAATTTGTTGTTCTTCCATGATGGGGAGGAATATTTCGCCTACATTGGTGAGATGGCTGTTCCCACAGCAACGCGCACGCTGGAAGGAAGGATCAGTTTGTACCAGGCGGAAGTGACCTCCGTCTCACGGGATGGTCTTCCTCAAACCGTAATAGTCGAGTACTTCAACAAGGATAAAGAACCGGCCCAACGTTTTCACATAGATGCTTTGGAAGAAGCAATAAAGGATTACCCACCGGCTCTGGAGTCCATAGCCCTAAGCCGGAATTACGGGAAAAAAGCCAGTATTACCAGCTATTCTGCTCTGGGATTTATTTTAGCACTGGGTATCAAAGGAGCTGTCCAGGGCGCAGAGGTTGAGGATTTCAGCCTGGTCCATCCATTTACCAGTCCTTATGCCAATTTGGGCTTGCACATGTTGGTCCCGGCAGGCTTGTATGTCGCCACTTATATTTATATTCAAAGAGCCAACGATTATCTTTACCGGTCAATAGAAATTTTTAACCGCCAATAGCAGGCACAATCCATCATTTACGACGACAGGTCTTCTTCCGGCGGGCAGTCCTTGCAGTTCAAGCTGCGGGTGTACATTTGCATTGCTTTGGAGCTCATGCCCATGCTGGAGAAGCCTCCGTCGTGATAGATATTTTGCATGGTTATCTTCCGGGTAAGGTCGGAAAACAGGGTGATAATAAACTGGGCGCATTCTTTTGCGCTGGCATTTCCCAGTGGAGAGGTGCGGTTGGTAAAGTCTAGCAGGCCATCAATCCCTCTCACTCCGCTTCCTGCTGTGGTCTTAACGGGCGACTGCGACACGGTATTGATCCGTATCTGCTTATCACGGCCGTAGATATATCCAAAGCTGCGGGCGATAGACTCCAGCATGGCCTTAGCTTCCGCCATATCGTTGTATCCAAATAAAGTACGCTGTGCCGCAATATAGGAAAGGGCTACCACAGACCCCCACCGGTTAATAGCATCCTGCTTTCGGGCTACCTGCAACACCTTGTGGAAAGACACCGCTGAAATGTCCAGTGTCTTTTGCAAATAGTTGTAATCCAAATCGTCATAATCCCGCTTCTTACGCACATTCAACGACATTCCGATAGAGTGCAAAATAAAATCAACCTTGCCGCCAAAGTGCTCCCGGGTCTGATTAAACAGCACCCCCAGGTCTTTTACGCTGGTGGCATCTGCAGGAATCACTATAGAGCCCGTTTGCCCGGCCAGAGCATCAATGCTGCCCATACGAATGGCAACCGGAGTATTGGTTAACACCATTTGGGCTCCCTGTTCATGAGCCTGCTCCGCCACCTTCCAGGCTATGGAGCGCTCATCCAGAGCACCAAAGATTATCCCTTTCTTTCCCTTCAACAAATTTGTGACCATAATAAAATGAGGGTTATATAATTAAATAATTAATCCATGAGTCCGGTCTAAAAACACACATTTTTCACATCCGCTGAAAATCAAAAGCAACCTTTTTAGATTAGACTCATCCATTGAATAAGTACAATATGTTCATGATATGGGTATTTTCAGCAGGTTTTTGGCGGTGATCAATACATTTTCCCCCGGGTCTTCACCGCTGATCATGTGGGCGATTTCACTAATCCGTTCCTTTTCATCCAGGGTTTTTATATCCGTATGGGTCTGATTGTGTCTATCGTATTTATACACACACAGGTGTTCATTCCCTCTGGCAGCGATTTGTGGCAGGTGGGTAATGGCGATCACCTGCATATTTCTGCTCATTTCTTCCATTATTTCGGCCACTTTAGTAGCGGCACTCCCGGATATTCCCGCATCAATTTCATCAAACACAATGGTGGGCAGCACATTTTTTCCTGAAAGAACCGATTTTATGGCCAGCAAAATGCGTGACAGCTCACCTCCGGAGGCGATCTGACTTAACGGCCCGGCTATTTGTCCTTTATTAGCTGAAAACAATATGTTTACTTGGTCGTAGCCCCTATGGTTAAGTGTTTCTTTGGAATTTAGCTGCACCTCCATGCTGGCATTGGGCATGTTCAGCTTACGTACCACGCTTACAAAGGCTTTGGAGATTCCCGGAGCCGCTTTTTTCCGGCTCTGCTGCAGTGCTTTTGCCAGATTATGGGCTTTTCCTTTAGCCTCATCCACGGCCTGCCGTTCTTTTTCTATTTCATCTTCCAGCGAGATAATCTTTCCCAGCTTATTTTCCAGGGATGATTTCACCTGCTTCAGTTCCCGGGTGCCTTTTACCCCGTGTTTTTGTTCCAGGCTGTATAAGAGATTCAGCCGTTGGTTTATATGTTCCAATTTTTCCGGGTCATATTCCACCTTTTGGCTTAGTTGCTCCAGTTCGGCAGCCAAATCTTCCAGCTCAATGGCGGCTTCATCCATGCGTTGTGCCAGCCTTTCCAGCGCTTCATTATACTTTCCTGCCCGCGATATCTGGCCCTCATGGCTTTTCATCCGGGACAATATATTGTTATCATCCCCGCTGAGGCCTTGAAAAGCACCGTATGCCGCTTCCCTGATCTCTTCGGCATGGGTAATACTCCGCTGGTCTTCCTCCAGGCTTTCCTTTTCTCCAGGCTGAAGATCAGCATCTTTCAGCTCATCATATAAAAATTGATAATAGTCCTGCTCCTTTCGTGCGGCCCTGTTCTCTTCCGTTAAACGTATCAGTCGCTCTTGATGGTAAAGGTATTGGCTATATGCCCGGGAGTATTCATCCAACAGCGTCTGGTTTTGCGCAAAGTCATCCAGCACGGCCCGCTGAAAGTCGCCCTGTCCCAAATGCAGCTTGTCGTGTTGGGAATGGATATTGATCAGTGCCTTGCCCAGGCTTTTCAACACCTTCAACACTACAGGGGTATCATTAATAAAGGCTCTGGATTTCCCTGAGGGTAATATCTCCCGGCGGATAAAGCACTCCCGGTCATAGTCCAGGTCATGATCACGGAAAAATGGCTCCAGTCCGTAACCATCCACAAAAAAGCACCCTTCGACGATGCATTTCTTCTCCTTATCTCTGAGCGTAGACGTATCGGCACGATCACCCAGGATCAGTCCCAGTGCGCCCAGAATAATGGATTTCCCGGCGCCGGTCTCGCCGGTGATGGTAGTAAACCCTTTCTCCAAACGGATATCCAGGGTATCTATAAGCACATAGTTACGAACCGCCAAGTGAGATATCATAAGCCAATTATTTTATCATCCCTCCATGATGCCGTCATAGTCGGAAGAGTTGGCAGGGTCCAGCTCCTTCAACAAATTTACAGCATTTGCCTTTACTGAAGCCGGTGCTTCGCGAAAAATATTGATAAGTTCATCCCTTTTGGCATTTAACAACACGTCCAGGATGTGCAGGAATGACTTTTGGCGTTTGGCCTGTCTGAATTTTTCTAAAGCGTCCATTATCTGCTGCCTTCCCGACTCCATTTCATCCGCCAACCGGTCCAACCCCAGGCGGTGATAGTTGTAGTTGCCCTGACGCATGGAACTTAGTGATCCACTGAGCAGGTCTTCGATGATCCAATAACGGTTTTGGCGGCTCTCGAATGACTTCCAGCCTTGATAATCGGTATTTTGTGCGTTCACCACAATGGTTTGAGCGTTCTGAAAATATGGCGTGCCGCCCATGGGTGAAAAGCTGTCGAAATCCAAACCAATGATCAGGTAAGCATAAAAGGCCAGAACAGAGGTTAAGTTGGAGTGAAAGGTGTTAACATCAAAATTTAAGTTGTCGTACTTGGCGTATTCAAAAGTCAGGTTGTTATCCTGATAGTTAAGTATGGGGGAATGATAAGAGGTGTTATATATGGGGCGTCGCGACTGCACCTGGATGCTTGCCTGGTACTTATCGGATGATATCTCCCGGGTGACGTTGATAAGAATACTGCAATCGATGCGTTCTTCACCGCTCACATTGACATTGGTCCATTGACGGTGGTTCATAAACTCGTTGATCTCCCGTCGCAGCTCCACAAATTTATCGGGATCAGCGGGCTGTATCTGTGATGCCACCACATTTACCTGGCAGTTTAACTCCTGAGCCTCCCCCTTTCCGGGTAAAAGCAACATAAGAAGAAGGGCTATACCGGATGATAAAGATGATCGTGTTTTCATCTGTTTATAATTTTGTTCGTTGTTCGTTGTTCGTTGCCACGAATGCACGAATAATATGGTTTTTATATGTTTAGCAATGCGGTTCTCACAATCACAGCAGGCCCCGAAGGGGTGACATGATTATTTCTTCGCCTCCTCGCATCATTTCCCGGCGCGCGCCCCCGGTCCGTATTAATTGGCAATATATTTATCATTAGTCCTTCATATAATCCCATCCGGGGGGGGGCGCAGGCCATCCGTTTATATTGGCTCCAGTATCAGTTTATCAACGATAAAATGGGCCATATCTTGCGCCAGTTCAACTTTGGTTTTCAGAGGCCAGTTTTCCATTCTGTTTTGAGTGATGAGCGTCACCTTGTTGGTATCAGTACCAAAGCCGGCCCCAGGGTCGTTGAGCGAGTTGAGCACGATCATATCCAGTTTTTTTTCATGGAGCTTTTCACGGGCATTTTCCAGTTCATTGGCAGTTTCCAGTGCAAACCCCACCAGGGTCTGTCCGGGTTTTTTCATTTTTCCTGCCATTGAAAGGATATCAGTGGTTTTCTTCAGCGACAGCGTTTGGAAGTCATCCTTTTTTTTAATCTTGTCCTTCTGAGGTTCATTTGGGGCAAAGTCTGCCACGGCAGCGCTCATAACCAAAATATTAGTTTGCGGGAAGCATTTTTTCACCTGAGTTTCCATTTCCCGGGCCGATTCAACATTGATTCGGTTGATATTTCCTTCAGGGGTTTTCTGGGCCACGGGGCCTGCAACAAGAGTTACGGTGGCCCCCATTTGTTCAAAGGCCTGTGCCAGGGCAAAGCCCATTTTACCTGAAGAAAAATTGCCGATAAAGCGTACCGGGTCTATGCGTTCGTAGGTGGGTCCGGCAGTGATAAGCACTTTTTTACCGGCGGCTTTCAGGTTTTTTTTTTCAGTGTTTCTTTTAAAATATCAAAGATAACTTCCGGTTCTTCCATTCTTCCGGCACCACACAGTCCGCTGGCCAGCTCCCCTTCCTGCGGCTGGATCAATGTGTTTCCATAAGACTGCAGTGTTTCAATATTCTTTTGATTGGCAGGGTGTTTATACATATCCAGGTCCATAGCCGGGGCAAAATACACGGGGCATTTCGCGGCGATATATAGTGTAGTCAAGAAGTTATCAGCGATGGCGTTGGCCATTTTGCCCATGGAAGCGGCACTAAGCGGAGCAAACAGCATAAGGTGGGCCCAGCGGCCCAGTTCCACATGGTTGCTCCACTGGCCCGTAAGGGCATCAAAAGGCTGGGAGATCACCGGACGCCCGGATAAGGTGGATAAGGTAAGGGGCGTAACGAAATCCCGGGCCACAGGAGTCATAACTACCTGCACATCCGCCCCCTCTTTTTTCAATAGCCGGACAAGAAGGGGTATCTTATAGGCCGCAATACTACCCGTAATGGCAATAACAACGTTCTTTCCTTTCAGCTCCATAGTTATAATAAGGGGTTATAATATCTGAATGGCTATTTCTCCGTCTTCCCTTCGGAAGGCAAATCTTCCGTATTGTCTTTATGTGGATTACGGATATACAGTTTGTTGGCGAAGTACTCATGCTTGGCCAGCAAAGTGGCCTTTGGCAAACGCTCATAGTAACGGGCGATCTCTATCTGCTCCCTGTTTTCAAAGACCTCCTCCAGTGTATCCGATTGGGAAGTAAACTCTTCAATCTTTTCATTGAGTTCCTCCTTCATAACCGCAGATATTTGATCTGCCCGCTTGGATAGTGCCACTACCGACTCATAAATATTCCTTCCCTCCCGGCTGAAATCCTGCAACCGGTGCGTAATCGCTTCATGATCCGTTTTTACCTTTTTATAGTCCATGGGTTATGTATGTATTTAAAAACTAATGGTTATTGATTATATTAATCTGCAAGAGTGGTATGTGCTTTTTTACTGATGCTTTCCAGCTCCTGTTTAGTTCTTTCATTCACCCTTTCCGCCCGGCTTTTAAAACGGGTGCGCGGGTATTCGGCCAAAAGATTATCATAGGCCCGGAGTGCTTCTTTCAAACGTGGCTCCCTTTTTTCTTCGATAGACTGGGAGGCATAATTGTATTTAGACTCCAGTATATAAAAGAGTGCTTCCTCGCGGTACTGAGAGGCGGGGTGCTGAGTTAAGAACACCTGCAAAGCATAAGCCGCTTCCCTCCAACGCTCCATTTGATAGTATAGCCGGGCCTTCTCAAAGGCTTTCTTCTCCAGGCGCAGGTTTAACTCATGCACCAACTGTTGAGCCTCCCGGACCCGTTCCGACTGAGGATACCGGTTGGTAAACAAACGCAACTCATCAATGGCATCACGGGTCACCGTCTGGTCAAGAAAATAGGCCGGAGCCTGTAAATACTTACAGTAAGCCGCCAGATATAAAGACTCCTCACGGCGATCACTGGCAGGAAAATTGTTTACAAAGGTGCGGAAGTAATAAGAAGCTAATATGTACTCCTTATTCTTATAATGAGCATACGCAAAATAATAATGTACATCCTCCGCTTTCTCCGTAGCCCGGATGGAAGAACGCAAACTCCTTAGCAATTGTATGGCCTTGAAGTAATCCTGATCATGGTAATGCTCCATGGCGCGCTCATACTTCAATTCCGTGTCGTCGCTCTTTAAAACCTTCTGATAATCACCACATCCAGAAGAATAAACCAGAATAAACAACGCTCCTGCTACTACCCCTATGTATCGCATGTAACTCCTTAATACGTTTATAATAAACAGAACTGCAAAAGTAATACTTTATTATATATTAACAGAGGAGGCCGGTGTAAAAATACACGATTTTCACATCTCATAAGAGTCAGCTTTGCCTCTTTATTATGGAATAACTGATTTTCAATTGCTTCACCCTTTTGAGACCGGGGAAAAAAGCCGATAAAAATCAAAAGCATCCTTTTTAGGCCGGTTCTGGAGCATAGATTAAATTATTTCAAAAAAAATTCCTCTCCGGGTTCCGCTAATGGACTTGTTATCACTTATCAAAACCCTATCCCCTCTTTTGAATGGACTGTAAGCGCTGATTATCAGTCAAATTAATCATTACTCCTAATTTAATCCTCAGATGGCATGCCAGGAATATTGGGAAATAGTGATAACCATTTTATTATAAAGGTTTTATAACAATTTCCCTCATTGAAAAAGTATCAAATTCCTTGCCAAATAAATTTGATAAAACATGGTTAGTGCATTTATCTCTTTGATAACATGCAAAATAGAGGCATAAATTTTATGAGAATTTATATTCATTACAAATTACAAAAAAAAACAAATTATTGCATTTTTGTTTCAAAAAAAAGAATTAATCTTGTACAGCAATGAGCCACCGTTTTTTTTAGATGGTAAGTTGCTAATAAAAAACCTTTTACAAGTTAATAGCCCATAATTGTTTTTTTTGTTCAAGGTGTTATTGTGCCACTACCTGACTATCAACTGGATTTGTAAATAGCTAATAAATAGCAGGTTGAGAAAAACGCAAGCATAAGTTGTTTATACAAAGTATCATTAAAAAATATAAGTATGTTAAATTTTAAATTACGCTTCACGTGGCACAGTTCGTAATAATTCCGCAAAATGTCAAGGCGGATATCACTTGATTACTAAATTTTTTTTTTAAAATCTTTGCAAAGGATTTGCCTTTTGCGGGCATTTAAGTTATAATATTATTAACCACACAATTATTGGTTTAGGGAGAAAGCGAATGAATACAAAAGAAAAAACTGATTACAAGCAAATATGGTCCAATTGCCTTCGGGTCATCCGAGATAATATTAATTATCAGAGTTTTAAAACCTGGTTTGACCCCATTAAGCCTTTACGTCTGGAGGGAAATGTATTAACCATACAAGTTCCCAGTCAGTTTTTCTATGAGTGGTTGGAAGAGCATTACATTAACTTGCTAAAGAAGACTATTCGCCAGGAGCTGGGGCCATCAGGGAGGCTGGAGTACAGCATAATAATGGATAACTCCCTGGTCAATAACGCCCGTTGCACCGTTAATATGCCCACCAGCAACAAGAAAGCCACACAGAACCCGGCCGTAGCTATGCCCCTGGATTTGAACAATAGCAACTCCAAGGAAATTCCTAACCCCTTTATTATCCCGGGCATAAAAAAGATCCGTGTCAACTCCCAGTTGAATGAAAATTACAGCTTCGACAACTTCGTGGAAGGAGACTGTAACCGTCTGGCCCGATCGGCCGGATTTGCCGTTGGACAAAACCCGGGAAAAACTGCGTTTAACCCTCTATTCCTATATAGTAAGGTGGGACTGGGAAAGACCCACTTGGCTAATGCCATTGGTATTCAGGTGAAAAACGGATTCCCCGATAAAACAGTGCTGTACGTATCTGCTGAACAGTTCGTCAATCAGTTTATTGAATCGGTGCGCAACAACAATCAAAACGACTTTGTGCACTTTTACCAGATGATCGACACTTTGATCATCGATGATATTCAGTTCTTATCTGGAAAGGAAAAGACTCAGGATGTATTTTTTCATATCTTCAACCACTTGCATCAAAAAGGGAAGCAGTTGATAATTACCTCTGATAAAGCTCCGGTGGAAATGCAGGGGGTGAAGCCAAGGCTGCTATCACGATTTAAATGGGGCCTGGCAGCCGACCTGCAGGTGCCCGACCTGGAGACACGTATGGCTATCCTGGCGCAAAAACTCTATGGCGATGGCGTGGAAATGCCTGCCGAAGTGGTGGAGTATTTAGCCTATTCTATCACTACCAATATCCGGGAAATGGAAGGGGCGCTTATCAGTATCCTGGCGCAAGCCTCGCTGAATAAAAAGGATATTACCCTGGAACTGGCCAAGCAAATGATCGATAAGTATGTGAAAAATACTGCCAGAGAAATATCTATCGACTATATCCAAAAAGTGATCAGCGAATATTTTAATATCCCCATCGAACTGATTATCTCCAAAACCAGAAAAAGAGAAATCGTTCAGGCCAGACAGCTTACCATGTATTTCTCCAAAAAGTATACTAAGTCCTCTTTGGCTACTATCGGACTACATTGCGGAAATAAAGACCACGCCACGGTACTGCATGCCTGTAAAACGGTATCCAACCTTACCGAAACGGATAAAAAGTTCAGCATCTTTGTCAATGAACTGGATAAGAAAATCCAGGGATAATCAGAAAAACCTAATCTATGAAATTATTAACTGTCTGTTTGGGAAACATTTGCCGCTCGCCCATGGCGGAGGGTATACTACGCAAAAAAATTAATGACCGGGGACTAAATCATACGCTTGACTCTGCAGGCACCGCTGCTTACCATGAGGGCAGCCCGCCGGATAAACGCGCACAACAGACCTTGTCTAAAAAAGGGATCAACATCAGCGACTTACGGGGAAGGCAGTTTGAAATAGCAGACTTTCAAGAGTTTGACCTTATCCTGGCCATGGATGAAGAGAACTATTACAATATCCTTAGCCTGGCTACCACCGGAGAGGAAAAAGGAAAGGTAAAAATGCTTATGAACTACCTGTATCCGGGAAAAAATATTAGTGTTCCAGACCCCTATTTTGGCGGTCCTGAAGGGTTTGAAAAGGTCTATGAAATGATTGACCAGGCCACCGACCGCCTTTTGGACAGTTTAAAGCACCAGGATTAATAACTGTCCCGGCTATTTTATCAGTTCGGCCCCCCTCCCTCCCATTGCTGCCCGCATTATTTGCAATATAATGAAAAACAGTAAGTCAACAATTTCCATTCCGCTGGATAAAAGTACACCGTGTTTGGATGATTTAATATCAGCGCGGGAACGAATAAAGGGGATGATCCGTCAAACCCCGCTGTTTCGTTCTTCCCGCATCAATGATATGCTTGGTGCGGAAGTATTTTTTAAAGCAGAGAACCTGCAAAAGGCCGGTGCTTTTAAGTCGCGGGGAGCTGTAAATGCTGTCTTTCAACTACCTCCCCGGGAAGCCTCCCGCGGTGTATGCACCCACTCTTCCGGCAATCACGCACAGGCTCTGGCCCGGGCCGCAGCCCTTCGGGGGATCCCTGCGCATATTGTGATGCCCCGAACAGCCCCCACCGTAAAAATCAATGCAGTCAAAGAGTATGGGGGAAGGATCTATTTCTGTCAACCTACCCTGAAAGACCGGGAAAAAGAACTGCATAAAGTGATGGCCCGGACAAAAGCTGTGCCCATACACCCCTACAACGACCCCCGGGTTATTGCCGGACAGTCTACTATGGCACAAGAGATTAAAGAACAACTGCCCAAAGAACCCCACTATATTATCTGTCCGGTGGGCGGTGGTGGGCTGGTCAGTGGCACCGCCCTGGCCGTAAACTACTTCTTTGATCATACCCAGGTGATCGCTGCCGAACCACTGGGCGCAAACGATGCCTACCAGTCTTTCATTCAAAAGAAATTTATCCCACAAACAAACCCTCAAACCATTGCCGATGGCTTGTTAACCTCCCTGGGAAGCATCACCTTTCCGGTGCTTGTTAATATGGTAAGCCAGGTGGTTTGTGTGCAAGACCATTCCATATTAAAGGCCATGACCACCATTTGGGAGCGACTGAAATTAGTTATAGAACCCTCAGGAGCAGTACCTTTGGCTGCATTGCTTGAAGGAAAAGTTAATATGAAAAACAAAACCATAGTGGTGGTTATTTCCGGTGGAAACATGGATATGAGTAGCCTGAACAATATATGAGTCCAGTCTAAAAAGGTTACTTTTGATTTTCAGCGGCTTTTTGCCCCGGACCCTAAAGGGTGAAGCCGCTGAAAATCAGCCACCCTTTAGGGATGGGGCAAAGCTGATTTTCAGCG
>PWNQ01000222.1 GCA_003557725.1 Bacteroidales bacterium | reverse complement strand
CCATTTACATATCTGTCTTATTAACACAAAATGTTTGAAAAAATCTTATCTTTGAACACTATTTGATGAAAAATGGTATTTATTAAATTTGTGAAAAATTACGATTTTAAATACTTGATTTACAGTATTGAAATAATTTATGGGAGTTTATAGACAGATTGCGCCAAGCTAAGCCCGTGAAAAGGGAATTAGCATAGATCTTTGAAACTTTTCAATAGAAACCTGTAGGTAACCACTCCTACCTGGGAAAGCCTAACCAGCCCCAGAACCGAGTGTTGCGTAGTCAGCAGAAATGCTGGCACGAAGCGTACACAGGGAGTACAAAAGCTGTGTGATAGAGCCTCGAAAATAAAGATAATGTTTTGGTTTTCATTTTTCTGTCTGTGGGAACGAAAGCATAGTAACCGTCATGGTAAGGGAACTATGCCTGACCGGGGTCGAAGAGCAGGGCAAATGTATAGATAGGTTTCTACGGGAACTTGGGAGAGCCTCCCGCCTCCAAACGAAAAAGTGGTTAATATGGAAGACCAGACCCAAAGATTCCAGGTTCGCAGGGTACATGTTACCACCTTGCGAACGCTAAGAAAAAAGGTAACATCGAATTGGTATCAAAGTCGAGGGAAACCGAAGACGATGAGAAGGGCGAAGGCAGTCTTAGCATCTCCATAGTACCGATAGAAATCTGGCAAATCAGTCCCGTGAAAGCCAGAGAGTAGGGAAGGGAAAACTTATCTAATAGTTGTTAGATAGGGGATGCCTCAATATTGGAACTGTAGTTTAGAAGCATTAAATGTACCAGAGACATGAAGAAAATGTCAACAGAAGAACTGCGGATAGCAGAGAGAGCAAGGAAATTCAGTAATGAACCTTTAACAAATCTGAACCAGTTCATAACAACCGGCCTGCTACATAAAAAGTTCCGTGAACTCAACAAGTATAGTAGTCGGGGAACAGATGGCGAGAACTGGTTTGATTATGCACTGGAAGCGAAGGAACGAATCCCCGAGTTGCTTTCCAAATACAAAACTGGAAAGTACAAAGCCCCACCAATCCGGAGGGTCTATATTCCCAAAGGGAAAACGGGTAAACGTCCCCTTGGTATTCCAACCATAGAGGATAAGGTTCTGCAATCAGGAATACGGACGGTAATAGAACCGGTATATGAGGAGTTGTTCAAAGACTCTTCGTATGGTTTCAGGCCTAACCGTTCCTGTCATCAAGCCATAGAAAATATGTTTCATAAAATGAGTTTTGGAAACATGCGCTATATTATTGATGCGGATATTCAGGACTATTTTGGCAGCATAAATCATGGCCTGTTGAGAGAATTCCTTGACCAAAGGGTAAAAGATGGAGTGATACGCAGAATGTTGGATAAATGGTTTTCAGAAGTTATCCAGCCCAGATTGAAGGGAAAGAGTTTCATCGTTCGATACGCCGATGATTTTGTTCTCGGTTTTAAGTATGCAGAAGATGCCAACCGTGTAATGGAAGTATTACCAAAGCGGTTTGGTAAATATTCACTGCGTTTACATCCTGAAAAGACAAGGATAGTGAACCTGAACAAATCGGATAAGGGCAATAGGAGTTTCGATTTTCTAGGCTTCACACATTATATGGGCAGAAGCAGGAAAGGAAAGCCTATCCTTAAACGTAAAACGAGCAAAAAGAAATTCACCTATGCTCTCAATAATTTGGGATATTGGATAAAACGAAACAGGCATGCTAAACTCACGGAAATCATACTTGAGTTAAATGCCAAGCTTCGTGGACATTACAATTATTATGGGATAACGTTCAACTCCATAAGTATAGCCAACTTCTACCATATGGTGAAGGCACTGTTGTATAAATGGCTGAACAGACGAGGAGGAAAGCCTAAATGGCACTGGGCCCGGTTTACCAAGCTGGTAAACCAGTGGCTACCTTTGCTAAAACCCAAGATATACCACTCTTGTCTTTTAGCGAAACCAAATTGAGAGGAACCGTATGCGGGAAATCCGCTCGTACGGGTCTGTGGGGGAGCGGCAAGGTAACGAGCCGCTCTACCCGGACACTATTTAGTCTCACGCTGCCGTCTGTTAAGTTTACCAAATCCGGCAGTCTATGGAGTAATCGTTGTTCTTTTCTGGTAACTGAGGTGATGAAACCGTTACGCTTTGGTTCATAAAAAGGGTCATAATGCTATCGATCCGGAAAGCGAAATAGTGAACGCCGCTGGCGGCATAATCCCATTGAACGTTTGAAAAATAGTAGTTGTGGTGCTGGTCGATGCTATCGGGAAAAATCACTATGGAGTGGGCGGTATCAAACCTGTTGCTATCGGGGCTGATAATAAGCTGTATCGTATGTAAGCTGTCAATTCCCTCGCCACGATACACCATTGTTGTTGGCAGCGCGGCGGCTGAGTCGCCATAAGTGAGCATTTTCCACCGGCGATGGGTCAGGTTTTTAAGGGTGCTGTTGCATGCTGGAGACTTTTCTAAGGAAAGGGGGGCTCCGTTGTGTCCCCAGAGCAAAAAGGTTTTAGGGGGTATGGAAGATGTGTTAGCGGCATGGGTTGCTATTGGGGTTCCCAGGCTGACGGTCAGGGGCGATCGACCGCTGTTAGCCGTGCTTTGACGTTAAATTCCAAGCTCCGCCCCGTCAGTTACATGACCCTTTTTGACAAAGTAGCGATATTTCTCGACGAAAATTTATGCCGACCAATAAAAACTACTCTTCGTTTGCTCAAATACAAGGGGTTAATCCTAAAAAGCACCGGCAGACAAAATGCCATTACCGGCTTAAGGAAACACCGGCCAATATGCCTTTGCAATACCAGTTTAAAAAGTCCTTTAGTAATAACCATCTTGCAGTTTGAATGGCAAAACTACAAATTATTTTCAATAGCGCAGAAAAATAGATCACCATTCAGCGATTTAGGCATAATGTGTCATCATAGTATTGGGGGGGCAATACAGGGGCATACAATTTACCCGGGAAAGGCATTCTAATATTATAAGTATTCTTATATTTACCGCGGAAATTATAAAATCAGGCCACCATGATATTCCGGGGGTTATCAGAAGATCAGGGCGGGCCACATACGTGATAGTGTCAAAAAATGCGGTTATATGAAAGTAAGAACAACTCTTGGGTATTATTTTGTTATGTTGATGGGTGTGACGCTGGTTATTTTCGGCAGTTGTAAAAAGGAGGAAGACCATTTGCCCACCATCAGCACGTTGGCGGTAACCGGAACAACCGATACCACTGCTGAAAGCGGTGGGCATATTACCCATGATGGAGGGAGCGCAGTTACCTCGCGTGGGGTGGTGTGGAGTATTAACGAGGAGCCCACTACGGATCAGCATACGGGGATAACTGTGGAGGGGGAGGGAGCGGGACAGTTTTACAGCGTGCTCACCGGTCTTACAGCGGGAACTCAGTATTATGTCAGGGCATATGCTTCCAATGCTGTGGGCACCGCCTATGGAAGTCAGGTGAGCTTTACCACCGACTCCATCCCGCCGGGCTTTCCTGCAGTTGTCACTGCTGCTGTCACAAACATCGATGCAACCACGGCAACAGCCGGTGGGGAGGTCACTTCCCGGGGCGCTTCAGCAGTCATTGCACGTGGTGTGTGCTATGGCTCATCGCCCTTGCCGGACCTGTCGGGAGACCATACTGTTGATGGGGCAGGGGTTGGAGAATTTATCAGCAGCCTGTCTGCCCTTGATGAAGGCACAACCTATTACATCAGGGCATATGCCACCAATGGGGAAGGAACCTCTTTTGGCCATGTCCTTACCTTTACCACCGACTCCATTTCGGTAAACCTGCCTGTCGTTACCACCACTCCGGCTACGGGCATCACTCCGGTTGCTGCCACTACCGGTGGGGAGGTCACCTCTGAGGGCTCCTCGGCAGTCACTGCCCGTGGTGTGTGCTGGGGCACGTCGCCCCTGCCGGACCTGACGGGACAGCATACTGTCCAGGGGACAGGCAGCGGAGCCTTCACAAGCCAGTTAAAAGGCCTTTCTCCCGGTATCACATACTATGTAAGAGCTTATGCCACCAACACTCATGGGACCAGCTATGGCAGCGAAGATAGCTTTACTGCACCCGTGCTGAACCCCGAAGAGGTGATCAACCCGGCCACCGGAAGAGTATGGCTGGACCGAAACCTGGGAGCCTCAAATGTGGCAACCTCCAGCAACGATGCGGGAGCATACGGTGACTTATATCAATGGGGAAGGGCCGAAGACGGACACCAGGTGAGGACATCCAATACAACCACCACACCCGCCAGCAACGACACACCCGCACATGGCGACTTTATCCTTTCCTCCGGAGCTGCCCAGGACTGGCGAATACCACAAAACCATAACTTGTGGCAGGGCATTAACGGAATAAATAACCCGTGCCCCGCAGGGTTTAGAATACCAACAGCAGGAGAATGGCAGACGGAAATCCAAAGCTGGAACAGCAACGACGCAACAGGAGCTTTTGAGTCCCCACTGAAACTGACCGCAGCAGGACATCGATACGGAAGCTCCGGATCAATAGGGAATGTGGGCACATACGGAAGCTACTGGACCAGCTCAACGGATGGATCCAACGCTCGACTCCTGTACTTCTATTCCATCAACGCCACAACCATAAGCTTTATCCGGGCAAGTGGACTATCCATAAGGTGTATTATGGATTGAAAAACCTGAAATTATATCAAACGGGTAGTGGGGGTGGAGTTGGTCAGGTTTTTTTTAAAAAAAATACCCATTGCCATTATTATTGTATATTTGCCAGAGAGAAATAGTGGAAGCGGTCAGAGTGTTGTGGGGTTAAAGCGTTAATTAGCAGTAGGATATATATTATTTGGTGTTTATTCATATAATAACAAACCATGCTTATGAAAACAGTTTTATTTTTTTTAGCTCTCTTTCTATTGGTTGTTGTTTCCGGGTTTTCTCAGACCCATATTGGGTTTTCTTATACCACTCCGCCAATGCCCATTGTGAGTGCCGGAAGCGATACCATAGTTGACCCGGGTTTGCCGTTTACCTTACAGGGCAGTGTGACTAGCGGGACTGCTCCTTTTTCCTATCAGTGGCAACCTGCTGCTTATCTGGATGACAATACCCTGTTGACCCCTCAGGCTACCATCACCTCAGATGTGACCTTTACCCTGACGGTAATTGATTCAAGCGGTTGTGAGGCTTCGGACCATGTTGATATCACCGTCGACCCCACCGGGATCTCAGCGGCCCAGGCTGCTGTACCCGGGGTTTATCCCAACCCTTCCAGTGGCACCTTTTACATCCGGGGCCTGGATCCGTCTGCTAATGAGGTGTCGGTGAATTGCTACTCCGTTTTTGGCGGCTTGCTGGCTTCCGGAAGATATACCATTAAGGAATCCACAGTAAAACTAGACCTGCAACTGCCCCCCGGTGTCTACTTCTTAAAGCTGATTACCAATGATACCCAATATTTTCAAAAAATAATAATCCAATAAATCCCATCATTGGTGATTTGCTAAATGCCTGTTCACTATAGCTTACGATAATCGGCAACTACAGCAACCACAATTAGGTATTTTGTATGATTATCAACACATCAACACATAAATACATCAACAGCAATATTATTCGTGCATTCGTGTCAAAAAAAAAAATAAACACATGAAAACATTCATAACCCTTTCATTGTTCGTATTCATTGTCTTTCAGGCAAATTCGCAGGTTGTTGACACCGTATGTTCCGGGGATACTTTGGCGTTGCATTTGGCACCACCATCAGGTGTTTTGCTGCAGTGGGAGGATTCGCCGGACAGCATCAACTTCACTCCGGTTCCCGGGGCTGTTTCTGATACCTTTATGTTGGAAGGAGCGGTGCTTACCCGGTTTTACAGGGCCATGATCACGGGCCCTGAGTGTTACCCTTATCCCACGGAGGTAAAGAAAGTGGTGGTTTTACCACCTGTCCAGCTATCTGTTTCCGGGCTGGATTCTTCTTATTGTATTTCGGATGCTTCCGCAGCACTAACGGCAAGTCCTTCCGGGGGCACCTTTTCCGGGGCAGGGGTGACCGGCAATACCTTTGATCCTTCCTCAGCCGGAACGGGCTCTCATCCAATCACCTACACCTATGTAGACAGTCATGGATGTTCCAACAGTAAAACCATTCATGTAGCGGTGATGGGGCTTCCCACCATAGCCAATGCGGGTCCGGATATTAGTGCTCAGTCGCTTACAGTGTCTATGGCTGCTAATGTGCCCGTTTCCGGCACCGGTCAGTGGGCAATAATCAGCGGGGGTGGGGGGGCTTTGGACTCTATACACAGCCCTGTGGCTGAGTTCACCGGAATGTCTGATAGTATATATGTGCTCACCTGGACCATTGCCAATCCCCCATGTGATTCCAGCACAGATACGGTTACCGTCACCATGCCCGGGGGACCGTCGCTGCCTTCCGTCACCTGCGGATCGCCTGCGTATACCTTATATGTACACCCCACCGACAACGCAGGGCCAACGACCTGGGGCTGCATAGGTATGGTGGCCGGGGCATCTGATGATAATGATGGCCAGGCAAATACTGACCTGATCGTTTCCGTTTGCGGCGCCTCTACCGCTGCTGGCGTCTGCGAAAGCCTTACCGCTTTTGGACATAGCGACTGGTACCTGCCTGCTTATAATGAACTGGAATGCCTTAGAGTCAATGCCGCCGCAATTGGTGGGTTTGCCGCCGCCGGATACTGGTCATCCACTGAAGGATCAGGAATCTTTACCGCTAACGCCAGAATGCGTACGTTCCCGTCTGGAATGAGTGGATTTAGCGGGAAATCCAGTAGCCATAGAATCAGATGTGTGCGAAAAGATTAAAATGATCGCGATGATGTGCAAACCCATAGATTGCTTGACCCGCAGGATGGTTGATCCGTAGATTGGTTGATCAGTGGATGTTGACCCGCAGGATGGTTGATCCGTAGATTGGTTGATCAGTAGGATGGTTAATCAGTAGGATGGTTGACCCGCAGATTTTGCTTTCATGGGGGTAGGGGTGAGGTTGCTCTGAAAAGGGTATTTAAGGTTTTCAGCGGATGTGAAAAACTTGTGTTCATATCGGACTTAGGATTGATACCTTCGGAGATCTGTTTGCCATTTTGTGCAAGGGCTGTTGGCTTTCAGCGGATTTTCCTTTACAGATCTTACAATAAAGGGTGTTGTGGGTATCATTACGGGGGTTGTTTGGATTCCTGAGATTTGCTTATTTTTGCAGGCAATTTTAACCCAAAGAGACATATCCCCATGTTCGACAGTTTAACCGATAAGATAGAGAAGGCGTTTAAGGTAATGAAGGGTCAGGGTCACATTACAGAGATCAATGTGGCGGAGACAGTAAAAGAAGTTCGCAAGGCCCTTTTGGATGCTGATGTAAGCTATAAGATAGCCAAGGAGTTCACCAATGAGGTGAAAGAGAAGGCTCTTGGTGCGGGAGTTCTACAGGCGGTTTCCCCGGGGCAGCTTATGGTGAAGGTCATGCATGAGGAGCTCACCACCCTGATGGGAACGGAGAATGTGGAGATCAATCTGGAAGGAAACCCTGTTGTGATCCTGGTTGCCGGTCTTCAGGGCTCGGGAAAGACCACTTTTTCTGCCAAGCTGGCCAGCTTTTTGAAAAAGAAATACAAGAAGAACCCTTTGTTGGTAGCCTGTGACGTGTACCGTCCTGCAGCTGTTGACCAGCTTAAGGTGTTGGGAGAAAAGATACAGGTGCCTGTTTTCACGGAAGAAGGCAATAAAGAGCCGGTAAAGCTGGCTAAAATGGCCGTCAGTGAAGCAAAAAAATATGGTAATGACGTGGTTATCATTGATACGGCGGGGCGGCTGGCCATTGACAAGGTCATGATGGAGGAGGTGCAAAATATCCATAAAGCCGTTAAACCACAGGAAACACTGTTTGTGGTGGATGCCATGACCGGACAGGATGCGGTGAATACAGCCAAAGCTTTTAACGATGTACTGGACTATGAGGGCGTAGTGTTAACCAAGATGGATGGAGATACACGGGGGGGCGCCGCCCTTACCATCAGAAAAGTGGTGGATAAGCCCATTAAGTTCGTGGGAACAGGAGAGACCGTGGAAGGGCTGGACCTGTTTTATCCCAAACGAATGGCCGACCGCATACTGGGAATGGGGGATATTGTCTCTCTGGTGGAGAAAGCACAAGAACAGTTTGATCAGGACCAGGCTTCCAGGCTGCAGAAGAAAATTGCAAAAAACCAGTTTGACTTTGAAGACTTCCTTTCTCAGATCAAGCAGATCAAAAAGATGGGAAACGTTAAGGACCTGATGGGGATGATCCCCGGCATGGGAAAGGCCTTAAAAAATGTGGATATGGACGATGATGCTTTTAAAAGCATTGAGGCCGTCATTTACTCCATGACCCCGGAAGAGCGCAAAAACCCCAAAGTGATCAATGGCAGCCGCAGAAGACGGATCGCTAAAGGGGCGGGAACAGATATTCAGGAAGTAAACCGACTTATCAAACAGTTTGGGGAGACACGCAAGATGATGAAAAGCATGACCGGCGCAGGAAATAAAAAGGCACGCCGCATGATGGGCAATTTGCCCAGACCCAAATAGTGCCTTCCAAAGATGAGTGCGGACAAAAAAGGGTGCTTTTGATTATCAGCGGCTTTTTGCCCCGGGCCCTAAAGGATGAAGCCGATGAAAATTAGTTGCCCTTAAGGATGGGGCAAAGGTGATTTTTAGGAAAAAAAGGATGGGTAAAGCTGATTTTCAGGAAAAGGGATGGGGTACATTTGATTTTTAGGAAAAGGGATGGGGCACATTTGATTTTCAGGGAATATAATAAATTTTGTGTTTTTATAGCGGGTTCAAAGATTGTAAAACAGTAAAAATTCAATACCGATGAAGTTAATTGACGGCAAGGAAGTTTCAGAAGTGCTAAAAAAGAAGTTAAAAGATGAGGTAGCTATCATCATAGATGCCGACCAGCGTGCGCCTCATTTGGCGGCGGTGATTGTGGGGGATGATCCTGCCAGTCATACCTATGTGAGCTCCAAAGAAAAGAATGCCAAAGCGTTGGGGTTCACCTCTTCGGTTTACCGTCTCCCCGGCGACGTTACGCAGCAGGAGTTGATGAACACCATTGAGTTTCTCAACAAGGACGACCAGGTGGATGGCTATATTGTACAGCTTCCTCTGCCGGAGCATATGGATGAGCAACTGGTTACTTCGGCTATTCGCCCTGAAAAGGATGTGGATGGCTTTCATCCGGTGAACCTGGGCCGCATGATGCTGGGTCAGCCCGCTTATTTGCCAGCTACGCCCAACGGTATCATGGAGCTGCTAAAGCATTATCAAATAGACACAGAGGGAAAGCACTGTGTGGTACTGGGGAGAAGCAATATTGTGGGCACGCCCATGAGTGTGCTCTTATCCAGAAAGGCCCGCCCGGGCAATGCCACCGTGACCTTGTGCCACAGCCGGACCAAAAACCTGGAGCAGATGGCGGCCTCAGCGGATATCCTTATTGCCGCCATAGGCAAAAAGGAGTTTGTAAAAGGCCATATGGTGAAAGAAGGGGCCGTGGTCATTGACGTGGGCATCCACCGGGAACCCTCGGAGAAAACCAAATCAGGCTTCAGGCTTAAGGGCGATGTGGACTTTCAATCCGTATCAAAAAAGGCAGCCATGATCACACCCGTTCCCGGAGGAGTGGGGCCCATGACCATCGTATCCCTGCTTATAAACACCCTGAAAGCACGAAAAAAAGAGGTGTTCCCCGGATGAAAACCCCGGCAACACACAAAGCACGGAAGAAGCTATACACTATGTAAACCTGGAAGTAAATGCGAGCATTTTCTATAATCATATTGATGACCATACTATTGGCATCCTGCATAACCACCGATCCACAAAAGGCACAATATACCTCCGACCGCCGGAGAGCGATCAACAACTTTGAGGAGGGAAAAGAAGCTTTCGACCGGTATCAGAATCAGTTAGCTATTACCAGGCTGGAGCAGGCCCTACGTATTGATGATGAATTTGTGGAGGCCTGGCTTCTGCTGGGGGCCGTACATCTGGATGAAAATAGCGACTCCCTGGCCCTTATTAGCTTGGAGAAAGCCATAAACGTGGACCCCAACTTCTTTTTGCCCGTTCATTATCAGGTGGGAAGGCTATATTTTAATGAGGGGAAGTATGAAAAAGCCCTGGAGCGCTTTAGTGCCTACACGGATAAAGGGGGCAGCAACCCTGGCACCCTGGAGAAAGTGCGAAGGTATCAGGAAAACTGTAAGCTTGCTATAGAAATGAAAGCCAATCCGGTACCATTTGAGCCGCAGAACCTTGGGCCCAATATAAACTCTCCCTTTGATGAGTTTATCAATGCCATGTCGGTGGATGAGACTTTCATTATAATTACCGTAAAGCAACCGGTGGATGGCCGGGAGGGGAGCCCTGAGATGGAAGACTTTTACTATTCTTATAAAGATCCGGAAACCGGACAGTGGAGGCCGCGAAGGAGGATGAGCGAATTCTTTAATACTCGTGGAAATGAGGGCGCTATGTATATCTCTCCCGATCGTTCTTTTTTAGTTTTTGCGGCCTGCGGGCGGAGAGATGCGGTGGGCACCTGCGATCTATATATATCATACAGGGAGGGGGATAATTGGACAACCCCTAAAAATATGGGAGAGCGGGTGAACAGCAGGCGCTGGGACTCTCACCCCACAATTGCAGGAGATAACCGCACCATTTACTTTGTGTCCACCCGGAGTGGCGGAATGGGGGGGGCTGACATATATATGACCCGAAGACTGAACAACGGAGAGTGGTCTCACCCGCAAAACCTGGGAAGCACTGTTAATACCCCGGAGGATGAGTTTTATCCATTTATCCATCCAGACAATAACACCCTTTATTTTAGCTCAGCAGGACATATGGGCATGGGCGGACTGGACTTTTTTGTTACCCGGAAGGTAGACGGCAGGTGGCAGGAGCCGGAGAACCTGGGATATCCCATAAATACGCACCATGATGAACTGGGCTTGCAGGTCAATGCACAGGGAAACGTGGCCTTTATTTCTACCGACCGACTGGGGGGAGAAGGCCGGTTTGACATATTCGGCTTTGATATGCCCCAAGCTTTTCGGCCAGACCCGGTGACCTATATGAAGGGAATCGTGTACAATAAAAGAACCCGCGAAAAACTGGAAGCCCGGTTTGAACTCATAGACCTGGAAACCAAAGAAACCGTGGCCAGTGCACGGTCCGACCAGGTCTCAGGAGAATTCCTGCTGGCCATCCCTACCGACAAAAACTATGCCCTGAATGTGAAGAAAGAAGGATACCTGTTCTTTTCACAAAACTTTGAGCTAAAGGGCATCAGGGATGCTGCCGACCCCTATAGCAAAGACGTACCCCTGCAGCCCATAGCCGCAGGGGAGGTGGTGGTGCTCAATAATGTGTTCTTCGATACCGATGAATATGAATTGCTGGAAGAATCTAAGGTGGAACTGGATCAACTGGTAGAGCTGCTGGAAAATAACCCGGAAATGAATATTGAGATTCACGGGCATACGGATAGCCGTGGGGGGGAGGAATACAACCAGGAATTGTCGGAAAACAGGGCTGAAGCAGTATATCAGTACATTCTTTATCAAGGAGTTGATAAAGAAAGGCTGGCATATAAGGGGTTTGGGCAGGAAAAGCCGGTGGCTGACAACAGCACTCCCCGGGGGAGGGCTTTGAACAGAAGAACGGAATTTATTGTTGTAGATTAACCGGTTTGGGCGATCCGGGGTTTTTTTGGATAGCCGGGGTTGGGTCGTCCGCCCGGGGGAAAGTTTTTAGAAATAAGCCATAGTGCAATTATGGGAAGAATAGTAGCCATTGATTATGGGCAAAAGCGGGTGGGCATTGCTGTGACGGATCCGGAAAAGATCTTTGCAACGGCACTCACCACCGTGCATATTAAGGATATCTTTGATTTTCTTGAACGCTATCTGGCGCAGGAAAAGGTAGAGGGGTTTGTGGTGGGAGAGGCTAAACAAATGGATAATACCGCTTCACAGTCGGCCGTATTTATAGAGCCGTTTGTTAAAAAACTAAAAAAGAAGTTCCCCGCCATTCCAACGGAGCGAATGGATGAGCGGTTCACCTCAAAAATGGCTTTAGACACTATGATACAGGCAGGCACCAGAAAGAAGCAAAGGAAAAACAAGGAAACCATTGATGCCATTAGTGCAACGCTTATTCTGCAGTCATATTTAATGAAACCCGAAAGAAAGTTTTAATTTTGCACCGGATTCAAAACGTTTACACACATTGACAAAAACAGCGACTAATTAATACATACGATTAATATTATACATACGATTTGATAAAACAACGATTGACAAAAACGACGATTAAATATACCAATTACCATGAAAATGCCGGTTACGGCTTATGGCCATCCCATTCTTCGCAAGGTTGCCCGGCCCGTTGACAAGGGTGATCCTGATGTTAACGAGCTTATTGATAATATGTTTGAAACGATGTATCACACCAATGGTGTTGGGCTGGCTGCTCCACAGGTCAATCGTTCGGTACGCATTTTTCTGGTGGATGCCACCTCGTATGAAAAAGAATATCCGGAAGTAAAGGGTTTCAAAAAGGTGTTTATCAACCCGGAGGTTATCCGCCGTGGGGGAAAAGACTGGAAGATGGACGAGGGGTGTCTTAGTGTTCCCGGGATTAATGAAGCGGTTCAGCGGCCCGATGAGGTCACCATCCACTATTACGATCAAAACTGGGAGGCCCGTGAGGAGACCTACAGCGGCATCCTGGGAAGGATCATCCAGCATGAGTATGACCATCTGGAAGGCATTTTGTTTACCGATCATCTGAGCCCGTTAAAAAAAACACTGTTGCGCCGCAAGCTCAGGGATATTGCTCATGGAAAGGCAGAGGTGGATTATCGCATGCTGTTGCCACAAATAAAGAAGAAACAATAACCCCAAAAAATATCATTATGAATGCATTAAGAGTTTTTTTATCGCTGGCTGTAATGGCCGTAGTTGTGTATGGGTGTGGTAATGGGGAGCCTTCGGCTGCCGATCAACGAAAAGAGATCCGTCTTTTTGAGGATCGCCTGTACAGTCCGGAGTCATCCATGGACCGTGACAGTGCGCTCATGTTGGTTGATCGTTATTTAAAGTATGGGGAGGCCTTTCCGGAGGATTCTCTGGCGCCTCGTTTTCAGTTTAAGGCGGCCCGGATGCACATGGCTTTGGACAATTACCAGGAGTCCATCACAGTGTTGGGCCGTTTGGAGGCTCGTTATCCCGATTGGGAGCGAATGCCTCAGGTGTTGCTAATCAGGGGGACCATTTATGATGACCATCTGCGCGACTATAACAAAGCGGAAAAGGCTTATCAGCGTATTATTGATGAGCACCCTGATGATGAGTTGGTCCCTGATGCCAGGGCATTGATCATGCATTTGGGCAAAGACCCGGAGGACATTATCCGGGAGTTTGAGCAACGGGCTGCGGAGGCAGACACGGCAGTAGTCTCTTAATGTTGTCCGAACTCCTTCTCCAGTAGCGACTTGAGCACTTCCGCGCGGATGTGTCCGGTGATCTTCCCGCGTATAGCATAAGCGATATTGCCCGTTTCTTCAGATACTACTATGGCACAGGCATCGGTTTGCTCAGTGATGCCCAGGGCTGCCCGGTGTCTGAGCCCGTAGATCGGCGGAAAGTCCGTGCGACGCGACAAAGGAAGAACACATCGGGCCGCCTGGATGCGGTTGTCGTGAATGATAAGCGCACCGTCATGTAGAGGACTTTCTTTGTAGAAAATGGTCTCCATCAATTGGGCCGATATCTCTGCATCTAACATAATACCGGTTTGCTTGATCTCGTCCAGCTCATGCTTGCGGGCAAGGACGATCAATGCTCCGTTTTTTTGACTGGCCAGGTGCTGGCAGGTGCTGGTGATTACATCCACATCCAATACATGCCTGTTGTCGGTGGTATTACGCCAGAATAAAAAACTTTGAGACTTGCGATTGAGAAAATCCGGCGTGCCCAAAAGCAGCAAAAACTTCCTTATCTCTTGCTGGAATACAATGAACACGGCTAATACACCCACGCTGATAAAGTTGCCCAGGATCTCACTAAGCAACTCCATCTGTGCTGCCTGAACGATCTGCCAGATTAGGTAAAAGGCAACTATACCGATGAAGATATTTATGGCTGCCGTGCCTTTGATCAGGTTGTAAATGGCATAAAGCAAATATGCAACAAGCAGAATGTCAATAATGTCCAGGATGCGAACCTGTATAAAGCCGATAAAGAGTTGTATATCCATATATGGTGCAATAGGGGACAAAAATAACCATTTTGCCTAAAACCTGTCTTCGGGTTTGGGATGAAAGCATTTGTTTTTCGCTTTTACTCTCCGGCAGGGCGTCTGGGAAGTCACTGTGGTTTTAGTTTTTTCTCTTCTCCTCTCAGCAGGCGTTTAATATTTTTATGGTGAGTAGCGGGGACGATCAGTGCAATAAGTATGGTAAACACCACCAGTTCGGGTTCCTGGTTTCCTTCGATATAAAAGGAGAGGAATGGCAGGCTGATAGCGGCCAGGATAGACCCCAGGGATACATAGCGGAAGGTCAGGAAGAGGGCCAGGAAGAGTCCCAAAAGGATCAATAGAGACAGGGGAAACAGTGCGATGCTGATCCCTGCCATGGTGGCTATGCCTTTCCCTCCCCGGAATTTGGCAAACAGCGGAAAGATATGTCCCAGCACAGTAGCTGTAGCTATTAGTATGAGCAATAGTGTATTTTCTTCCGGGGGCAATACATAGTACATTACCGTTTTAACCGCTCCATATCCTTTTGCCATGTCCAGCAGCAGCACCACCAGGCCGGTTTTCCATCCCAGCACGCGGATGGTATTGGTAGCGCCTGCATTTTTGGATCCGTGCTCACGCACATCTACCTGGTGGTATTTTTTCCCTATCCATACTGCTGTGGGCAATGATCCCAGCAGATAACATGCCAATATGCTTAGCCATTCCATAATAAGTTGTTATTTTTAGTTATCGGTTAATCTTCTCAGGTTTCTTAAGAACTGCTCTTTTTGTGCATTTCCTCCCAGGTGGTATCGGAAAGGAGTTTCTCCCGACCGGGTGTCCTGGCTACGCTGGTCGCTGTCCAGGTCGCTGATAATGCTTTTAAACGTGTCGGAAGCTCCCACCACCGACATCCTTCCTGTGGGGGCGTAGCTAAAGTAGTACCATTCGCCCGGGGAGACTTCCAGCAATATGGTAAACTCTCCATCAGAAAAGCCACTGCGACGGCCTTTGCTGAATACAATATATGCATGCACGTATCGGGTTACCTGGTTCTCTCCCAGGAAAGCGACACCCACCGGGCCTGTAGAGACAAAGCTTTCCAGCCGGGTGTTCCAGTGTAATGACACATCGGTAAGGATCATGGTGCGCTTCATTTCATCAGGCATGCGTCGTATGCGGTTATACACAGATAGTTCTTCAATCATTTCCTGTCCTTTTTCTTTTCCCAGCATGTGCAACAGGGCTTCCTGGAAGCGGTCTGTGTTCAGGTCCACACTCCTGAGGCCACTGTGTTCACTAATGCTTTCGGCCATATAATCCAGGGCATCTTCTTCAAAGAGGAAATCCAGGGCAATGACCCCGCGGATTTGTGTGGAGTCTTCATAAAGGTGGTGCTCTATACGGCCCATGGTTTCTATGTTTACCTGTCCCGATTCTTCAAAAAAGTTCACATTTCCTTCTCCGATATGGATACAGTTTCGGGTGTCGTAGGTGGTCAGGTTTCCGGCGGCAGGGTTTTGTGTGGATAGTCTTTCTTTTGGTCCGATGCGGTATTGTGCAGCTATTTCGTCATACATGATCATGCCATTGGAGGAAAAAATGGTATTTCCTCTGCGCTGCCGTGGGGTATCATCGTAGGCATAGAAAGAGCTATAGACATGTTTCCTTCCTGTTGTATGGCGAATGGAAGCATAAGTTTCATGTCCGCTCAGGGTGGTCATATGGGTGTCGATGGGGATCATAACATTTTTTGGATCAATGGGAGAGGTAAATTTAACCCATTCCCGTTGCACCGTATCGCAGGGGTTTCGGATCTGGAAGCCGCCGTCGAAGGTGATCAGCTCATGGGTAGATAATATCTTTGCCTCTCCCTGGAAGAGAAATTCGGGGCTCAGGCTGAACTGATCATCAAGCGTGATTTCGCCAATGGCGTTGGTTAGCAGCAGGCTGTCCACAAAGACCTCATTCAGGTAGATAAGCTGTTTTTTCCCTGTTTTGTCTTCATAGAAATAATTTCCTCGTCCGAAGTAGTCGTAGCGTCCGCTGATATTTGCAATGGCATCGTGGACATGGTGGTATCTGCTGGTGGTATTGGCAATGATATGGCTGTTTTCCAGGCGTTCCATTTCAGCTTGCCGGAAAATTTTCAACTGTTGTTGGTTGGGGAAGATGGCTGCATCGGCAACATTTATGATGCGTACGCCGTCTGCGGTGATGGTTTGGTCAGTACGGTTATAGGTGGCGTGGTCGGCAATAAACTCCAGAGAGTCCTGTGCGGGGTGGGTAGAAATAAAGCGAGCCCCTTTCAGGGTTGTGTCCATCAGTGCCTCTTTGTCAAGTTGGTTGTAGGCTGCGGCTCTTTCTTCATGGGCATCCATGGAAAAGGTAAGCTCTTCTTTATCCATATACCATAAGAAGCGGTCGATAAAGCTGATATACTGATTTACGGAAAACTCTACCCTTGATGCACCGCTGTTGGAGATGAACTCACCGGTTCGGTCTTCAAAGGTGATATGGGCTTTATAGTTGTTGGTTACCAGGTCTTGTTCCACCCGGTCGCCGGCACCCAGGCCAAACTCACTGGTCAGTGTGTTAAGCCTAAAGTTGCAGGAGTCGGAATCAATGGTTTGGTTTTTATAACGCAGCAGCCGGGATTCCACAATGGCATCAGCGATCTCCATGGATCCGCTTCCGGTCATTTCCTTAGGCGTATAGTGCAGTGTGCCCTGGATATCTGCTTGCATATCAAACATTTCCACAGGTTTCTCCAGGCTTTTCACCGTCATGTGGTCTTCATGGGGTTTCCATTTCATAAACACCTGTTGGCCCTTAGCTTGTGGATACTCCACTTGTCCTTTTTGCGGTGCCACCGTATAGGATTCTAAATGGCTGATGGTACTGTCGGGATAAAAGTTAAACTCCCTGGACATGGATGTGGAGGTGATGTACTTAAGGGTTCCGTCACCAATCAGTCCCTTATTGCTAAGCATGATTTGGTCGTTATAATGTCCTTTTCCGCCATAGGTTGGGTATCCGGTTGCGGGGGTTTCGTGGATAAAGCCCAGGGAATAGTCACGTTGTACGGATAAAGGGTGCTCAATGGTGGGAAAAACTCCCCCCGAAGCCAGGTATCCGCTAAGCTCCAGAGCCTGTGTCTGGAAGTCATTAAGGCTATCCAGTGTAAAAGGGTCTATGCGGTAGTAAAATACGTCGGGATTATACGCTTCCTTGTGGCCGGGTTCGGCATCATAATACACAAAAGAGTGGCCTTCACTTTGGAGGACAGGGTATTGAGAAAAATCTCCCAGTCCCGATTTGTTTCCGGGGTCATCGATTTGAAGTTTTCCCCTTACTTGCCGGATCTTGCTTTGCACCCACCTACGGTTAGCCGATTCATCCCGGTGTTCTTCAAAAGGCCTGACCCAGAACTCCATGGAGTCCACTACTGGCAGGTCTATATGAAAGTCATTATAGGAAAAGCTAAAGTCTGTTCCGTGCAAAACAAACCTTCCTGCTCTTAGCATGCCGGAAAAGTCAAAGTCTCGGTCTTTCTTCAGTGTGAGCGTTTGGTTAGTGGGGTTAATGATCACGTTTTGTGAATCGCTCAGCTGTATTCCTCTTACGCCGTAGAGCTGAATGGTATAGTCCAGCAGGCTGAGTTCGGCATTGCTTTGTCTTTGGGTTTGTGAGTTAAAGCTGATCACGTCATAGTCCGTCTTTCCTGCCCGGGCCTCCAGATAGAAAAACAACCGGTCGCGGATGGTGATTCGATCCCTCTCCAGGTCATAGGTTAAAAACCCCATATTGGCCAGGCGCAGTAACATAGCTTTTACAGCATCCGGGGGAAAGTTCATAAAGCGCACCATATCATTAAGGTCAAACTCCTGCATTTGAGTAATGGCATAGAAGTCTCTGATATAGAAAAGGGGGTTCTTTCTGTCCATGCCTTGTATTCTGGAAAACTCGCGTTGGTCAAAGTAGTTTACCGACCGGAAGGCGGCCGAGCTCATCCCTGAGGCTGACGGCAAGTTTTGCATGGTGATCTTCTCCTGGTCCAGTTGCCAGAAAATGGCTTCCACATTGATATCTACCATGTGGTAGGTGTTATAGAAGGGGCTTTGCGACAGTCCTTCCGTCTCCCGGAACAAAGAAATAAGCCGGCGGTCATTTTCATAGGTGAAGCGAATGGCCGGGTGAAAAATGGAGTCTTCCTCCAGGTAAAAAGAAGCGGTAGCCATGGGGCTCATAATACGGTTGGAGTCGATACCAAATTCATTGGAGGTTAGTCTTAAAAAGGGCTTATCCTCTTTCGTCACCACAATGGATGCCATCCTTCCCGGAGCTGCCGAGGCCACCAGCCGGCTGCCAATCATGGAAAAACTCCCGTGGTAATCGATGCCGGGAAAAATATCTTCAATCAATGTCTCCCCTTCCTGGGAAACAAACCGTGGGAAGTTGATCCTTTTATTGCGGCCCGTGGATACCCCCGTTTCGGTTTGGTTGGTGAGTCTGCCAATAAGCGGTTCTGAAAAGTATTCCTTATGGAAAAAGTTCACCCCGTCCACGATATACTTAGTAGTGCGCATATTGATCTCGTATTCGTTCAGCACGGCATAAACCACCTCGGGGTCCAGGTCTGCCACTTCCCAGGTGACTACTCCCCCTTGTCCGTGCCAGCGTTCGCGGCGGATGTCAAAATAGCCTCCGGTATTATAAAGCATGCTGGAGTCGTTGTATGCGTAGGCAATAAGGTCTGTTTTTGGAACCTGGACCACAAATTCACGGCTCTCTTCCTGGTAGTCTACGGTGAATGTCTCTGTTGTGATCTGCCAGCCACCAGACCGTGTTTTGGTAAGGAACCCTTCTTTAAACAGGTTATATAAGGTGTTAATGGCTTGATTGACCTGTCTGTTAGAGAGCCGATCCATAAAAAAGGTGAGCCCGTCGGCGGCACTACGGAAGTTATCATCCCGGTTATGGCTACGGCTCAGATACATAATCATTTCCAAATAGGTGAATATGTCCGGCTCAATACGGTGGCGCTTGGATAACATCTTGTTAATGTGCTCTATTGCCAGCTCTTTTTGGTCGGTTTTCAGGGTGTCCGACTCCCATAGCCGTTTGAATGCATGAACAAAATCTTCCTTTTCTCTGCGGGCTTGCCGGTTGCTGATGCTCTCTACCATGCGGTCCAGCTCCTCGTTGAACATGGCAGGCCGCGAAGAGATCTCTCGAATAGTCTGCGCCTGCATGCCTCCGGGAAAGGCATGCAAAGCCAGAAAAAATATCAGGAAATAATAACACTTCATACCAGTACGATTGGACGGGTTAATATTAGAATAGATGGATAGTTAATAAGCAAACAGGGCCGCTATCCAGTTGCGTTTTGATTCGTGTTGCTTAAGCTTTAGCCCGTGATCTTCCGCTTTGCCACGAATAGTGCTCAGGTCTTCCCTGTAAAAGCCACTCACCAGCAATTGCCCCCATGGGGGCATCATCCTGCAGTATTCCGGGATATGTGACAGCAGGATATTCCGGTTTATATTGGCCAGGATCACGTCATAGCGGTTGGACTTCACATCCTTCAGGCTGCCGTGGATGGTATTAATGATTTTATGGTTTCGCTTTGCATTTTCCATGGTATTCTTATAGGCCCAAAGCTCATTATCAACTGCTGTAGAGGTTTTTGCCCCCCGGATACAGGCATAAATGGCCAGCACTCCGGTTCCTGAACCCATATCCAGAACATCTTTCTGTGAAAAATCCATAGAGGTCATCATATCCAATGCCATAGAGGTGGTTTCATGGTGGGCTGTGCCAAATGACATCTGCGGTTCTATAATGATCTCATGTTCCACATCCGCAACAGGGTTATGAAATGGGGCGCGAACAGCACAGTGGTTGTTGATTCGAACCGGTTTATAGCTCTCCTCCCAGGCCTGGTTCCAGTTTTTTTCTGCCAGTGTCTGCATGGTATAGGAGAACGAAAAAGATGGGCTTAGCTTGCCCTGGCTATCCATTAATGACTGTTCATCAAAACGGGATTGAGGGATATAGGCGTGCAACAGGTCTTGCTCTTCCAAAAAGGACTCATAGCCTGCTTCTTCCAGGCAGGCGATGAGTACTTCACGGTGTATGGGGTTATCCGGTGAAAGGACCAGAAATAGTTCAATATACTTCATTTTTCCCACAGGCTAAAATAGATCTCTGTAAAGTCTTTGGCGTTTAATGATGCTCCGCCAATCAGGCCCCCGTCCACGTGTTGTTGTGAGAATAATGCTTTTGCATTTCCGGGCTTACAACTCCCGCCGTAGAGGAGGGATACCTGCCGGGCAATATTGTTACCATAATGGTTTTCAATGGTTTCCCGTATAAAGGCGTGCATTTGTCCGGCCTGTTCCGGGGTGGCTGTTTTCCCGGTGCCGATGGCCCATACCGGTTCATAGGCAATGATCACCCGGCTAAATTCCTCCTTTGACAGGGAGAAGAGACTGTCGGTCAATTGCTTTTCCACCACTCTATTTTCTTCTCCGGCGTTGCGTTCCTTCAGGTTTTCGCCACAGCAAAAGATGGGGGTAAGGTTGTACTTTAAGGCCAGGGCCGTTTTTTCTTTCAGTCTGTCGTGGCTTTCCTGAAAATGCTGTCGCCGTTCCGAGTGTCCGATGATCACATATTGTGCGCCGGCGGAGGCGATCATATCTGCCGACACTTCTCCGGTTAATGCTCCCTGTTCTTCATGGGCACAGTTTTGGGCGCCGGCATGCATGCCCGGCACGTTGTGAACCGCTTGAGAAACCATTGGAAGCCAGGGAAAGGGGGGGATAAGGATCATTTCCACCCCCTCCGGGGGGCGCTTGCCGCTGTCTTTAACGGCATTTTTTATTTGGAAAACAAGATCTATGGCCTCATCCTTAGTGAGGTGCATCTTCCAGTTTCCCGCTGTTATTTGTTTTCTCATGGCTATAATATTTGGCTCAAAATTAATGCAAATTATGCAATGCGCACTCTTGGGTCCAGAAAGCCGTATAAAATATCGATAGAGATATTAACCAGTATAAGGATAACGGAAATAAACAATACTGCTCCCATAACCACGGGGAAGTCGTATTGTTCCAATGCTGTGACAATGACCACTCCCAGCCCTTTCCAGTCGAACACATACTCCACAAATACGGCTCCTGCCAGCAGGGAGGCAAACCATCCTGAGGTAGCTGTTATAACGGGGTTTAGGGCATTTTTCAGAGCATGTTTCCCAATGATGTATGCCGGTGCCAGCCCTTTGGCTTTGGCCGTTTTAATGTAGTCTTGCGACAGTACATCCAGCATGGAGCTCCGTGTAAGTTCAATGATAATGGCCAGTGGCCGGATGCCCAGGGTGATGGCCGGCAGGATCAGGTTTTTTATTTCCAGGTACTTCCCCCGGCCAAAATCGTCTACCGAGTACATGCTGCCCACCAGGTTGAGGCCGGTGTATTGGCCCAGCACAAAGGCAAAGAGCCACCCCATCAGGATGGCAGCAAAGAAGGAGGGCACGGACATCCCCAGCACGGAAAGCAACAGGGAGCCCTTATCCAGCAGGCTATCTTTTTTCAGGGCACTGAAAATGCCTATGATCAACCCCAACACCAGAGCAAACCCTATGGCAGTGATGGCCAGCAGCGCTGTCTTGGGGAAGGCTTCGCCCAGGATACTGCTCACCTGGCGTTGACTTTGATACGAGCGGCGAAGGTATGGGGCTTTGAGCAGTATCACTCCCTCTCTGCCTGTGCTTATCAAAGTAATGGAGTTTTTATAATGCTCACGGTCCAGGAAGAAATAGTGCTTCGGGTCATTTTGGTTGTGCCAGGACAGGGGCGATAGGTCGTTAAGGTAGCGTACATATTGTAGCGGCACAGGGCGGTCCAGGCCCAGCTCATGGCGGATAGCCTCCACAGACGAGATGTCTGCACGCTGGCCCAGCATCATGCGGGCAGGGTCACCGGGCAGGATGTTAAACAGGAAAAAGACAATGGTAACCACACCGAAAAGTACCAGCACTCCATATCCCAAACGACGAATAATATAGCGAATCATACCAGTAATAGCGATTATCTTAGGTGTTATTATTATATCTTTCTGCTCCCTTTGGCGCCCGGGTGGTGAATTATTCCTTTCCGGCCATGCCGGAATGGATCATTGGTTGTACATTTGCAGCCTCCCTGTATGTTCACTTCAGATGGGGCCATAGGGGAGCCAAAAGTATAAAAATCCGGGGATTTCAGGTTATGGATAGCCACACTTTTTTTTCACACAGGTCAACAATCAATCTCAATGGCAGTTTGCTGTCCCTTCATTCGCCTGTGGTGATGGGGATTTTGAATATCACTCCTGATTCTTTTTTCGACGGTGGCCGTTTCATTCGGCCGGCTGTTGCGGTGGAGCGCATGGGTGAGATGTTGGATCAGGGGGCTCATATTATTGATGTGGGTGGGGTCTCTTCCCGGCCGGGGGCCAAAGCCATCAGCGAGGAGGAGGAAGAAAAACGACTGGTGCCGATGGTGAAAAGGCTTGCAGTGGAATTCCCACAGGCGGTGATGTCGGTGGATACCTTTCGGGCCCGGATCGCCCAAAAAGCCATAGAAGCCGGAGCCTCCATGGTTAATGATATCTCCGGAGGACTGATGGATAAGGATATGTTCCATATGGTGGCGCAGCTAAAAGTGCCTTACGTGCTCATGCATATGCAGGGAACACCCGGAAACATGCAGAAAGACCCCCGATACCAGGACGTAGTAACGGATATCAGCCGCTTCTTTGCGCAACAATTATATGCACTGCGAAAACGGGGAGTGGAAGATGTTATTCTGGACCCCGGGTTTGGATTTGGAAAAACACTGGATCACAACTATACATTACTGAAAGAGCTAAGGCACTTCCGTATATTTGAGTGCCCGGTGTTGGTGGGGGTCTCTCGAAAGTCTATGGTGAATAAGCTATTAGGGGTGTCAGCGGAAGCAGCACTCAATGGCACCACGGCCCTGCATATGGCTGCCCTGGATGGAGGCGTCCGGATCCTGCGCGTCCATGACGTGAAGGAAGCCCGGGAGACCATAAAAATCTGGGAAAAACTTAATGAATAATCGCCCGCATTTGTAAATACCTTATATTTGTGGGGTTCGTAAAGGTGTTTTTATACGCTTTTGTCTGCCCTTGCCGGGCAGGGACATGGATACAAAAGAAGACAGATATGGGATGGACGCTGATCATTGTTCTGATTATTGTTGGCATATTATTACTGTTGTTGGAGTTGCTGGTCATCCCCGGCGCTACGGTGGCAGGGATAGCCGGCTTCGGGCTCATGGTCTTTTCCATTTATATGGCCTATGATACTTATGGCGCCATGGCTGGCCATTGGACCCTGGCAGGGACGCTGGGCTTTTCCATTTTGTCCATGGTGCTGGCCTTTCGCTCGCGAACGTGGAAAAGGGCCGGACTGGATTATACCATTACTGGAAAAGCCAATGTTCTGGAGGCCGGCACCGTGCAAAAAGGAGATAAGGGAGTGGCCATATCCCGTCTGTCTCCATCAGGAAAGGCAAGGATAAAAGGACAATATTATGAAGTGCACTCCAGGGTAGGAGTGGTTAATCCGAAAGATAAAATTATGGTGGTGAAGGTGGAAGGGAACAGAATCTATGTAAAATTCGATACAAATTAAAATTTTTTCATTATGGAAGACGTAGGAATTATGATTGCTATTGGTGTAGCCGCCATTTTTTTCTTGTGGCTCATCTTTTATTTTATCCCTGTGGGGTTATGGTTTTCCGCATTGGTCTCCAATGTGCGTATTTCTTTGCTGCAACTGGTGCTGATGCGTTGGCGAAAAGTTCCTCCGGGGGTCATTGTTACGGCAATGATCAACTCTACCAAGGCGGGGCTGAATCTCACCCGCGACCAGCTGGAGGCTCATTACCTGGCCGGTGGCCGGGTGAAGTCGGTGGTTAATGCCTTGATATCCGCAGAGAAGGCCAATATGGGGCTTGACTTTCAGACCGCCGCCGCCATTGACCTGGCCGGTAGGGATGTGCTGGAAGCAGTACAAATGTCGGTGAACCCAAAGGTGATTAATACCCCACCCGTTTCTGCTATTGCCAAAGACGGTATCCAACTGATTGCTAAAGCCAGGGTAACCGTACGGGCCAATATCAAGCAACTGGTGGGAGGAGCCGGTGAAGAAACGGTGCTGGCCAGAGTAGGGGAAGGGGTGGTGTCATCCATCGGTTCCGCACAAAGCCATAAAGCCGTTTTGGAAAACCCTGACTCCATCTCACGGGTGGTGCTGGAGAAAGGACTGGACTCGGGCACGGCCTTTGAGATCCTTTCCATTGATATTGCCGACGTGGACGTGGGCAAAAATATTGGAGCCCAATTGCAAATGGACCAGGCTTACGCTGATAAGAATATCGCTCAGGCTAAAGCAGAGGAACGCCGCGCCATGGCTGTGGCACTGGAACAGGAAATGAAAGCCAAAGCACAGGAAGCCAGAGCAAAAGTGATCGAAGCCGAAGCCGAAGTGCCTAAAGCCATGTCCCATGCGTTCCGCTCTGGAAACCTCGGCGTTATGGACTACCAAAAGTACCGGAACATTCAAGCCGATACGGATATGAGACAGTCCATCGCAACCCCCGAACAACAGTCATCACATGACCATGATACCACTAATTACTCATCTAAAAAGGAAAAAGATGAGAAAAATAAGAAGAAGTAATAATAAGCTCCTCTGATGGGCAGTAATACTGGCCATTGGGTAGCAAGCTCGCGCCCCGGCGCCTGATAAACAATCAGTTGCCGGGTCGCGCTGTTTTTATGCCGCTGGAATGCGCCAATAACCTAAACCGACAGTTATTAAATATTATTTTTGCCCCACCCTTTAAAACCTTGAAAAGCACAAAACGTGGAGAAAAAATCGGCCAAATCTTCTATTACCTGGAGCCAGAAGTTTGACTGGAGCAATAAACTTATTCTTGTTGTTGAAGATGAGGAGGCCAATCACTTGTTTATTTCTGCGGCCCTCAAAAAGACAAAGGCCAGGCTGCTTTGGGCCAAAGACGGCAGGGAGGCCGTGCGAATGGCCCTGGAAAACCCAGACCTGAACCTGGTGTTAATGGATATCCGGCTTCCCGAGATCGACGGCTATGAAGCTACCCGCCAGATCAAAAGCACCCGTAAGGACTTGCCCATTATTGCGCAAACAGCCTATGTGATGTCCAATGAAAAAGGAAAAGTGCTTCAGGCAGGTTGCGATGACCTCATTACAAAGCCAATCAGACTGAAGACGTTGCTGGAAAAGGTGTCCAAGCACCTGAATCACTGAGTATCGCTTTTATTTGTTATTGCAAGTCATCTGTCTTATCTTTGCTGCTCTTTTGCAGACCTGGGAGGGTTATGCATAAAGGCCTGTAAAACTCATATGATCCAATAGAAAGAAGTGCCGGGGCACCGGCTGAAAATGCCAGCTTCATACCCTTTTAACGGGGGTGATAACAAAATTGTATTACATGAAGGGGGACCTGACCAAAGGAAATGAAAGCCGGAAGATCCTGTTCTTTGCACTGCCCATGTTGCTGGGAAATGTGTTCCAGCAGATGTATAATGTGGTGGATACCATTATTGTGGGTAAATATATCGGCAAAGAAGCGTTGGCTGCCGTGGGGGCTTCCTTTCCGGTGATATTTGTGCTGGTCTCTCTGCTTATTGGCTTTTCCACGGGCATCACCATACTTATATCCCAGTACTTTGGTGCCAGGCAGTATGACAACGTGCACCGGGCCATTACCACCTTGTTTGCTTTTCTGATGGGCTCGGCACTGTTGCTGGGAGCCGCAGGTTATTATTTCAGCGATCAGATATTCCATCTTATACGGTTGCCACAGGAAGTGATCCCTCAGGCATCGGCCTACTTCCGGGTATATTGTGCCGGGATGATCTTTATGTTTGGCTTTAATGCCACCAGTGCTATCCTTCGTGGTATTGGCGACAGCAAGACCCCCCTGTACTTTCTAATGTTATCCACCCTGGCCAATATTTTGCTGGATATCTTCTTTGTGGTGGGCCTGGATATGGGCGTGCGCGGTGCGGCTCTGGCCACGGTTATTTCCCAGGGAGGCGTGTTTATCGGGGCCGTATTATATCTGAACAAAAACCATGAGATTATTTCTTTCCGTCTTAAACGATGGACCTTTGACCCGGGTATTTTGTGGCAGGGGATGAAAATCGGCTTGCCCAGCGGCCTTCAGCACTCCTTCGTTGCCCTGGGCATGATGGCTTTGTTCCGGATAGTTAATGACTTTGGCACCGATACCATTGCCGCCTACTCCGCTGCCGTCCGCATCGACAGCTTTGCCAGCATGCCCGCCATGAGCCTCTCTGCCGCCCTTTCAACCTTTGTGGGGCAAAACCTGGGGGCACAAAAACCCCAACGGGTGAGAAAAGGGCTTCAGGCCACATTGAAAATCGCTCTGATCACTTCGGTGTTCATCTCCCTTGTGGTGATAATATTTGGAAAAGAACTGATGGCTGTGTTTACCTCCGACCCCAATGTGATACGCATTGGAGCATCTTACCTCCTTATTGTGGGGGCATTCTATGTGGTCTTCTCATTTATGTTCGTCATTCAGGCCGTGCTTAAAGGAGCCGGAGATACCATAGCCGGGATGGTGATCTCTCTGTTCTCCCTGTGGGTTTTAAGGGTCCCCGTCGCATACCTGCTATCCAGGGAGCCAATGGGATTGCATGAACAGGGAATATGGTGGGGAATACCCTTGTCATGGATAATGGCGCTGCTGGCTACCTATATATATTATAAAACCGGCCGATGGAAAAGAAAAGTGGTGCTGAATACCCAAAACCAATAGTGAACAAAACGGGAAAATCACCCGGCTAAATGGGAACATCACCCGGGCTAAACGGGAACATCACCCAGCCCAAAAGATGAAAATCAGCCACCCTTCAGGGGTGGAACAAAGCGGGTTTTCCGTCAGGATTAGCATACTATTTATGGACCCTCATATACCAGATGATCATGACAGATGAAAAAATATATACATTATCCGGTGTAACCAAAGGCATAGAAAGGATTATTGAAGAGTATTGCAGCAAGCCTTTGTGGATAAAAGCGGAGATAGTCAAGCTAAACTACTATGAACGGAGCGGGCATTGTTATCCTGATTTGGTGGAGAAGGCACACAGTAAAACCGTAGCACAGATCAGGGGCAGTATTTGGCGATCCAATTATATGCATATCCGTAAAAAATTTATGGAGGTGGTTAATGAGCCTCCCGGAGATGGCATGACGGTAGTTTTCCGCGCTACGGTAAAGTTCCATTCGGTGTATGGCCTTTCGCTCAACATAACAGATATTGACCCTTCCTATACCCTGGGTGAGCTGGCGCGGCAAAAGGCGGAAGCTATCCGCAGGTTGCGCTCAGAGAATGTTTTTGATCAAAATAAAACCAAACCTCTCCCCATGATCCCTAAAAGGCTGGCAGTTATTTCTGTAAATACCAGCAAGGGCTATGAGGATTTTATTAATGTGTTGCAAAACAACTCCTGGGGTTATGTTTTTCACCATGCCCTCTTTCCGGCTGTATTGCAGGGGGAGAAGGCTATTGAGACCATTCAGGTGCAGCTGGATCGTATCCGGGAATATGCCGTCCACTTTGATGCGGTGGCCATTATCCGTGGAGGTGGTGGTGATGTGGGCCTTAGCTGTTATGATGACTATTCCCTCTCCCGCAATATGGCTATGTTCCCCCTGCCGGTGCTTACAGGTATTGGGCATGCCGCCAATCAAACAGTTTGCGAAATGGTGAGCTGTAAAAGCTTTATTACACCCACTAAAGTGGCAGAATATCTGGTGCAGAAATACCATAATGTGGCGGTTCCCCTGGATGATGCGGTGAAGATTATGTCTGCCCGGTCGGAAAAGATGCTTGAAGCGCAAGAGGTAAGCCTGAACAGCTGGGCCAGGTTGTTCTCCAGTCTGGCAGACGGTATTCTCATTGGGCAAAATAGCGCGTTGAGCCACTTCAGGAAGCAGATCACCGAGGCGGGGAAGCACCGGATACCTAAGCAAAAAGACCTGCTTTCCACTCTGGCGGCCACCATGCAATACCATTGCGGGAAAAACCTGCAAAACCAACATTATGAGCTGAAATACCACATGGAAAAGGCCAGAGAGATGTGCCAGAGAAGACTAATTGCCCAGCAGGGCCTGATGGAAAAGAAAAGTGAACAACTTACTTATCAGGCCAGATCCTTGCAGAAAGAAACGGCCCAAAAGCTGGAATATATGGAAGGGAAAGTGAATATGCTTAAACCTGTGAATATTCTGAAAAGAGGCTTCAGCATTACCAGAGTCAATGGAAAGGCCCTGTCAGGCTGTGAGAACCTCAGCACAAAGGAGGTGATAGAAACCGAGCTGGCCCATGGAATAGTAACAAGCAGTGTGATTAAAACACAAAATAAATAACACTATCAATGGAAAAAGAAGAGTTAACGTATACGCAGGCATTTAACGAGCTTCAGGAGATCGTATCCCAAATGGAAGATTCTCAGATACCTGTTGATGAACTGGATGAAAAGATCCGGCGGGCGGCCGACCTGCTAAGAATCTGTAAGGACAAACTCCACAAAACAGAGAAGAATGTACAAAAGGTTCTGGATGAGATCAGTAGGTATGCCGCTGAAGGAGAGTCTCCCCCTTCTATTTCTGAAGGTGAGCCGTGATCATGCGGTCCAGGTCTTCTGCTTTTATGTTCAAGCCAGAAATAATGGTATGGGCCAAGCGGTAATATGCTTCCCTGCTATTAAGTTCCCGGGTAACATAGTGGCGCAGCTGTTCCTGGTCAAGCCCGCAGATAAGAGGGCGTTCCTTTGGTGATTGGGACAGGCGGGAGTAGAGAGCAGCGGGCGACAGGCGGATGTAAACAGAAAGGCCGTGACGGTTGATCTGTTGCATATTGTCGAAGAAACAGGGAAGTCCGCCACCGGTGGAAATAATGGCCTGCTCCAGGGTAAAGGTGTGTTCCAAAATCGTTCGCTCTGCATGGCGAAAGGCATGCTGGCCGTTTTCACAGATAAATTGAGCTATGCTCTTTTGATAAAAGCGCTCAAAGGCGCTGTCTGTGTCAAAAAAGGAATACCCCCAACGGGATGATAAGGCCCTGCCAAGAGTGCTTTTCCCGCAACCCATAAACCCGGTAAGGTAAACTCTGTTAGGAAATTTTTTACTGAACATACCACAAATATAGTAAATTATATGCCCTTGCCTGTTGGGCAGCAAATGTAATGAGGATTCCCGGTAACAGGCGGTTTTTTTTTCTAAGGATGGAGAAAATAGTATTTTTGCAAGCATGATATTCCAGCAAAAAATTCGCTTAGAGCTCAGTCAGGCCCATTTTGTTCTGGCTCTGGTGCTGGTGTTCTGGATGCCGCTTTATAGTAGCTTTATTCCCTTTCTTAGTTTTATCTGGCTGTTTGTGGGGTTGTTTACCATTCCTCCCAATGTGTTTAAATTGCCGCGCATACGTTGGGGATATATTTTACTTTTTGTGCTTTTTTATCTGCTGCATTTGCTGTCGGTAATTTATTCACAAAATAAAAGTGCGGCCTGGTTTGACCTGGAGGTGAAGCTGCCCTTGTTATTTTTCCCTTTCTTTACGGTGCTGTTGCTGGCGGTAAACACAAAGCAACGTATAGATGCCCTGTTGCTTTCTTTTGTATTGGGAAACCTGGTTGCCTCTTTGGTGTGTTTGGGTGCTGCCTTTTTCGGCACTCAGGGTTTTGACCCCGGGGCATTTTTATATCAGAACCTTTCTTTTTTCAAACTTCATCCATCATAT
>PWNQ01000006.1 GCA_003557725.1 Bacteroidales bacterium | reverse complement strand
TTTTCGGCATGGGCGTTTCATGTGTTTATTTTTTTGTTCCTTGTTTGGTGTTCGTTGCCACGAATGCACGAATAATATGATTTTTATATGTTTAGCAAAGCGGTTCTCACAATCACATTCAATCCCGAATCCTCGGGACAGGTCCCGAATCCTCGGGACAGGTCCCGAATCCTCGGGACAGGTCCCGAAGGGGTGGCTGTTTAGGATGCAATTAGTGGGTGATGGGGTTTTTTATGCAAAATGTTTTGGTTATTCCGGGCAAAATTAGTAATTTTATTATCCTGAACCAAAATGCTTGTAAACATGAACCGATTAATTGCTTTTTTGTGCCTGTTATGGGTTTCTCCCGTGGCCCTGGCCCAGGTGGAGGATGACTTTGCCAACGGAAATTTTACCAGTAATCCCACATGGACCGGTGATGCGGCTGATTTTAAGGTTAATAGTCAGGGTCAGCTTCAGTTGAACACCTCCGGCGCCGGTAAATCTTACCTGGTTACCGCCAATGCATTGGGCGATAGTGCGCGATGGGAGTTCTGGCTCAAGCTCACCTTTCCCCCATCGGGAAATAATTATGCCCGCGTGTACCTGATGAGTGATGAAAAAGATATTAAAAACAACCCGGTAAACGGATACTTCCTGCAGTTCGGAGAGCCGGGCCCTGATGATGCTATCGAGCTGGTAAGACAGGACGGGCAGTCTGAAACAGTAGTATGCCGAGGTATTGACGGGCAAGTGGCCAGCGCTTTTGAAATGCGGGTAAGGGTTACCCGCGACCATGCCGGAAACTGGATGATCATGACCGACCCCACCGGAGGCCATAACTTCCAGGTGGAAGCCACAGGACATGACCACACCTACAGCAATACATCATGGTTTGGATTCTACTGCCAGTATACCATGTCCAATGCCACCGGGTTTTATTTTGATGACATAATTGTGGACCATTATGCTCCCAACGTGCACCCGCCGCAACTGGAATACCTTACCGTACTTAATCAGCATGAACTCTTGCTGGAGTTTTCGGAGATCATTACCACCGCATCGGCCCAAAACGTGGATAACTATTTTGCCTCTCCGGTTCCCGGCAACCCCTTATGGGCCATGCAGCATGCTGATGATGCCCGGAAAATTACCATTCGATTCCATCAGCCTTTTGTTTCTGCTCTCCCTTGTACGCTTGCCATAAATGGCGTGGTGGACCTGGCGGGAAATACTATGGATACGGCTATGCCTTTTATGTATTATGATGCACAGCGGGGCGACATAGTGATCAATGAGATCATGGCAAACCCAAACCCCACGGTGGGATTGCCCAATGCCAATTTCCTTGAATTGTATAACCGGGCTGACCACCCAATCAGCCTGCACGGATGGACCCTGCAGGCGGGGAACTCCCTGAAAGATTTGAGCAACATCACTCTGCAACCCGATTCCTTCCTTATACTGTGCCGTGAAGACGAAAAAGACCTGTTTAAACCCTATGGCCAGGTATATGGCTTTTCCTCGCTGATCCTGGCCAATGCCGGGGCCTTGCTGGTGCTGAAAAACCACCGCGGACAGGTAATACATCATGTGGACTATAAGGATACCTGGTATGGGGACCCTCAGAAAAACAATGGAGGATGGTCCCTGGAGCAGATCGATCCAAATAACTTTTGTGCAGGAATGGAAAACTGGACAGCCTCTAAGGCACTGTATGGCGGAACACCCGCATCGCATAACTCGGTGAAAGACCATCAGCCCGACACCAATGCGCCCCGAATCAGCAATGTGGTGGTTGTGGACTCCATGCATTTGAAAGTGAGCTACGCCAAATCTATGGACTCCCTGGCCATCAATGATACAGCCATTTACCATATAGATCAGGGCATGCCTGCTCCTGTGAATGTTAAAAATGTCCCGCCGGCATACCGGGATGTTATCCTGAGACTGGAACAGCCCATTCAACCCAATGTGGTTTACACCCTGACCGTTCAGGATACAGTGGTGGACTGTCCGGGAAATGCAGCTTCAGGGATATCATTTCCCTTTTCTTTATATGTCCCACGTTATCAGGATGTAGTCATATCGGAGGTCATGTGCAGGCCTTCCGGTGACAAGGGGCTTCCGGATGCTGTTTATCTGGAGTTAAAAAACCGCACCCCCTTTCCCGTGCACATCGGTAACTGGAACCTGACCTATCACAGCGCTTACAGCAGCAAATCCTTATCAGACCAGACCATTCTTCCCGACAGTTTTGTTATTGTTTGCCATGAACGTGACCTGGCGGAAATGGCATTTTATGGTCCCGTATCCACTGTAAGCAGCCTTATATTGCCTAATGGTGGTTCGGAATTGGTCCTTCGGGATTCGTTGAACCGGCTGATCACGTCAGTGACCTATAGTGACCAATGGTATAAGAATGATTTTAAACAAGATGCCGGCGGCTGGTCATTGGAGATGATCGATACGGACTACCCCTGTGTGGGCTATGATAACTGGCGGGCTTCCAAGGCGCCGCAAGGGGGCACTCCCGGGAGAACCAATTCGGTGGATGGCCCCAACCCGGATACCCGCTCCCCCAGGTATGTAAGTACCATATATGAAAACCCTTCCGTGTTTATTATTGAACTGGATAAAACCATGGACCCCTTGTCTCTTCCACCGGTGTCCTCCTTTGAGGTTAAAGGCCTGGGGCCTTGCGTGGGGATTCAATTGATGGAGCCTTGTCACACCCGCCTCAAGCTGGTTCTGCCGGCCCCTCTCTCGCCGGATAATGTGTATGAGCTGGTGGTCACTGATACCTTTTCCGATTGTGCCGGGAATGTACTGGAAAGAACCGTGCTGCCCCTGGCCGTTCCACACGCTCCCAAGCCGGGTGATGTGCTGATCAACGAAATACTCTTTGAACCCCCACATGGTGCGGCTGACTTCGTGGAGATCATTAATAACAGCGGTAAACCATTGTATTTGTTTAATATGAACCTGGTCTTTACAGACCCCCGGGACCTGTCGGCCACCAGTGAAGCAGAGATGGACCCCCATAACCGGGTGCTTTTTGACGGAGATATTTGGTGTTTCACCAAAGATCAAAGAGGAGTGGCAAAGACATACAAGCGGTCTTTGATGCACCGAATCTTTCAGGTGCCACAGATGCCTTCCCTGTTGTCTGAAAGGGGTATTGTTACTTTGCAGAACAGCTGGAACGGTATGGTCATCGACTCGGTATCCTACCACCGGGATATGCACAGCCCCATGTTGAAGGATACCCGGGGTGTCTCGCTGGAGCGTATCAGCCCTCAACTTCCATCACATCAAAAAGACAATTGGATATCCGCTGCGGAAACGGCCGGGTTTGCCACACCGGGATTCCAAAACAGCCAGTATAATGCCACTGGAACAACATACTCGGGCGAGATGACCCTGGAATATCCGGTTTTTGCTCCCAATGGTGACGGATACCGGGATGTGCTTATTGTTAATTATATGATGGATAACCCCGGGTATATTGGTAATATAAGGGTGTTTGATCGCAACGGAAAGGAAGTGAGGATTTTAAAAAATAATGTACTGTTGGAAACACAGGGTACGTTTATCTGGGACGGCATGACGGAGCAGGCCACAAAAGCGCCGGTGGGGGTATATCTTGTGCATATGGAGGTGTTTGACATGCAAGGCAACAGGGAAGACTACCGGCAGGCTGCCGTGCTGGGAGGAAGACTGGATTAAAAATGCCTGTCAAAGAGCCGGACAAGCCAGAGAGGCCACGCTCACACGTATTTCGTGGATGTCGTTCAACTTGTTTACGCAAGCCTCAATGGTAGCTCCTGTGGTGATCACATCATCAACAAGAAGAATATGACAGTTTTCCAGGGTGTTATAGGAGGGGGCCAGCTCAAAGATCTTGCTCACGTTTTCCCACCGTTCATACCGTGACTTTTTGGTTTGTGTTTGTGAGTGGTCTTTCCTGAACAGGCTGGAAAAATCCGTGTCAACCTCCATGGCCCTGGCTACTCCCAGTGCTATCATAGCACTTTGGTTGTATCCCCGGAGTTTAATTTTCTTTGGATGCAAGGGAACAGGGATGATTTTCCGGATGCGGTTGAAGCGGGGGGACTCTTTCAGCTGTTGCCCTAACAGATAGCCCAGGTAAACGCCGATGTAGCTTCTTTGATGGTATTTCAGCTTGTGGATCAATTGCTGTACCATTTCTCCCTTCTGGAAGTATAACAGAGATGTGGCCGAAACCAGTTCCGTACGGCCCCAGAAGAGCATCTCCACAGGGTTGTCTGCCTGCATGTGAAAACCGGTGAGTGGAAGATGAAATTCGCACCGGGAGCATAATATGCTTTCATTGATGCTCAGACCCGTACCACAATATACGCAGCTCTCAGGGTATACCAGCTGAAATAATGCGCCCAATGGACGTCTTAACAATGAATGAGGTTTTTTGGAAAAGGGCGACATAGGTGGATTATTTTGTGACTATTTGTGGTTTTCACAATAAAATTAAATAAATTTGCAGCAAAATCCAAGCGCGAAAAGGAGCATTATCCCGGTGGTTTTTATTGCCATGTTTTCCAGCCTTTTCCAGCTATATAATAAAGTACACTATGACTACAGATAATACTGCCGGAGGTTCCGGTGACAAGACCGGCGCCAAAACCGGTACAAAAAAAAGAGAACGCCTGTACCAGGGGATCATCGGAATATTGCTACTGGTTATAGTGGTAATGGTGTGGCAGCTTATGCAGGTGAGAACAGAGGTGAGGACGGTGATTGTGGAAAAAGATAATATTACCCAGGAATTAAGTGATGAGCTGGCGGTGCTCATGGATGAACATGAGGAGATACGGGAAGCATACAGTGAGGTTTCCGGTGAGCTGTCTGAGCGTGACTCCATGATCATGGAAAAGGCTAAAGAGATTGAACGGCTAATAGCCATCGAAGCGGACTACTGGAGGGTCAGAAGAAAATTGGAATACCTGCGCAACTCCCATAAACGCTATGTTCAGCAGATCGACTCCCTGTTTACCGTTAATCGCGAACTGAAAGCCGAAAACGTGCAGATAAAAAAGCAGGTGAGGGAAACGAAAGTGGAAAAGCAAATCGTCACGGAAGAAAAGCAGCACCTGGAAGACAGGGTGAACATTGGCGCCATGCTTAAAGCGTATAATGTGAATGTGGATGCCATCCGCGTAGGAGGATGGCTAAGGGATACCGAACGGGTGACCACCAATCCCAGACGCCTGGATAAGATCCGGGTGTGTTTTACCATCAGTGAGAACCTGCTGGCTGATCCCGGTGAAAAAAATGTGTATATACGCATCGCCCGACCGGATAATGAGGTGCTATATCACCGAAAAGATGATTACTTCTATTATAACAATGAACGATTACAGTACTCTATCAAACTCCCCGTTAATTACAAAAACGAACAGCAGCAACATTGCGTTTACTGGGAAAAGGATGAGCATGTGAAAGATATTATGCCCGGCACATACACTGTGGTTATTTTTGTGGATGACCAGGAAGTGGGGCAGGGAACTATGGTACTTGATTAGCCCCTTTGTTCTTTGGAATTTTCAGAAGGTTGCTCTTACCTGTATCCGGCCGGTATGGATAGTATTTGCGCCCGGTGTTTTACGGCCGTCATACTGAAAATCCAGTTGAAGGTGTTGGGTCAGACGACGCTGAAGGCTTACTATCCAGCGGAAGTTATTCCCGCTGTTAAATCCCCGGAGCATTTCATATTCCAGATTGCCACCGCGATCCCCACGGTAATCAATGTTCAAATAGGATAAGCTTACCTGCATGGTGCCCCGTTCTCTGCTGCTGCTGCGTAGTTCCAGACCATAATCATAGATATCTGCCGTTTCACCCGTAGCTAAGATATTCTCTTTCTGCTCCGCTTTTACGCTCCCACTGATCCGTAAGTTTATGGAAGGCTGAAAGCTAAGGGTGTGCTCCATTAGGTATGACTCCAGGTGGAACGACCGGTGCCGGAAAAATTCCCGGTCCCGACTGCGCTGCTCCTTACCCAATACGGAAAGCAAACGGAACTGACGCGAGAGGTTCCAGCGTACATTTATCCGGTTGCTGCCTTTCTGCTGCCACTCCCGGCCGTTGGCAAGAAGGGTCTTGTTTTCATTGAACGTATATTCCCAGTGCATCCCAAATACTGCATGATTGCGCTGAAAGTAAATCACATTGCGCAACTGCTCATTTAGCGTGATTAGCGCTTCTTCATCCCCGGATTTATAAAATGGATTGTAGGCCCTTAAAGGATCTGAAAGTTGGTTTTTCTGAAGGATACGGTAGGTGGTCCTGCTGGAAAAAAGTGATGCAAACCGCTTGAACCACTGCTGGTCATCATGCCAAACCCTGGAAGGACGAATGGTCAGAACCTCTGAAAACTGATTGTTAAACACCCGGATATAATCATCCGTGGGTACATACACCCGGATATAATTGGCTTGATCCTGAAAGACAGCCACCTCAAACTCATCCCGCTCTTTGATGCCATTGTTGTTATAGTCTATCCATTGATACACCCCTTGTCCGGGGCTTACTTCCATATAGGTAAAGTCCTTTTTTACTTCCATTCCCGACCCGCTTTCATAAAAGGTTTGTGTGGTGATGGCGCCATTGGCCAATTGTCCCGAGTGGCGGATCCGGGCATTAAGGTTCTCTTCCGGCTTATGCGGGCTGAGGGTATCGTTAATTACCAGCTGCCGTAGTCCTGCCCGCATGGAAAGGTTTTGGTTCCTTCGTATCTGCCATTGCATATCCACAGACACCTGGTTTGAGGTGGATGAATGCCGCATTTTTCCTGCTGAAGGGAGCTGGTCTTTGCGGTGTTCATAGCGCACGGTTGCCTGCATGGCGCTGGTGTCCGGGGTGGACATCTCAGCTCCGTAAGCCTGGTGTCCAAAGCTATTTCCTCCAATGCTGTCGCCGGGATAGATCACCGTGCTGTGCTCATAGTCTTCATCCAGGCTAAGGGTAAAGTAGCCCAATTGCTTTCCGCCCCGGACCCGGTGTCGAAGAAAGTGATTCTCCAGAGACGGATCAGCACCCTGCAGAAGGCTGCCCTCCCAGTTGATAAAATATCCGCTGCTGGTTAACTGGCCCTCTGTAGAATAACGGTGACGATGAACCGCATCGCCCCGTTGAAGGTACTTATGGGAAAGGCTTGCATTACCGGTGTTTTTCAGAGTGAGGCTGCTGCGGATGGAACTGCTAAACTCATTATGGGACAGAGGCCCCCCAAGATGCCAGTCGCGCTCAAACTCCGGGCTCCGGAAACGGCTTGCCGGAGTGTAATGGCGGTGAACCATCATCAGGCCGCCACGGGTTTGCCATAACGCTTCTGGTAAACCGGATGGCGCTTGAAAGGGAACCTGACGGGATATCCATACCTCCGATGCCAGCCCTTTATTATCCTCATAGTCCTTCTCTGAAAACAGGTTGTTATCACGGTTGGACGCAGATAAGGAAATGCCTGCGCTGGTAGTCCTGGTGAGCTCATACTTTGCCGAAAGGGCCAGAACCTCTCTTTTCTCCGGAGCAGCCAGCAGCCGTACCGGCATATACTCCCCCTGAGGAATACCTCCCTGGGGCTCAACCCACTGGTATACCCTGCCGTTTGCCGCCGTTTGGGCCAAAACATAATGCCCGTTACCCTCTCCTACATGGGTAAAACGTGCACGATAGCGGGCGCTATCTGGATCAGTGCTGTATACCAAAACAGAGTCATAACCCAGCGTGTCGGTCATTTTATACAAGATCATATCCGGAGAAAATGGAACACGTTCCACTCCCGGCATCACCGCCTTCATAGGATCGTCGCCCGCCTGGGATAATATGTCTCTGATGGTGTCATTGATCTCCATATCATAGGGCTGATTTTTCAGATCGCTCTGGTTGAAATAGTTAAAGGAAAGCTCCAGGCGGTCTGCCTTATAATCTGTGTTAACCACAAACATGCTCCGGGCGTAGTTGCGCTCGGAATATTCAAACTCCACCACTATACGGCTGTCTTTAGTGATGAGAACGGAAGGGGTAAAGGTGAGTTCCGCCGTATTGTAATTGATGATATAATCCTGATCTTCTCCCCGTTTTAGTTCTTTTCCGTTCACGAATACCCGCTCTGAGCCCGACAGGACAATGATAAACCGCTCGTTGTTATTCCCTTTAAGGCTATATGGCCCCTGGTTCCCTTCCATCCCTTCTATCTGGTTCCGGGCATACTTCCCTTTTGAAAGGGCCGCTCCGGCAGAAACGTGCAGCGTATGGTCTTTGTCTTTTCCCGGATTAAGCTGCGTGCGCAGTTGAATGCCTTGTGCCTTTTGGCGGTAGCGCAAAAAGCGATCCTTTGTCTGGGCAAATTCCAGATCCCCGGCCCATAACTGGTGTGGCCCCTTTTCCAGTTTTATATATACCCTGTCAAAATCCTGTATCTGCTGGGTGGTCCCTTCCGGTTGTACCGGGATATTATGGTCGGTAATGACGGCACGTACAAGGATATCATCGGTTAAAGGCCCCTCCAGCCGAAGGTCCATATTGGAACTCATGGAAAGATCCTGGCGGCTCCCTACGGAAAACCCACGGCTAATGGCCCCCGATCGCTCCAAATCACCCAGATCCAGAAAATCCTGCTCCGCCCCGGGCGGGCGGCCAAAGGAAAATGGTTTCGAAACAGGCTCTTCCTGACGGACCCCGTCAGGATCATATACCGGATCCCAGCGCATATTTAATTTGATGTTAAATACACGGTAGCGTATGGTGACGGTAACCGTATCATCATCTGAAAAAAATTTGACCGGATCGGTAACAATGAACAACCCGTTTATAGTGTCTGTCCTGTAGCTGTCAGCATGCTTTAATGGGGTTAGTACTTCCATGCTGCCGGGTACAATGGGCAAGCTGTCAATCACAGTGGTATCCCCCGACACCGCAAGGGCCTTTTCCCGCAGGGTGGAAAAAGCTTGTCCCACGGCAGGGCGCGCCGTTGCCAACAGCAGCACCATAATAAAAAATACCAACAGATCAGATCGATTCATAAGGGTACAAAGGGCATAAAAGTAATAACTCTTTTCTAAAATAATGATCGCCATAGTGAGTTTCCCCTTTTTCTGTACCGAAAATGCCGCCGACCTACTTATGAAGTGAGAATTGCCTGACCTTCAGAAGAGAAAAATATTGTGCTTCCATAACGGGCTCATTGATTATTTTTGCTGCAATAAAAATGATAAAGGTTTTCAGCCCGGAGATAATCATTGCGTCCGGTATGAAAAGGATACATTCGATTTTTAGCCAATGAAATTAATCGCATCTTTAGATTCAACTCATGAGTCCAGTCTAAAAAGGTTACTTTTGATTTTCAGCGGCTTTTTGCCCCGGACCCTAAAGGGTGAAGCCGCTGAAAATCAGCCACCCTTTAGGGATGGGGCAAAGCTGATTTTCAGCGG